>CANQWI010000008.1 GCA_947627515.1 uncultured Clostridia bacterium
CGCGCGTCATTGAGACGCTCTCCGTCTGCGGTGCAGAGGTCGTGCTTTGCGTCTTCGAGGAGCTGAGCGAGAGCCTCGAGCAGACCCTCATGCGGGCGCAGGCGTTTTTGTACGGGGTCCCCGTGTGTCTCTGTGCGTTCGGATATGCGGAAGCGGCAGACATCGGCGGGAGGCTGAGCTTTTCCACCCCCAAAAGCCCCAGCATCTTCGACCTCAAGCGTGAGCAGGAATACCATCTCATTGAGACCCGACAGCGCGGTTTCTATAAAAGAAAAAAGGGCACCTTCTGACGCCCTTATCGCCCCCGTTCATTCTGAGCGCAGCGAAGAATCCCTTGAACGCAGTCCGTGGGCGCAACGCTCATTCTTAGTCGCACGCGAAGAATCCCCTCAAACGAAGTCAGAATCGCCCTCCCCCTCATACCTGAGGGGGAGGGGTAGGGAAGGGGGTGCAAAAGAAACTGTGCCCTCGGAGTTTTCCTCACGGAAAACCCCTCGGGCACAGACGAAATCATATACCACGCAGAGATGCGGCACTCATAACAGGTGCCGCATCTCTGCGTGGACATTATTTATCAAAATAAATTTTATTTTGATGATTTATTTTGTTTTGCAAATGGATTCGGATAAACCTTCGGGATATGTAGGGGCTACCCTTCTTATCTTGTGTGATTCTTTCGTCTGCCGTGTTCCTGCACCAATTTGCGACTGTCCTTTGAGAAACGCCCCAAAGTGCCGCTGCTTCTTTTGTTCCCATGTCTGACATAATTTGTTATCTCCTTTTATTATTTATTTTTGATTTTTTTGCAAAGGTAGGAATTCTCATCCAAATCTTTTATAAATTCTGCCGCGGATTCCGGATCGCTCAGAATTTCATCATCAATAAGTTCACCTTCACTATCTTCCTCGGTCAATAAAACCCAACCGTGCGGATCGGAAAATTCAATCGATTCCAAATCATCACAGTTCGAAAAAGCTTCCGCGCCTATAAAGGAAACATTCCGAGGGATTGTGATGGAATTCAAGCTTGAGGAATTAAAGGCGGAGGCACAGATTGAGGTTATGTTCTTTGGAATTACAATTGACGATATTTCTATGCCCCAAAATGCGTTTTTACCAATCGAAGTAGTATATTCCGGAATCACGCTGGTTGCACATCCCCCTACGAGTGTGTTATCTTCGATACGTATCAAGCAATTTCCTTCGCTACGGAAATATTTATTTCCAGAATCCACAGTAATGGTTTCAAGTGCATAACAGCTTGCGAAAATATTATCGCCAATTGATGTAACGCTTGACGGAATTACAATTGAAGAAATGTTAGTAAAGCTAAATGCGCCCGCGCCAATAGAGGTCACACTGTTTGGAATTTCGATTGATTCAAGGTTTTCGCAAAACGCAAAAGCATCTTCTCCAATCGAAGTCACACTATTCGGGATGCTTACAAATGTGAGACTTTCGCAAGTATCAAAGGTGTTATCCTCAATGGAAGTAACACCATCGGGAATTTCGATTGATGTGAGTTTTTTGCAGGACGCAAAGGCACTATCTCCAATAGAAGTGAGTTTTTTGGGAAGTTTAACGGAAATAAGATTTTCACAGCCTAAAAAAGTATTGTCTTTTATTGCCGTAAGGTGTTCCGGAAGATCGATTGAAGTAAGGCTTTCACAGTCTGAGAACGCCGAGCTTCCGAGATAGGTAACAGAATTCGGTATTGTAACAGAGGCGAGCTTCTTACATTTTGCGAAGGCGGAAGAGTCAATGAAGGTAACACTCTCTGGAATTATGATCGATTCCAGATTGACGCAGCCCTCAAAGGCACTTCCCCCAATCGATTTAATACTATTAGGAATTGTGATTGAGTTTAGTTTTGCGCAAAATGAAAAGGCGCTTCCCCCAATCGATTTAACATTGTTCGAAATATAAACAGTAGTAATGGTTTCGCATCTTTCAAATGCAGAGTCTCCGATAGATGTAACACGTTCCGGAAGGAATACAACAGGACCTTTTCCCCGATATTTTTTTAACGCGCCGTTTTCTACATCAAATGGCGAAATATAATCATCGCTGTCTTGGGTCGTTACTCCGTATGTCTGCGGATACCCGTTCCCGTTCATTGGCGGCGTCCATTCGATATTCCTGTATTTCGACTTTAAGTTTTTCAGTTTTGAAACATTGTTGTAACGAAGTGCCGATTCGATTTCGCCTTCTACGTCGCCATCCATCATGACAGTAATAAGGTCTCCCATCAGCCCACATGCCATGCATTGATAGGTGGTCGTGGTTTTGGTTTTCCCATTCACGCCGGCCACAGCTCCACCAGAACCAAATAGGAGTGATCCTAAAAAACCTTTTCCCCAACTAAATCTTGATTTTTGTTTTGTTTCAGTTGTGATGTTGGTGCTACCGCAATTTTTACATCTCATAAAAATCCTCCGTGTTTGATAGCATACTGCTATATTTGCACATATTATATAACGGTTTGCTATAATTGTCAAGAGAAATTATGAAAGTATTTCAGGAAAAATTGAAAGAAACACGAACGCTCTGCGGATTGACACAGAGACAGGTCGCAGATGCACTCGGAATATCCCAACCATCCTACATCCGTTATGAAAACGGAAGCTCAGAGCCCACGCTTGAAAATCTTGCAAGGCTTGCCGATTTATTTGATGTCTCGGTTGATTTTTTGTTGGGCAGAAAAGAATATTGATTTGTTACGTTGGTTGAGTAACGGCGGGTGCGCATTCCTGTGCACCCGCCGTTACGGTTTTAAAAAAGCATCTTTTGAATTTTGCTCTCGCTTCAAAAAAAGGCCTGCCGATTGGCAAGCCGTAAAGTTTATTTGACGACCCTTGCGCAGGCGATGGCGAGAGCTCCCGGGCCGATGTGGCAGGAGACCGAGAGCGAGAGGGGATCGATGAAGCCGAGCGGGACGTTCGGGAACGCCGCCCTGACCTCCTCCGCAAAGATTTTCGCCTCGTCATCCTCCGCGGTATAGGCGATGTTGAGCTGCATTTCACCGCGCTCGACGATCTCCTTAAAGCGGGTCGCAAAGTCTCTCTGCATGGCTTCGAGCATGACCTCCTTGGCCTTCTTCAGCGTATTGACCTTTTTAAAGGCGTCAAGCTTCTCGCCCTGGATCTGCAGGACGGGCTTGATCCTCAGGATCGTGCCGATGAGAGCTGCCGCGGGGGTGAGCCTGCCGCCCTTTTTGAGATATTTCAGCGTGTCGAGGGAGATATAGATACTGCTGTCAAACTTGGTCTTCAGCAGGATTTCCTTGATTTCTGCCGCAGATTTGCCCTGCTTTGCGAGCTCCATCGCGTCATACACGCTCTGTTTTTGGGTGACGGAGATGCGCTGGTTGTCGACGACCTGCACCCGTCCGTTATAGTCCTTTGCAAGGCTCTCTGCCGTATGGCAGGACTCCGAAAGCCCGCTCGACATGGGGATATGGACGATCTCGCTGCCGTCCTTCAGGAGCTCATCCCAAAGGTCGGTGACGTTGCCGATCGCGGGTTGGGAGGTGGAGACGCTCGCTTCTCCCCTCAGATGCGTGTAGAACTCAGCCTGTGTAAGGTTAATGTCCTCAAAAAATTCCCGGCCATCGATCAGAAAGGGCATCGGAAGGACAGAGATTCCCAGTTTCTTTGCCTCCGCTTGGGTGATGCCGCTGTTCGAATCGGTGACGATTTTGACATTTGCCATTGGTCACTCTCCGAATATTTAATTTGTGAACGTTTTAATTATACCCAAAGACGTATGCAAAGTCAAGGATTTCGCTTTGCTTTGCACGAAAATTTATGCAATTTTTATGAGCTATTGACTTTTTGCCGCCGTCATGATAAGATAAAGGCATGGTACGGATACTTTCCAGAAGACCGCTCAACGGGGACGTCACCATGATCGAGTTGGAGGCTCCCCGCATCGCACAAAAGGCACTTGCGGGGCAGTTTATCATTCTCCGTGTCGATGAACGGGGGGAGCGCATTCCCCTGACCGTTGCGGGGACGGATGTTGAAAGAGGGACGGTCGCTGTCATATTTCAGGTCGTCGGTGGAACGACGGCCAAGCTCAATGCAAAGCGGGAGGGAGAATTTCTCGCCGATTTTGTCGGTCCGCTCGGCAATCCCACGGAGGTCGAGGGGGTAAAAAGAGCGATCGTCGTGGGCGGGGGCGTTGGCTGTGCGATCGCGCTTCCCGTTGCGAAGCGGCTTTACGCGCTCGGCGCCGAGGTGCATACGGTCGTCGGGTTTCGCAGCCGTGAGCTTGTGATCCTCGAGGAGGAGTTCAGGGCACTCTCCTCGACCCTTACGCTGACGACGGACGACGGCAGTGCGGGGGAGAAGGGCAATGTCTGCGGCCCCTTAAAGCGGCTCCTCGACGGGGGAGAATACGACGCCGTCTATGCGATCGGTCCGCTCCTCATGATGAAATACGTCGCCGCTACCACAAGACCGTACGGCGTCAAGACGATCGCAAGCATGAATCCGATCATGATCGACGGGACGGGCATGTGCGGCTGTTGTCGTGTGACCGTGGACGGCGTGACAAGGTTTGCCTGTGTGGATGGCCCTGATTTTGACGCGCAGAAGGTGGACTTTGACGAGGCCATCCTGCGTAACCGCAGCTATCTGCCCGCCGAGCAGAGGGCGCGAGAGAAGAGCTGCAGGCTCTTTCGCAAGGAGGAGAGCTGATGTACAACAGACGCGAGACAAAATACCCCATGCCCGTACAGGACCCTCTTGTCAGGAATCATAATTTTAAAGAGGTCGCCCTCGGCTATGACGCGGAGACCGCCGTGTGCGAGGCCGAGCGGTGTCTTTCCTGTAAAAACCGCCCCTGTGTGAAGGGCTGTCCCGTCTCGGTCGCGATCCCCGAATTTATCGCTAAAATTGCCGAAGGGGATTTTGAAGCGGCCTACCGTATCATTTCGGAGAGCTCCTCGCTTCCCGCCGTCTGCGGCCGTGTCTGCCCGCAGGAGAGGCAGTGTGAGGGGAATTGTATCCGCGGGATCAAGGGGGAGCCCGTCGCCATCGGCCGTCTGGAACGTTTTGCGGCAGACATGCATTATGCGGGTGCGGGCGCAATCGAGCGTCCGATCTCAAACGGACACAGGGTCGCCGTCGTCGGGTCGGGCCCCGCAGGCCTCGCCTGTGCGGGGGATCTTGCAAAAATGGGGTACGACGTGACCGTTTTTGAGGCACTCCATGCCGCGGGCGGGGTGCTCAGCTACGGCATCCCCGAATTTCGTCTCCCCAAGGAAATCGTCAAGCGAGAGGTGGAAAATCTCATTGCAATGGGAGTAAAGCTTTGCACGGACAGCGTGATCGGCCGTCTCTACTCGGTGGAGGAGCTGAGGACGGAGCTCGGCTTTGAGGCCGTTTTTCTCGGCACGGGCGCAGGTCTTCCCCGCTTTTTGGGTATCAGGGGAGAGAATCTCAAGGGCGTTTTCTCTGCCAACGAATATCTCACCCGCGCCAACCTCATGCGGGCATACGAGGAGGACAGCGAGACGCCCATTTACCATGCAAAAAGGGTCGCGGTCTTGGGAGGCGGCAATGTCGCCATGGACGCGGCAAGAACGGCAAAGCGGCTCGGTGCGGAGGTCACGATCGTCTACAGGAGGGGGATGGAGGAGCTTCCCGCCCGCAAGGAGGAGATCCTGCATGCCCGGGAGGAGGGGGTGGAGCTCAGACTTCTCACAAATCCCGTCGAGCTGCTGGGAGATGCAGAGGGCAATGTCTGCGCGGTCGAATGCGTGGAGATGGAGCTCGGCGCACCCGACGAGAGCGGAAGACGGAGACCTGTGAAAAAGGTCGGGAGCGAGTTCAGACTGGAGGCAGATTGCGTCATTCTCGCACTCGGCACCTCACCGAATCCGCTCCTTCAAAGGACGACTGCAGGGCTTGAGACGAAGCCGCACGGGGAGATTTCAGCCGATGGGGACGGAAAAACCTCGCTCGAGGGCGTATTTGCGGGCGGGGACGCCGTGACGGGCTCTGCGACCGTCATTCTCGCCATGGGCGCGGGAAGGAGGGCCGCACGGGCGATCGACGCATACATATCCTCAGCGCATCGTTGAGCGGCAGACCGGTCCCATGAGCCCTTTCGGATTCTAAAATCACTTTAAGATTCATACATTATTGTATGAATTTTTTTTATCGCCATCGGGTGGCGATGGGACTTTTGAGCGTATTTCTCGCCGTCGCCATGACGTTCGGCGTCTGCTTTTTCGCGCTTTCCCGCACGGCCGCGCAGACAAGCCGTCTCGTTGTCGTCATTGACGCGGGGCACGGGGGCATTGACGGCGGGGTCGTGGGCATCGAAACGGGACAGAAGGAGAGCGACATCAACCTCTCCCTTTCACGGATCCTGCAGGAGGATTTTGAGGATGCGGGATTCTATGTTATCCAAACGCGTCCGACGGAGGCGGGGCTGTACGGTGCTGCAACGAGCGGATACAAGAAGAGGGACATGAAACGGCGCAGCGAGGTCATCAACGAGAGCGTTCCCGCACTTGTCATTTCCGTGCATCAGAATTTTTTCTCCATGCGCTCGAGAAGGGGCGCACAGGTGTTTTTTCGGGAGGATTCTCTGTCCTCCCGTTCCCTCGCGACGCACATCCAGAATTCTCTTAATGAGATGCCCGAATGTGTGAAAAAATCCAGTGCGCTCAAAGGGGACTACTATGTCCTGAACTGCAGCGAGTATCCCTCCGTGATTGTCGAGTGCGGTTTTTTGTCCAATGCAGAGGATGAAAAACTGCTCGTGACGAAGGAATATCAGAAAAAAATTTCCTCAGCGATCCTCTCGGGTGCGCTTTCCTATCTCGCAACAGAGACATCATAGTATTTGACAACCGCCCTTCGGCGTGATATAATATAGGCACTATGGCCTATTGCAACAGAAAAACCTACGAGCTTCGGTATTCGGATTTCGATTTTAAGGATGAATTGTCGCTCACGTCTCTCCTTGCGCTTGTGCAGGAGTCGGCCTGTCTGAGCGCGGATGAGCTCGGCTTCGGGTATGACGACCTGAGGCCGCACAACTACGGTTTCCTCGTCGTAAGCACCTATTGCAAGCTTCACCGTCCAATTCGTCTCGGAGAAAGCATCACCGTCGAAACGTGGCCGCTCCCGCCCCGTCATGTCTTTTTCGAGCGGGATTATCGCGTTCTCGTCGGAGAGGAGGAGGTCGCCGCCCTCGCCTCGCGCTGGTGTCTTGTCGACATGGGGACGATGTCCCTTTTGACCGCGGACAAGCTGGGAGAGACGAATGCAAGCTGTCCTTACAGGAACGAAAAAACGATCGAGGTCCCGAGCTGGAAGATCCCAAAGCTTTCAGAGGGGGAGGAGAGCTACCGCATGCGGGTGAACGTCTCCCACTGCGACCACTATTTCCACGCCAATAACACACGCTACCTTGATTTTTTCATCGATTGCTTCTCCATGGAGGAGCTCAAGGGAAAGAGAATCTCTGCCTTTCAGGTTGCCTACAACAAGCAGGCCAGGGAGGGGAAGGAGCTTGTGCTCTATCGGAAGGATTTCGACGGATACACTGTCTGTGAGGCGAGAGCAGACGGTGAGCTTCTGACCCAGTTCCGCGTGGAGTTCGGAGGGGAGCAATGAGGATCGACAAGCCTGCAGTCTTGAGATTCGTGAACATCTGCAGGAAGCTGTTTTTGACCTTCAGCTGTGTCGCGATCCCCACAACGATGGTCCTGCTCGTTTTTGCTTTTTTGGGGTACGTCGCCTTCTGGTTCATCGCGCCCGCCGTTTTTGTCGTCTATCTCGTCGTCTACGGCTTCTACGCGCTCTGTATCTCGATGGGCACGGCAATAGGCTTTGAGATCGCAGGAAAGGTCCTGTATGTCAGGACAAGGCGCAAAACCTACACCTATGACGCAGGGATGGGATGCACAAAAATCAAGGTGAGCAAGCGGAAATTCGTCTGCACCTTCGAGACGCAGGATTCCTCCGATAAATTTACCTTTCCGCGAAGGGTCCTCTTTGCAAAATCGTATGAAGAACAATTCACGCCCGATGAAATTGCCCTGTTCTTCCCTCAGCTCAAGGAATATTTTCCCGATCAAACGGCGTAGTTTGCCGTTTTTCTTTTAAGAAAAATGCCGAAATTTTGTTTTTAAAGGTTTTGTAGAGTACTATGTCTGACATAATATGGATTTTTATTATATCATATTGAATAAAATGTTCCATTCGTTCCCCGAATGCCGCCTTCAAGTTTTTTGCTTGACGGAAGGGAACGGATGTGCTAAAATGTAGAAAACACAGGAAGGATCACTGCGATGCTCAAGGATATGCTATACGAGGAGAGTGCGTCTTGCAACCGTGCGGGAGCTGAATCAAGGCTTTACACGGTGTTTTTGGTGCTCTCGATCATCTGCTTTTCCATTGCAGGCGTCACGGCCTTCTTTGCAACGTCCGTCATTAGGGGCTTCTTTCTTGACAAATCGCTCCCCATGCTCGGCAAGATCATGTACACGGCGATTTGGGTCGTCTTTATCGCTGTCTTTGTTGCAAGCGGCGTCGTCGCATGGTTTTTGAAGAAGCGGTTCAATCTCAGCTATGATTACTCCTTTGTCGAGGATGAGCTCCGCGTCACCAAGGTTTACAACGGGAGATCGAAAAAATATTTGACGACGATCTCCTGCGCCTCCATCCTCAGGATCGGTCGGTGCGAAAAGCCCTCGTTTCAGGATGTTCTGCGCGGAATTCAGGGCAAACCGCACTATCTCACCCCCAACAAGACGCCCGCTGAGGAGAAGGAATTTATCTATCTTCTTGTGAGCAGTCAGCTCGGAAGAACGCTGTATGTGATCGAATGCAGGCAGGCCATGCTCGAGTATCTTGTGCAGTCTGCAGGCGTCAATAAATTTGAACGGGAATGATCTATTTTGACAATGCCGCCACCACCCGTCCCGATGAGGAGGCGACGAAAAGGGCGGCCGAATTTTTGACAGAGCTCTACTTCAATCCCTCTGCTCGCTACGGCGGAGGCTTTCGCGTTTCCCAAATTCTTGCAAGGTTTCGGGAGTCGCTTTTAAGCTATGCGGGCGCAACGGGGAGGTATGACATCATTTTTACCTCCTGCGGGAGCGAGGCAGACAATCAGGCCGTTTTTTCTTTTGGAAGACGCGGCAATGTCGTAACGACGGCGGGGGAGCATGCGGCAGTGTATGCGAGCGTCACCGAGCTCAAAAATCGCGGCGTTGAGCCCCGTTTTGCTCCCGTGGAGCGGGATGGGAGTGTCAAACTCGAGAGTATTCTGCCCCTTGTGGACGATAAGACAAGCCTTGTCAGCGTCATTCATATCAACAATGAGACGGGCGCGGTCAACGACATCGCCTCTATCGCGAGGGCGGTCAAGAAAAAGAACCCGCGCACCGTCTTCTTAAGCGACGGCGTGCAGGCATTCGGCAAGCTTGCGACCGTTCTCCCACAGGAGGTTGACCTCTACAGCGTCAGTGCACACAAGATCGGCGGGATCAAGGGGGTTGGGGCACTCTTTAAACGCAAGGGGCTCGCACTCAGTCCCCTCGTCTATGGGGGCGGGCAGGAAAACGGCCTTCGAAGCGGCACGGAGAATACCTACGGCATTGCGGTGTTTGCCTATGCCGCCGAGCATAAATTCAGGACGCTCAGAGAGGATGCGGCGCGGCTCACGCTTTACCGTGAAAGACTGCTTGCGGGGCTGGATCGGGAGATATTTGTTCGGCTTTCGCCCGAAAAAAGCTCGCCGTACATTCTCACGGTGTCTGCCGTCGGGATGCGCGGAGAGGTGCTTCAGCGGATGCTCTGGGACAGGGGGCTGTGCGTGGGAACGGGCAGTGCCTGCTCCTCTAGAAACCGCTTCAGCCGCGTCATGACCGCATGCGGCTACGGTGAGGAGGTCCTCGACGGGGTGCTCCGCATGAGCTTTTCTCCCACCACGACGCAGGATGAGATCGATGAAGCGGCCGAAATTCTCAACGCGACCGCCAAGGAATATCAAAGGAATACATTATAAATGGAAAAGGTCGTCATTATCCGCTATGCGGAGATCCATCTCAAGGGCAAGAACCGCGGCTATTTCGAGCGGGTGTTTGCAAACAATCTCGAAAAGGCACTCAAGGGCATCCGTCACGAGCTCCATCGCACGAGCGGCAGATATCTTGTCGCAAATTTTGACGAGGAATGGACGGAGGAGATCATGCGCCGCATCTCGAGAGTGTTCGGCGTGCACTCCTATTCGCAGGGGCTTCTCACGGAAAGCAGCCCGGACGCCATCTATGCGGCCGCACGGCTCGTTGTGCCCGCGGAGGGGAGCTTTAAGGTGCAAACGCACCGCGGAGATAAGCATTATCCGTTGACGTCGATGGAAATCAGCGCTCATATCGGCGGGCGGCTTCTCGATGAATTCCCCGCACTTTGCGTGGATGTCCACACCCCCGCGCACACCGTCTATGTCGATATCCGCGAGAGCGGCAGAGCACTCGTCTTCGGCACCTTCTGTGACGGGCCGCACGGGATGCCTGTTTCAACTGCGGGAAGGGGGCTTCTGCTCATCTCGGGGGGCATCGACTCTCCTGTTGCGGGCTATATGATGGCAAAGAGGGGGTTGACCGTCGAGCTTTTGCACTTCCACAGCTATCCGTATACAAACGAGGCGGCCAAGGAAAAGGTCGTGACGCTTGCAAGGCTGCTCTCCGATTACACGCTCGTCACCCGTCTCACTACGGTGAGCGTCACGCATATTCAGGAGGAGATCCACAAAAAATGCGCCGCAGAGCTGAATGTGACGCTTTTGCGGCGGTTTATGCTTCGCATTGCAGAGCGCGTCTCCGCACATGTGGGAGCGGGATGCCTCGTGACGGGGGAGAGCCTCGGACAGGTCGCAAGCCAGACGCTCGAGGGGCTCACCTCGTCAAATGCTGTCGTCTCTCTTCCCGTCTTGCGTCCTCTCATCGGTTTCGATAAGGAGGACATCATCGAGGTCGCCAAAAAAATCGGGACCTTCGAGACGTCCACGCTGCCCTATGAGGATTGCTGTACCGTCTTTTTGCCCGATTTCCCCGCCATCAGGCCGAAGCTCCCCTTCATCGAGGAGGAGGAGAAAAAGCTCGACGTCGAGGGGCTTGTCGAAGACGCGCTTTCAACGCGGGAGATCATAAGGCTTTAATTCTCCCACCAATCGTCGGGGAGAGCTGCCTTTTTATCGATGTGAACGAGGGGGAGATAGACTGTCTCACCCTCGATATTTTTATAGATCGGGGTCACGCTGTAGCGGTAGCTCTCGCCCTCCTTCACCGAGCTGTCGCTGATGCATTTTTGATATTTTCCGCGATATATTACCGTTTCGACTCCGCGATTCTGCCTTTTTACGACGTAATCATAGTACTCTGTCTGACATAGTACTATGTTAACGGTTCCATTTTTGACGGAAATCGTCGGGGCACAGATCCTCGGCGCAGAATAGCGGGTGCTCATTTCAAGGGGCGCGGCAGACTTTTTGAAAAGTTCTTTTCTATCCTCGAGGAAGGGGGAATTGGGGTCGGAGAGCAGGATCCTGTGGTTTGTCTCATATTCCTGCATGTCGATCGAAAGCTCCTCCACGCCGTCCGCGCGGGGGATCGGGGCAGGCGTATGGCCCCGATAGACCGTCTTTAAAATTTCCAGTGCGAGGCTTGCGGGCATGCCGCCTCCCGTTGCCGAGATCTCCGTGTTGTCCCGATTTCCGAGCCAAACGCCGACGGTGTCCTCGGATGTATAGGCAATTGTGTAGGCGTCCGTGTTTCCCGTTTTGCCCTCGGCCGTTCCCGTCTTTGCACAGACGTCATAGGGGAGATTTTTGAGCTTTTTCGCCGTGCCCTCCTTGACGGCTGTCTTCAGCATGTCGCTGATAAGATAGCTCGTCTCCTCCGAAAAGACGGGTGTTTCTCTCGGCCGATACTCATAAAGGACTCTTCCCTTGCTGTTTTCGATGCGTGAGATCGTCCTTGACGGAGCGTATTCACCCTGCTTTGCAAGGACCGCATATCCGTCTGCAAGCGCGGGGAGCGTGAAGCCCTCCCGCATCCCGCCGAGCGCAAGGGCGAGGGAGTAGTCCTCTCTGTCGACATGCAGGCCCATTTTGTCGAGATAGCCTGCCGCCCGTTCGCAGCCCAGCGTATTCAAAAGCTTGACCGCGGGGATGTTGACGCTGTGCGAAAGGGCATACCGCGCACTCATGTATTTGCCGCTTGCGCCGCCCGCATCGTCGGGGCAGTAGCCCGAAAAGTCCGTTTTTTCGTCCAAAATGGGCGTTGCGGGGCAGATGATGTCCTCCTCGATGGCGGGGCCGTAGACAAGGAGCGGCTTCAGGGTCGACGCGGGGAGCCTTTTGGGAACGCCGCATGTCGAGGAAAAGGCCTTGATACCGTTGCCCATGTTGTCCCGTATGATCGCGCAGATGTCCGAGTCTGCCTTCAGACTCTCCAGCTTGTCTTGCAGGGTCCTGTCGAGAAAGGTGTAGACACGGATGGACCCGTAATCTCCCGCATCTGCGCCCGGGAAGACATCTAACAGCTCATCAAACACGAGCGAGAGGTAGCTGTCTCCGCTCTTTGCCTCGGAGGGGAGGTCGGGAAGCGGAGTGCTTTTTGCAACGGAGAGGGCCTCCTCATCGAGATACCCCTGTGCGGCCATGAGTCCGAGCACAAAATTTCTCCTTGAAAGGCAGGCCTCGGCATTGCGGAAGGGGGAATAGCGGTTGGGGGATCTGACGAGTGCCGCAAGCATCGCGCTCTCTGCGGGCGTAAGCGTCTCGGCCTCCTTTCCGAAGTAGAAATCTGCTGCCGCAGCGATGCCGAACACATCGTGGCCGAAGTAGATGGAGTTGAGATAGAGCTCGATGATCTCCTCCTTAGAGTACCTTTTTTCAAGCGCACGTGTCAATTTCAGTTCCTTCAGCTTGCGATTCACCGTCTTTTCGCTGGAGAGATGGGTGTTTTTGATGAGTTGCTGAGAGATCGTTGACGCGCCCTCACGGAAGGAGAAGCTTTTGAGATTCTTGAGAAGTGCCCCGCCGATGCGCCTGTAGTCAAGGCCGTGATGGGTGTAAAATCGTTTGTCCTCGACCGCGACAAACGCCTGCGGGACATGCTCGGGGAGCTCGTCGAGGGAGACGCTCCTTCTTCTTGCCGCTTCGATCTGCTCTCCGTTCCCGTCATAGACGCGGACGCAGTCGGTGGAGAGACGGAGCCTCTCGCTGTCGAGTCTGACGCCCGCCGTGACGCCGAAATAATAAAACAGCATACCGAGCACAAGTGCAGAGAGCACCCCGAGCGGTATGAAGATCCCAAGAATGACTTTTTTCATCTGTGACAGTATGTGTTCCGCACAAAAAAATAAGCGGGCCGCATTTGTATTTCTTTCCTTTTTTCTGTTTCGGGACGGTATTTTTCGTCAAAGATGATTGAAAATTGTTTTCATTTATGGTATAATCACGGTATATGAAGACATTGCAGAAATTGATCGACGAGAGCAGCAGGATCGTTTTTTTCGGCGGGGCGGGCGTCTCGACCGAGAGCGGGATCCCGGACTTTCGGTCGGAGGATGGGCTGTACCGTCAGAAATACACCGTTTCTCCCGAGACGATGCTCTCCCATGACTGGTTCTTTTCCCACACGGAGGATTTTTTCAGGTTTTACCGTGACAAGCTGCTCTCCCTGTGGGCACAGCCGAATGCGGCCCATAAAAAGCTCGCCGAGCTTGAGCAGAGGGGGAAGCTTCTCGCCATCGTCACGCAGAACATCGACGGACTGCATCAAAAGGCGGGGAGCAAAAGGGTCTTTGAACTCCACGGCACCGTCCACAAGAACACTTGCCTGCGCTGCGGAAGGAGGTATTCCGCAGAGCAGCTCGCCGCGACAAAAGGGGTCCCTCGCTGTGACTGCGGCGGTCTCATCAAGCCCGACGTCGTCCTTTACGGGGAGCCGCTCGACGGAGACACGGTGGAGGGGGCGATCCGCACCATTGAAAAGGCAGACCTTCTCATCGTTGCGGGGACCTCGCTCACCGTCTATCCTGCGGCAGGGTTTGTGAGCTATTTCAGGGGAAGCCATCTCGTCCTCATCAACCGTGACCCTACGCCCTTGGATAGTCAATGCGACCTCGTCCTTCATGGCAGGGTGGGAGAAATTTTATCGGAAATCAGAGTATGAAATATCACATCGTCACATACGGCTGTCAGATGAATCTGCACGAATCGGAGAAGATCGCGGGCATTCTCAGGGAGAAGGGCTACACCGAGGAGACAGACATCGACGACGCCGACATCATCGTCTTCAACACCTGCTGTATTCGTGAAAATGCGGAAAACCATGCTTTCGGCAACATCGGCGCACTCAAAAGGCACAAGCGGGAGAAAAAGGACCTCATCATCGCCGTCGGGGGTTGCATGGCGCAGGAGAAGGGCAAGGCAGAGCTCATCAGAGAGAAATTTCCATTTGTCGACATCCTTTTCGGCACCCATAACCTGAACGAGCTCGGCGAGCTCATCGACAGAAAGCGGGCACAGAAAAAGCGTGTCTTTTCCCTCAGGGAGGAGCGTGAGGAGACGGAGGACGGCATCACTCCCGTGCGGACGGGCTATCCCGGGGCATGGGTAAATATCATGTACGGCTGCAACAATTTCTGCTCCTACTGCATCGTGCCCTATGTGCGAGGGAGAGAACGCTCACGCAGCGCAGACGACATTGTCCGTGAGGTCGGGGAGCTTGCACGGGAGGGTTACAAGGAGATCACGCTCCTTGGGCAAAACGTCAACTCCTACCGCGGCACGGACGGGACGAGCTTTCCCGCGCTTCTTGACAGGTGCGCAAGCGTCGAGGGGGACTTCCGTCTGCGGTTCATGACCTCGCATCCCAAGGATTTTTCCGCAGAGCTCGTTTCGGTCGTCAAAAAGCACAAAAAAATCTGCAATTGCATCCATCTGCCCGTACAATCGGGCTCAAACCGCATTTTATCCCTCATGAACAGACGCTACACGCGGGAAAAATACCTCGAGGAGATCGCCCTTCTTCGCCGTGAGATCCCCGACTGCGCCGTCACGACGGATATCATCGTCGGCTTTCCCACCGAGACGGAGGAGGAATTTCAGGAGACGCTGTCCCTCGTGAGGGAGGCGGGCTTCTCCTCGGCGTTTATGTTTATCTATTCTCCGCGCACAGGCACCAAGGCTGCCGCGATGGACGGGCAGATCCCCGAGGAGATCGCAAAGGACAGGCTTTCCCGCCTCATCGAGGCCGTCAACGAGCAGACGCGAAGCATCAGCGCGGGCTATGTCGGAAAAGCCTGCGAGATCCTCTGCGAGGGGTACGATGAGAAAAAGGGACTCTATCTCGGCAGGGATGAGTACGGCAGGATGGGCTATTTTGAGAGCGAAGAGAATCCGATCGGAGCATATGTCACGCTCAGGATCGAGCGTGCGAACGGCATCTCCCTCTACGGGACGATCGCATAAGAACGGAGGAAGGAGCATGGCACTTTCACCAATGATGGAGCATTGGAAAAAAGTCAAGGCGGCACATCCCGATTGCCTGATTTTTTATCGGCTCGGGGACTTTTACGAGATGTTTTTTGAGGATGCCGAAAAGGCGAGCAAGCTTCTCGACCTGACGCTCACGGGCCGTGATTGCGGCATGAAGGAGCGGGCTCCCATGTGCGGCGTTCCGTATCATGCCGTCGACGCCTATCTTCAGAAACTTGTCGAGGCGGGGGAGAGGGTCGCGATCGTCGAACAGCTCTCCGACCCCAAGGCATCCAAGGGGATGGTCGACCGCGACGTCATTCGGGTCGTCACGGCGGGAACGGTCACCGAGGAAAGCCTTCTCGACGAATCGAGAAACAACTATATCGCCTGTGCCTGCAAGAAAAACGACAAATATGCCCTCGCATGGGCAGACATCACGACGGGGGAATTCAACTGCTGTGAGCCCTCGAGCGCGGACAAGTGCATTGCCGTCCTTGTGGAACTGTCCGTCGCCGAGGTGATCTGCAACGAAGATTTTCTGTTTGAGACCAAGGATCGAACCGAGATCACGCGGGGGGCTCTCCCGCCCTTTTCGTGCTACCTTCCGTATGCCTTTCATCTTGCAAGCGCGGAAAAGACGCTCAAGGACCAGCTCTCTGTCGCCTCGCTGGAGGCTCTCGGGCTGAACGGGCATGAGCCCGCTGCGATCGCGGCGGGGGCACTGCTTTCCTATCTCCTCGAGACGCAGAAGCACGCATTGAAGAATATCAACGCTCTGCATTTCTCGCAGGGGACAGACCATATGACGCTTGACCCTTCGGCCCTGCGCAACCTCGAGATCCTGAAGAGCAGCGGCGAGGGGAAGAAGTTCGGCTCGCTTCTGTGGCTTCTCGACAGGACTAAGACGGGAATGGGCGCAAGGAAGCTCGTCTCCATCCTTTTGAACCCCTTGAAAAAGCTCGACCGTATCAACAAACGGCTGGATGCCGTGGACGAGCTCTTCAAGGCGGGCGTCGTCAGGATGGGGCTCTGCGACATGCTCGACGGGATGCGAGATATCGAACGGCTGACGGGCCGCATTTCCAACGGCAATCTGCAGCCGAGGGATTGCCTCGCGCTCTCTGCCTCTCTTGCGGCCGTTCCCAATATCAAATTCCAGCTCTCGGGATTTACCTCCGAGCTACTTACCTCCATCGCGGGACGTCTTGCCGACACCCGTGAGATCTGCGCCCTCATCGACAGCGCGATCGATCCCAACGCTACGACTCTGAAGGAGGGAGGCTATATCAGGAGCGGTTACAACGATCAGCTCGATATCCTCCGCGATGTCAAGACGAGGAGCAAGGCACTTGTCGCAGAGCTTGAGGCACATGAGAGGGAGGCGACGGGGATAAAGACGCTGAAGGTGGGCTATAACCGCGTATTCGGATACTATATCGAGGTCAGCAACAGCTTCAAGGACCGCATTCCCTACAGCTACACGCGCAAGCAGACGCTCGCAAACGGCGAACGGTTTACATGCGAGGAGCTCAAGCAGCTTGAGACAAAGATCCTCGGCAGCGACGATCAGGCAAGGAGGCTCGAGGAGCATCTCTTCGGTGAGCTTCTCGAGATCATGGGGAGAAACATCCCCGTCCTGCAGAAGATCGCAGGGGCGATCGCCGAGCTTGACGTTCTGCTCTCCTTTGCAACGATCGCAAAGGAGGACAAATACGTCCGTCCTCAGCTCGTGGAGGAGGGTGCGCTCGAGATCGAGGAGGGGAGGCACCCCGTCGTTGAGGCCATCTCGAGGGAACGCTTTGTCCCCAACGATTGTCTTCTCGACAACAGCGAAAACAGGACCATGGTCCTGACGGGTCCCAATATGGCGGGAAAGAGTACCTATCTGAGGCAAAACGCTCTCATCGTCTATATGGCGCATGTTGGATGCTTTGTCCCAGCAAGGAGGGCGGTCATTCCGCTCACGGACAGGATCTTTACCCGCATCGGCGCGAGCGACAATCTCATTCTCGACCGAAGCACCTTTATGGTCGAAATGACCGAGGTCGCCAACATTTTAAGGAACGCCACAGAGAAGAGCCTGCTCATCCTTGACGAGGTCGGAAGGGGAACGAGCACGTTCGACGGGCTCTCCATCGCGTGGGCGGTCATTGAATACCTGACCGAAAATATCCGCGCCAAGACGCTGTTCGCAACGCATTATCATGAGCTCACCGAGCTCGAGGGGAAGCTCGAGGGCGTCAAAAATTACAAGATCAATGTCCGTGAGATCGCGGGAAGCATCGTTTTCCTCAGAAAGATCGTCCGCGGCGGTGCATCCCGCTCCTTCGGCGTGGAGGTCGCCGCGCTTGCGGGGGTGCCTGAGGTGGTCACATCCCGCGCAAAGGCGATCCTGCGGACGCTCGAGAAGAAGGATGCGGCAGGGTCCTTGGGGGTCTCTTCTGTAGAAGAGGAACTACCGCCCGAGGACGAGGACGTTCTGCGCCTTGAGGAGGAGCTGCGCGGGCTGGAGGTCAACCTTTTGACGCCCATGCAGGCCCTTGCCCTCATTTCCGAATGGAAGGAGAAGCTCAAATGATCAACATTTTATCTCCCGCCGTCTTTAACCGTATTGCGGCGGGCGAGGTCGTCGACCGTCCCTATTCCGTCATAAAGGAGCTCGTCGAAAACGCCATCGATGCGGGTGCGACCGAGATCGATGTGGAGATCGAGGACGGCGGGAAAAAGAGGATCAGCGTCCGTGACAACGGCTGCGGCATCGGGAGGGACGACCTTCCGCGGGCCTACCATCCCCATGCGACGAGCAAGCTTCTTGATGCAGAGGACCTTTTCACTGTAGCGACGCTCGGCTTTCGCGGCGAGGCGATCGCTTCAATTGCCGCCGTTTCACGCATGAATATTGTCTCCGATGCGGGAGAGGGGGCATTTTCGCTCGCATGCGAAGGTGGAAAACTGGGGGAGCTGAGTCCGTCGGCAGGTGCACGCGGCACCGAGGTCACCGTGTCCGACCTCTTTTACAATACTCCCGCACGTTTGAAATTCCTCAAATCGGACAGTCAGGAGGAGGGGGATGTCACCAACATGATGGCACGCTTCATCCTCTCCCGTCCGCAGATCTCCTTCACCTATACCGCAAACGGTAAGCTAAGATTCCGTTCCTTCGGAGAAGGGCTGCCGTCTGCGATCGCGGTGGTCTACGGCACCCAGACGCTTGACAACTGCCTCGAGATCGCCGCCGACAAGCACGGGCTCGTCCTTCACGGCTTTATCGGCAACAGGAATTTCTCCAAACCGAACAGGACCTATCAAAGCTTATTTGTAAACGGACGTTATGTCGTCAACCAAACGGTCGCATCCGCAATCGCCAACGCCTATGCCGCCTATCTGATGAAGCGGCAGTACCCGTTTTATGTGCTTTTTCTCGATGTCCCGCAGGAGATCGTCGACGTCAACGTACATCCAAACAAGGCAGATGTCCGTTTTCAGGACAATCGGATAATCTACGGCAGCGTCTATTCCGTGATCTCCTCGGTTCTTGACGGGAATTCGAGGGCGGTCGAGTATGTAGTCGGTCTCAAGGAGGAGCTTGCGGCCGAAAAGGCGCAGGAGCCTCAAAAGACCACGCCTGCAGATCAGTCGTCTATTGCGGAGGGAAAAGCCTCCATGACATACGAGGAGGCACAAAAGGAGCTGCAGTTCGACATTTCCCGCAATACGGATGCACCCTCCGAGCCGCAATTTTACTCCCCGGGGCCAATTCAATATATCGTGCGTTCGTCTGCATCCTCGGCGACCGTCGACAAGCAGGAGGACATTTTTGCGGCCAACAGGGAGCTGCTTGCGGAGCAAGAAAAGCGTGCAAGGCAGGAGAAAGTGGACGTCAGGAGCCTCGAGTTCAAGGGGGAGCTCTTTCACACCTATCTCTTTTATGAGGCGGGGGATGAGGCGTACATTATCGACCAGCATGCGGCGCATGAGAGGATCCTTTACGATAAATTGCAGGAGCGGCTGAGCTCCCGCTCGGTTGTGTCCCAACCCATGCTTGTTCCCTATCTTCTCGAGCTGAATGCGGCCGAATTTGCGTTTCTCACCAAAAATTTTCCCATTCTGAGGGAAATGGGGTTCGAGATCGATGAATTCGGCAACGGCTGTATCAAAGTCTCTGCTGTCCCGAGCGACCTCATGGGGATAAATTTTACTGCCTTTTTCGGGGAGGTGCTTTCCTCGATGGAGACCCTGCGTGCCATCCGTCTGAATGACCTTTTGAAGGATAAGCTTGCCTCTGCCGCATGCAAGGCCGCCGTCAAGGGCGGGGAACAGCTGACCGAGGACGAGGCAAGGAAGCTTCTCGAGCGCATGGACGGGGACATGGGGCTGAAGTGCCCGCACGGCCGTCCCGTCGCGGTGAAGGTCCGTCGGAGCGAAATGGAAAAGCTCTTCAAGCGCATCGTATGAAAAAGCTTCTCGTCATTTGCGGCCCCACGGCCTCGGGAAAGAGTGCCCTTGCGGTGGAATGCGCCCGCCTCTTGGACGGCGAAATCGTCTCCTGCGATGCGTTTTTGATCTACCGCGGCCTTGATATCGGCACGGCAAAGCCGACAGAGGAGGAGAAAAGGGGCATCCCGCACCACATGATCGACGTCGTTCCGCCCACGCAGGGCTTTTCGGTGAGCGACTTTGAGGAGATGGCTCTTCCCATCGTCGAGGATATTCTGCGCAGAGACAAAACGCCCATCCTCTGCGGGGGGACAGGCTTCTATCTCAACGCCATTCTATATGCGCATGCATTCGGCAATACACCCGCCGACCCCGAAATTCGCGAAAAATATGAAAAAATCGCAGCCGAGGAGGGGGGAGAGGTTCTCCATGCGCGGCTCAGAACCGTCGATCCCGAGAGCGCGGAGAAGCTGCATCCAAACGATGTCAAGAGAGTGATACGTGCTCTTGAAATTTTTGCGCTGACGGGGAGAAAAAAATCCGAGCAAGCAGACAGGGACGTGCCACGTTTTCCCTTTGAGGCCTTTAAATTCGAGTATCCCCGCGAGGAGCTTTACTGCCGCATCGATAAGAGAGTGGATGAGATGCTTGCGCGAGGACTCGTTGAAGAAGTTCAAGGACTTTTACAAAGCGGCGTCCCTGAAGATGTCCAGTGCATGCAGGGCATTGGGTACAAGGAGGTCGTCGAATCCTTGAAAAATGGACTTATGCATAGTACTATGTCAGACATAATTAAGAAAAATACACGAAATTATGCCAAAAGACAGGAGACATTCTTCAAAAGAATGGAAAATCTACACAGGCTCTCACCGAAGAGTACTGTCGATGCGGCAAAAGAGGTTGTAAAGATATATGAAGGTTGATGAGCTTATTAAAACTGCAGAGGATGACCTTAAGGAGAGCTTTGCGCACGTCGATGAGGTCGCGCTCTACAATCAGGAGAAGGTCCTGAATGCTTTCAGAGAGGAGCAGATCGCGCTTCGGCATTTTGCGGCGACGACGGGCTACGGCTACGGCGATGAGGGACGGGAGGCCTTAAAAAAGGTCTATGCCCATGCCTTCGGTGCGGAGAGTGCCATCGTGTCTCCCGCGCTCCTTTCGGGGACGCACGCCTTGACGGTCGCTCTCTTCGGGGTCCTCCGTCCGGGCATGCGTATTTTATTCGTGACAGGCGCTCCGTATGATACCATTTGCCCCGTGATCTGGGGGGACGGGAACGGCTCGCTCACTGACTTCGGCGTCACCTTTAACATCATTTCCCTGACGAACAGAGGTCGGATCGACCTTGGAAATGTCGCTGCCAACCTTGGCATGTGGCATTTCGACATGATCTACGTCCAGCGTTCGCGGGGGTATGAGCTTCGTGACGCGCTTTCTGTCGATGAGATTGGGAGGCTCTGTAGCTTTGTCCGCAAAAAAGGCTTTGAGGGCTGTATCTTTGTGGATAATTGCTACGGCGAATTTGTTGAAAAGAGCGAGCCCACCGATGTCGGGGCAGATCTCATCGTCGGGAGCCTCATAAAAAATCCCGGGGGCGGCCTTGCCCCCACGGGCGGGTACATTGCGGGAAGGGATAGGTATGTTTCATTGTGTGAAAACCGTCTCACCGCGCCCTCCGTCGGGGGGGAGATCGGCTCCTATGCTTACGGATACCAGCCCTATTTTCAGGGATTTTTCCTCGCGCCGCACGTTGTTGCGCAGTCTTTAAAGGGGGGACTTCTCATCGGAAGATGTATGGAGCTTCTCGGCTATAAAAATTACCCGGCGACGAACAAGCCCCTTGCAGACATCACCCGCGCCATCCGCTTCAAGACGGAAAAGGAGCTCTGTGACTTCATTCAATCGGTGCAGGAGGTCTCTCCCGTCGATTCTTTTGTGAAATTGGAGCCGTGGGACATGCCCGGGTACGAGGATAAGGTCATTATGGCCGCGGGGACCTTTGTGGCAGGGGCGAGCATCGAGCTCTCCGCAGATGCGCCCATTCGCAAGCCCTACACCGCCTATTTTCAGGGCGGGCTCACCTATGAGCACTGCAAGCTCGCCTGCCGCGCCGTGCTCGAGAAGCTTTTGAAATGATTTTTATAACAAAAAAGCCGCTCTTCCTGTCGTGGGGAAGGGCGGTTTTGATTATCTTAAATTATTTTGTTCCGAAAAGCCTGTCCCCCGCATCGCCGAGACCGGGGAGAATGTAGCCGTTTTCGTTGAGACAGCGGTCCTGGGTGGAGACGTAGATTTGCACGTCGGGATGGGCCTTGGCGACCCGTTTGATTCCCTCGGGCGCACCGATGATGGACATGAGCTTAATGTGCTTGCAGCCCCGCTTTTTGAGGGCCGCAATGGCGTCGCAGGCAGAGCCGCCCGTCGCCAGCATGGGGTCAACGAGGAGCACCATCTTGTCCTCGATCCCGTCCGGCAGCTTACAATAATATACTTGAGGTTCAAGCGTCTTTTCGTCGCGGTACATGCCGATATGGCCGACCTTTGCGTTGGGGAACACTTTATGCACGCCGCTCACCATGCCGAGGCCCGCTCTTAAGATGGGAACGATGGCGACGCTTCCCTCGGGAACACGGTACTGGCGCGTTGTCTCGAGCGGGGTTTCCACGTCAACGGGGGCGAGCTCCACATCCCGCATGCTCTCATATGTCATGATGATCGTGATCTCCTCGACAAGCTCTCGGAATTCTTTCATGCCCGTGTTTTTGTCGCGCAGAATGGCGATCTTGTGGTTGATCAGAGGGTGATCGAAGATAAAAACATTTTCCATTTTCTCCTCCTTGCGTCAGCGTCGCCGCACATTTTGATTATCATAGCATATTTTTTTCAGGAATACAAGAGTTCTTATGAAAAAGTTGTAAAAATTACAGGTTTTCTGTAAAAAAGCATCCGATTTCCCCATTGACAGGAAATTGAAAACGTGTTAAGATGATGATATCAAAATGATATCACTTTCGGAGGATATGAATATGGAAGAAAACAAGACAATGCGGCCGCTCAACATCGTAGACGAACGTCCCGCAAAGCAGGTAAACGGCTGGGTGATGCTGTTTGTGATTATCGGCATGATCGTCGCGGGGATCGTGCTGTTTGTGCTCGGGATCGCCTTTGGGGTGGATGAGGGAAACCCTGCCTTTATGGCCTTGGCGCCCGTCGGAATGTTTGTCATGATCGCAGCCATCATCATGTCGGTCGGCTTCAAACTTCTGCAGCCCAATGAGGCGTTTGTTCTCACCCTCTTCGGCAAATATTACGGCACGCTCAAGACGGACGGCTTCTATTGGACGAACCCGTTTTGCACGGCGGTCAATCCCGCAAGGGCAGTTGTGGGCGTCTCGAGAAAGCTCTCTTTAAAGGCTATGACGCTCAACAACGACAAGCAGAAGGTCAACGATGAGGAGGGGAATCCCATCGAGATCTCCGTCGTCGTCATTTGGCGCATCACAAACACCGCACGGGCGGTATTCAATGTAGAAAATTATATGTCCTACATCTCTACACAATGCGACGCGGCCATCCGTCAAGTCGCGAGGCAGTACCCTTACGACGTTTCCTCGAACGGGGACGAGAACTCTCTCCGCGGCAGTGCACAGGAGATTGCGGCGATTCTCAGGGAAGAGCTTCAGCAGCGCGTGGATATTGCGGGTATCGAGATTATCGAGGCACGCATTTCCCATCTTGCCTATGCGCCCGAGATCGCGGCGGCCATGCTCCAGCGTCAGCAGGCTTCGGCCATCATCGCCGCAAGGCAGAAGATTGTGGAGGGTGCCGTCTCCATGGTGCAGATGGCACTTAACAAGCTCTCCGAGGAGCAGATCGTCGAGCTTGACGACGAGAGAAAGGCGCAGATGGTCTCCAACCTTCTCGTCGTGCTCTGCGGCAACCGTGATGCACAGCCCGTCGTCGGCACAGGTAGCATTTACTAAATTTTTTGAAATAATATGAAAAATCTCTTCGGTTTTTGGATCGGGCAGGGTGCCACTTGGCCTCTGCCTGAGCCCGACGGGAGCGAGTTTATCGTGAGGCGTGCGGAGGAGGCGGTAAAGCTGCGTCTTTCCGAGATGGATCGCGAGGACGACAACGTTGAGAAGACTGCCAATTTTCCCATGTGGCTGAGAAATGTGTTTGCTATCGTGCTAAGCATCGGTCTCTTTCTCCTCGGGATCGCGATCAAGCTCATGGGAGAGGATGAAATGGACTATGAGTTCGCCGTCGCATGCGGGTTTTGGTACTTTATCGGTTTCGGCGCGGGACTCGTGCTGCTCTCTGTCTTGTTCTTCATCCTGCAGCGTGTCAGGAACCGCTCCGTCATGAACTCCACCGCTGTCAGAGAGCATCGGGAAAGGTACAAGAGGGTTAGAAGAGAGGCCCTCGACAGCATGCTTGTCCCGTCCGATGCGGTCTCTGTGGACATCCTTGCCTATCCTTACAGGATCAAAAACGGGAGGGTGCGGGGCACCTTGCCCGCAAATTGCTTTCTGAATCTCCCGCTCTATGCCTTCCGTGACGGGGAAGCACTCTGCCTTGCCGATGTCAGCTATGTAGTCCGCATTCCCTACGACAGTATCGTATCGCTTTCGCGTATCTGTAGCAGGACGGCGTTTATGGGCTGGAACAAGGGGGAGAGCTTTAAAAAAGGGGAATTTAAACCCTACAGGATCCGTACGAACAGCTATGGACAGATGTTTGTGAGGTCCTGCTATCGCTTAGAGCTTCGCGGGAGCGAGCAACTTGCGCTTGTGTTCCCGCCCTATGAATTTGAAATTCTTGCGCCGATGCTTGGTCATAAGGCGTTGAATGTGATCGACGTAAAAAAATAAGAGAGGTTTTTATGTCTGAAGAGATCGTGCGGGCTGAAGGACTCAGGAAGAGCTTCACGCTCAGCAGAAAACAACAAAAAATCGAAAAAACGGGAGAGACGAAGCGGGTCGCCGTGAACGGTCTGTCTTTTTCGGCCTACCGCGGGGAAATATACGGCCTGCTCGGGCCCAATGGGGCGGGAAAGACGACGACGCTTCGCATGCTTTCCACGCTGATCCGTCCCGATGCCGGCGACGCCTTCATCTGCGGGCATTCCATCGTCAAGGAGCCAGAAAGGGTACGGGACGAGATCGGCTTTCTGACAAGTGAATTGAAGCTCGAGGGCTTCTTTACAACCGATTATCTCTTTGACTTTTTCGGCGCCATGCATGGCGTGGAGAAGGGCACGCTGCAGAAGAGAAAGAGGGAGCTCTTTCAAAGGTTCGGTATCGACAGATTTGCCCAGGTGCAGGTGAAAAATCTCTCGACGGGCATGCTGCAGAAGGTCTCTCTCGTCATTTCCATTGTCCATGACCCGTCCGTTGTCATTTTTGACGAGCCCACCAATGGGCTGGACGTCCTGACAGCAAGGGTCGTCACCGACTTTCTCGCCGAGCTCAAGGGGATGGGGAAGAGTATCCTGCTCTCCACCCACATATTCTCCCTCGTTGAAAAGCTCTGCGACCGTGTAGGCATCATCTTTGACGGCAGGATGGCGGCAGAGGGCCCCCTTGAGGAGATCGCGGGCGGGGACCTCGAGAAGAGCTTTTTTGACCTCTTTTACGCCATCAAGGGGGAGACGGTATGAAGCTTATCGCGCTCATCAAAAAGGAATTTCACCGCTTCTTCCATGACCCGCGGCTGATCATCACGATGCTTCTCCCCGGGCTTGTCATTTTCCTGCTCTATACGGTCATGGGCGAGGCAATTCATGCGGAGCCCGAAAAGCAGGACTATAAGGTCTATGTAAAGGGGGAGGCGACGGCGTTCACCTCCGTGCTGCAGACTGCCCTTGAGGAAGACGGGAATACCGTTGAATGGCTCCCGCTCGAGGATGAGGAGGCCGCAAAAAAGGCCGTTGAGGAGGGGGAAGCGACTGCGATCCTGTATTTCTCCGAGAACTTTAACGACATTATCAGCGATCCCTCAGGCACAGGCGGGGAGGTCGCCATCGTCTATGACCCCATGGATGAGGCGGGCAGCGCGTTTTATGCGCTCTCGACCGCCCTGCTGCAGCAGATCGGCATGCGCTTTTCCGTCCGCTCAGAGCCCCTGATCTCCGAAGAGGGGATCGGGAGGCAGATCATGCAGCAGCTCCTACCTCTCATCATTGTCTGCTTCGTCTTCTCGGCGTGCATGTCGGTCACGCTCGAGTCGGTCGCGGGGGAAAAGGAGCGAGGGACGCTCTCGACCATTCTTGTCACCTCGGCGAAGCGTCTTCACATCGCGCTCGGGAAGATCATCCCGCTTGCCTGTATCTCCATGCTCGGTGCGTTGTCGAGCTTTCTCGGTGTTGCGCTTTCGATGCCGAGGCTCATGGGCATCTCAATGGGATTTTTGGGCGGTTACAGCGTGGGAAGCTACTTCCTGCTTCTCTTCCTCATCGTCAGCTTTGTGCCGTTTATCGTCGCAATGATCTCGGTGGTCTCCACGGCCGCCCGTTCCGTCAAGGAGGCCTCTGCCTACACGAGCGTGCTCATGATCTTTGTCATAGTGCTCTCGCTTGTGACGGCGTTTCTGCCCACCATCGGGAATTGGGCCGTCGCCATTCCCGTGCTCAACGCCCTTGTCTTCATGCAGCAGCTGCTTGCGGGCGGGCTGCCCGTGTGGCAGTCGCTCGTCAGTATCGGGATGAACCTCTTCTATACCGCTGGACTGGTTCTTCTCATGACCAAAATGCTCTCAAGCGAAAAAATTATGTTCGGGAAGTAATGTATGGACGAATTTTTACGGCTCTACCTCACTGGAACACGTGCAGACACCTATCAGAAATCATGCCTTTTCCGTACGGTCATTGGCCTATTGGGTGCCATTTTTGCCGTGATCCCCGTATTTTTGAGCATTTTCGGCGTGCAAAATGCCCCCTTGAGCATCGTACTTACCGTGCTTGGGTTCCTTTTGGAAGCCGCGGCGGCTGTCCTTTCCTTCTTCCAAAAGAAGCTTGTCGATGCGCTCGTGGAACTCGAAAACGCCGCGATCGAGATCGAAAAACAGGGAGAGGCGAGGGAGTGCTGCAGAAGGCTCTATGCGGCATGGACGGAGACCTACGGAAGACGGTCGCTCCTTCCCGTTTTTACGGCAGGACTTACGGTGCTCGGCTTTGCGGTCCTCCTTACTGCGACGCTGCTCGCGAGCCTTCTCCCGCTTCCTGCGGTTTTTCTGCCGCTCATGTGCATCGGGGCCGCGCTCCTTTTGGCGATCCCCGCGATCCTGCGGGTTGTCGGCGACGGGAGGCTTAGGACGCGTCTCTATGAAAGAGCGGGAGCCGAGCTCGATGAGCTCGAGCGGACAAGGCTCGGCCTTTCCGAGTGGGTGATCCAAAGGCAATCGGAGGCCGCCCGCGCCTATTCCATGCTGCCCGAGCCCGTTGCGATGTTTCTCAAGGACAAGATCGAGCGGGAGGAGTTCCGCATCGCAAATCGAAGGAGCGGGATCCTCGGGACGCTGCTCGGCATCGGCCTCTTCGCGCTGACTGTCGCTATGTCCGTTCCGAATATTTGGGAAAGGGTCGACAATACCGTCGAGTGCATTGTGCTTATCGCGGTATTTTTGGGATGGGGACTGTTGTTTTTTGCCCTCGTGCTTCCGTTCGAAGCAAGGAAACGGGACATTTACAGGAGAAATTTTGAAAAGCTCACGGACAGCCGTGCGGATGCCCTTCGCCGAGAGCTGCAGGGCGCGTGGATCCGTCAGCAGAGAAGGGGAAACATCATGTTCCTGTGCTTTCTTCTTCTGCCTGTGATCGCCGGGATCGTTTTTGGCGCAGTCTGGACGGCAATTGGACAGGACCAGAGCATCGTCGTTTCGATTACGTCGAGCTTTTTGATGCTTCTCATCCCGTCGGCGTTTTTGTCACTCATCGTTTGGTCGGTCATGTATGGCGTCTACAGGAGACGCGTACAGCCGATCGAAGGGGAACTCAGGAGAATTTCAGAAGAGGAGAGGAGGAATGGGCGAGAAGGATAACAACAAAAAACAGGTCCCGCTGAGGCTCAGCCCGTCGCTCTATGCGGAGCTCTCAAGGTGGGCCGAGGAGGATTTTCGTTCCCTCAATGGGCAGATCGAGTATCTTCTTTCTGCCTGCGTCAAAAAGCGCAGAGGGGAGAAATATGCCCAAAAAAAGGACGAGGAAAGATAATTTCGCCCGAATTTTGTCATTTTGCGAGGTATTATGTCAGACATAGTACTGTCTTTTCATTCATATAAATTGAAAATCGGAGAATTTCTGTGAATACACCTTTGATCATCTTTTTATCCATAGCCATGTGCATCTTTGTTCTCATAATCGTCCTTGTGGTCGTGAGGCTTCGCACGATCGGAAGAAGCTTTGTCTATACCGTCAAGGGAAAGCAGGTCGTTGTCAGGCTCACGGTGCGAAGGGGGGCACAGCTCTATGTGAACGGCGTGCTCGAGGACCAGCTCGCAAGCAATGCGTCCCGCTTTACCCTGCGTGCCATGATCGAAGGAGAGGAGCTGAAGGCGCATGTCTCGATTGGTGTCTCCGTCAATGTCGATGCCTACTATGAGGATATCCTTCTGACCCCTGATTCGGTCGGGAAATGACCGGGGACATGCAAAAAGACCCGCTTGGACGGCGGGCCTTTTGTTTTATGCAACAGATCAATCGTAGCTTACAGGCTCCTCCTTGACCTTTTCATAGCCCTTTTTGGGCGGTAGACGGAAGAGGTCGAGCCTGTCGCCGAACTTGAGGAGCAGGACGCCGCCGACGATTGCAAGGACCGTAACGACAATGACGACGATCGTCCACGGCTCGAGGGATTCTGCCTTGACGCGTGACCAAAGCTCGTTGATGCGGATGCTGGCTTCCTCGTCGTAATAGTCCATAACGGCACTTCTTGCAATGACCTCGGGGGTGGGGAACTGGGCAAAGAGCTGGCGTTTTTCTGCCTGCTTGGGCTCTGCGGGAATACTGATGTATTCATCAGGCCCATGATCTTCCCCGAAGAAGAAGTAGCTGAGGTCATAATCGACGGGCTCGTCGTATTCCTCGCCCTCCTCAAATTCATCCTCGGGATAGTAGCCGTAGAGGTAATCGGCATAGTCGAGCATTTCAAATTCTTCCCCGGCAATGACGGAGGTGTATCCGATGTAGTAGCTGTTCCGCATGGCATTCTGAGGCATCGACATGAAGTTGACAAAGGCCTGCGCTGCCTCCTTATTTGCGCCCTTCGGCATGACCCAACCGTCGAAGAAGAGGTTTGAGCCCGCCTCGGGGACAAAATAGTTGAGATAGGCCGTCGCTTCATCCTCGCCGTCCTCGCTCTTGCCGCTCTCCGCAAGGTCAAGGGCGTACACGGCGTCTCCGCTCCATGCATAGTTGAGCCAGATTTTTCCGTTTACCATGTCGGATTTGCCCGTGTCCGTTTCAAAGCTGTAGATGTTCCTCTTGATATCCATGAGGGTGGGTTCGACGGTGCCGATCGTCTCCTCATCCGTCGCGTTGAAGATGGCCGTGAGTTTCGGGATGTAGTCGTCCGCGCTCTTGTCAAGCTGCATGAGCTCCTCCTGATAGGTCACCCCGAGGGCGGCAAAGTAGGTGTCGCGCACGTTGTCCTTTGCGGTGATCTTGTCCTTGAATCGGCCGTCTGTGAACACGTCCCATCCGAGCTCCTCCAGCTCCTCTTCGGGAATGCCCGCCGCTTCGAGGGCTGCGGGGTTGTACACAAATCCCGTCGTGCCCCACATGTAGCCCGCCGCGTAGTCCCTCCAGTAGATATCCTCTCCGTCGGGATCCTGTCGCACATTCAGGCCGCCGTTCGTTGCGAATTTCTCTGCGATGAAGGGGGAAACATTGCGGACATAGTAATTTTCGGGGTTTGTCTCGTCGAAAAAGCTCTCGTCGTACCTTTCGAGCCGTCCCTCTGACGCAAGCTTCATAATCATGTAGTCGGAGGGGCAGAGAAGGTCGTATTCGTTGCCGAGGACGATTTCGTTGTACATGTCCTCATTGGTGCCGAATGTGGAGTATTCCACCCGTATCTTCTGCCCGTGCGTGCGTTCGTACCACTCGCAGAAGTCATCGAGAACGCGGGGACCCTCCTCGGAGAGGGCATGGCCCATCGTCTCCTCGTACCACGCCTTGTACTCGTCGTCCACAATGTCCGATTTGATGTGGATATGGTTTCCGTGTTCATCCCTGATGGGGTCGCCGTTCTCGTCGAGCTCGTGAAGCTCGTCAAAGATAAAGGTCCCTTTGCCGCCCTCGTCGATGTACTCCTCCCAGTTATAGACGCGGAGGGTGATCGCATCCTCGCCGCCGCAGCCCGAGAGCAGGCCGAGAGAGGGGAGCAGCATGGCCCCCGCAAGGGCAATTGAGAAAATACGCTTCTTTTTCATCTGTCTGCCTCCTTTTTCCTGCGTCCCGCAAGATTGGAGATGAGAACGAACAGTACGATCACGACGAAGATGATGGTCGTGAGTGCCCAGAAGGAGGAGAGCGTCACGGCGGTGTGGGCATTCCCCTTCATCGTGGCGTTGAACACATAGGTGGAGATCGTCTCAAAGCCCGCGGGACGGGTGTAGACGGTGACGATGTAATCGTCGAGGGAGAGCGTCACGGCGAGCATGAAGCCCGATATTACGCCCGGGATGATCTGAGGGAGCACGACCTGCATGAGTGCCTTGAAGGGACTCGCGCCGAGATCCAGCGCGGCCTCATACAGGGAATTGTCCATCTGCTTGAGCTTCGGCATGACGGAGAGCACGACAAAGGGCGTGCATATGACCATATGACCGATGAGGAGGGTAAAGTAGGATTTTCCGAGGCCTACCGCGACAAAGGTGACCGCAAGAGCGAGAGCGGTGACGATCTCCGCATTGATCACAGGGATCTGCGAAACGGCGTGGATGGCGGTTTTCATCCTCTTTTTGCAGTAATACATCCCGAGCGCACCCATCGTGCCGAGGACCGTCGAGAGCGTCGCCGCAAGGAATGCAAGAAGGAAGGTGTTCCCGATCATGCCGAGCACCTTGGGATTGGTAAAGAGGTCGCTGTAGTGCTTGAAGGAAAAGCCCTGAAAGCGGCCGATCATGTCCGTCTTGTCAAAGCTGTAGACGGCGAGAAGGAGAATGGGGAGATACAAAAGAAGGAGCACGAGCCCGACAAAGCCCGCCTTGAGACAGCTCTTGAGCAGCCTCCTGTTCCCCTTTTTTCTTTTGGCGCGAGAGTCGGCTACGGCGAGCTCCTGTCTCGACGTCAATTTTTTGCACAAAAGAACAATGATGGCCGCGCCGAGCCCGAGAACGAGCAGCCCGAGAACGATACATACGGCAATGGCACCGTTTGGAATCACTGCAAGGAGAGGAAGAGATACATGTGTCATAGGTCTGTCCCCCTTACATTTTCTTCGGATTTGAACCCGCCCGTGAGCAGGGTAGAGACGAATACGACGATGAGAAGCACGAGCGCGACCATCGAGCCCATATGCCAGTCGCTCCCGAAGTATTCATAGATAAATTTACCGATGATGGTCACCTTGGCATTGCCAAGCATGTCCGAGACGACATAGTTCGTCATAGAGGGGAGAAAGACCATCGTCACGCCGCTCATGATGCCGGGCATCGAGAGGGGAAGCGTGATACGGAAAAAGGTCGTGACGGGGCCCGCGCCGAGGTCCTTGCTTGCCTCATAGAGTGACTCGTCGATCTTGAGCATCGTCGTATAGAGCGGGAGCACCATGAAGGGCAGAAAATCGTACACCATGCCGACGATCGTCTTGAAGATGTTCGCACCCGACAGCCCCGACATGGCGTCTGCCTGAGAGAGCAGGTTGAAGAACTCGCGGATGGCATTGACGCGGAGCACGAAATTGATCCACATCGGGAGCACAAAGAGCATGAGAATGACAAACTTCTTTTTGAGCTTGCTCCTTGCGAGGATGAGTGCCACGGGATAGGCGATGAGAAGGCAGATCACCGTCGTGATGAGCGCGATCACGATGGAATAGACGATCGTGGAGAGCTTTGTGGGGTCCGAAAAGAACCGTAGAAAGTTCGAGAAGGAGAGATGCATCTGCCTGTCCGTAAATGCGTAAAAGAGGATAACGCACATCGGTACAATGACAAAGAAGAGCAGAAAGACGGCATAGGGGATGCAGAGCGTCTTTCTCGAGAAGCGGGGGAGCTTCATGCCTCATCCTCCTTTGCCTTGGGTTTTAAGGAGAGCTTGATCTTTTCTTTGGGGATAATGACGGAGACATAGTCGTTTTCGTTCCAAAGGTCCTCGGTCGCAAAGACAAAATCCTCGTCCTCGTCGCTGTCGCCTGTGCGGACAATGACACGGTAGTGGTCGCCCTTGTAGATGATGGAGACGATGTGGCCGGTCGTTCCGCCCGCATCCTCGTCGTCGCTGATGGTAATGTCGTTGAGGCCGACCTCGACGCGGACCTCGGTGCCCGTGAGGTCGAGTTTTTCGCCCGTTTTTGTGATGAGATAGCCCTCCTCATCGAGATGGCTCTCGGGATAAAGCTGCGTGACGTCGCAGTCGAATTCTCCGTTTGCGAATTCGACCGTATTGCGCTTTGTGATCGTGCCGTCGAAGAGGTTGCTCGTGTATTTGGGCTTCATAAGATGGATGCCGTCGGGAGCGACGCTGAGGCCGATCCTCTCGCCGACCCGCCTGCTCTCGGTGCTTTGGATGATCACCTCAAACTTGCCGACCTGCACCGTGATCTCATAGTGGATGCCCTTGAACACGACGGAGATGACCTCACCCTTGAGCGTTCCCTCCTCGGCAGGGACCATCCTGACATCCTCGGGACGCACGACAACGTCCACGAGCTCGTTGACCTCGAAATCATCCACGCATTCAAACGTTTTCCCGCAGAATCTGACCCTATGCGGCCCGACGACGGTCCCGTTGAATATGTTGCTTTCGCCGATGAAGTCCGCGACGAAGGTGTTTGCGGGCTCGTTGTAGATCTTGGTGGGGGAGCCGATCTGCTGGACGACGCCGTCCGACATGACGACGATTGTATCCGACATCGTGAGTGCCTCCTCCTGATCGTGGGTGACATAGATAAAGGTGATGCCGAGGCGGTCATGCATCTTTTTGAGCTCAATCTGCATCTCCTTGCGCATCTTGAGGTCGAGGGCCCCGAGAGGCTCGTCGAGAAGAAGGATCTCTGGCTCGTTGCCGATGGCACGGGCGATCGCGAC
>CANQWI010000009.1 GCA_947627515.1 uncultured Clostridia bacterium
GAAACTCCCTGAAAGAACTGACCGTTGCCTTCGTCTCCCGCTCCTACTCCGTCTCCATTACCCTCACCTTCTACTATGCCTCTTGAGCTTTTGTAAGAATTCGGTTGAAAAATTTTGTTTCATCGATTGACAAATGTGTGCGGACAGGCTATAATACCCTTCGGAGGTAAAATCTATGGAAAATGCACCCAAAAAAGGAAGTAAAACCTTTGTGGTAGGCTTGATCCTTCTCGTGCTTTTTGCGGCGGTCACAGTTCTGAGCTTTGTGTTCTATAATCAGATCAACGACCCCGTCAACGGCTGGTTTGCGATCTACAAGGTCGACCCCGAGGATTCTTCCAAGCTCATTGAGCTCTCGATGAGCCCGCTTCTCAAATTCATCTATTCGATCATCCCCAAGCTTATCGGTACGATACGGGTACTCTTTGTCACATTGCTCGTTCTGTACATCGTTTGCGGCGTGATCAAGGCCATCTTCAAGGGGACCCCGCGGAAAATCACGATCGGCAAGCTTGTCAACAGCATCGTCAAGGTCGTCATTTGGGTCGTCTGTGTCATTGCCGTCCTCGCAGTCTGGGGCATGAACGTCGGCGCACTCATCGCAAGCGCAGGCGTCCTCACGCTCGTCGTCGGCCTCGGAATGCAGAGCCTGATCGCAGACGTCGTCGCGGGCATCTTCCTTGTCTGTGACGGAACGCTTCAGGTAGGGGACATTGTCACCATCGACGGCTGGCGCGGCACCGTGCAGGAGATCGGAATCCGCAATACCAAGCTCATCAACTACAGCGGAGACATCCGTGTTGCCAACAACTCCACTATCAAGGTGTATGTCAACCAGAGCAGAGAGGATTCCTATCCCACCGTGCTCGTCGGCATTCCCTATGAGGAGAACGTGCAGAGGGTCAAGGAGGTATTTGAGGCCAACCGTGCCCGCATCCAATCCATGTGCCCGTCTCTTGTCTCCGACATCGACTTCAACGGGGTCGAGGAGCTTGCCGATTCCAGCGTAAATCTTCACTTCGGCGCAAAGTGCAAGGAGGATAACTTCTTCGCCGCCCAGCGTGAGATGCGCGGAGCCATCAAGACCGTGTTCGAGGAGAACGGCATCTCCGTTCCTTTCCCTCAGGTCGACGTGCACAACAAGTAAATTTTGCCAAAAAAGAGCTCTTCCTTCAAACGGGAGAGCTTTTTTGCTTTATCGGGCAAATTTTCGAAAGCAAAAAAATCGCAAAAAAAGCAATATTATTGCAAAAATCCCCTGAAAAATGTATGCAAATTTCATTTCAGTGAATTTTCTCTGTGAATTCGACACATTTGCGGAATGCTCGCAATTTTCTTGACTTTGACATAAAATCATGATATGATGAATAAACCTTTGACCGCGGACTGCCCTCGCGAGGGCAGTTTGTCAAGCATTGACAAACTAAAAAAACTTTTAACAGAAATTTTCGGTCAAATGACAATTAGGAGAAAGGATGAAAAAATCAAAAACCATCTGCCTGAAGCTCATGCTCTTCGTTGCGATGCTCGTAACGCTTGCTCTCTCCTTTGTGCTTGCCGCATGCGGCGGGGAGGATGCGCGCATCGAATTCAACGCTCCCTCGGCTCCCGCAAGCGGCACTGCGCTTCTTATCGTGGACGGAACGCCCGATGCCGCTTTAGGCGAGGAGGGAGATGTCTGCTTCTCCGCGCAGTCGCGGACTCTCTTTTGCAAGGTGCAAAACTGCTGGGAGAAGCTCGACTATGAGGATTACACCCTCGCCGAGGACGGCCTCACCGTCAGATATCGCAGCGGAAGCGTCGGGACGTATTCCTTTGCCGAAGCTAATGACGAATGCGCCCATTCCAACCTCGGGGAGACGGTCGTGATCTATGAGCCGCTCTGCGTGGTCCCCGGGATCGGCGTGCAGTACTGCAATGACTGCAAGGCCTCCTTCCCCGTGATCATTCCCGCCGAGCCTGAAGCGCACATTTATCATCATGCAGTCTGTAGCTTCTGCACGAGGGCCTCTTTGGACACCGTGCGCGTCGCCTTTGAGTACGGCGACCATACCTCAGCCGCCGAGCCCGCGGCCGTTACCTATGATGTGAGCGAGACTGTTCCCCTTGAAGAGCCGAGTTCGAATGAGGGCTACAGCTTTGTCTATTGGAGAGTGGGCGGCAGCCGTCTGCCCGACCTCAGGGAGAGCACGCAGGCGCAGGAGCTTAAAGCTTATGCGGAGAAAGGCACCGTTACGCTGACCGCGGTATGGGCTCAATCGGCGGCTCCCGATGCGCAGATCCTCCATGTCACAGACGATGAACCGATGGAGCTCGAGGCAAAGGAGCCCTCCTCCGCTGCAAATCTCAGCGCAATTGAGACCGCTTTGGGCGAGAGCCTCTCCTTCCGGGATGTCAACGGAGACGCCGTCGAGGTCGATGCGGAAAATTACACCTTTACGCTCAATTCCATCCATAACGGCAGCATTTACTATGGCGAGAAGCCGAGTGATGAGGGGCTCACAGCGGCAGATACGACGAAGCCCGTCGTTGGCAGCACCTATCTTGCCCGCGGGACCATCTCGCTGAACGAGTCGGCCCCCGTTTCCTACCGTCTCAGGGGGAGAAATGCGGGCGAATATGCCTTTGAGGCAGACGTGGAGCTTGTCGTCAAGCTTCGCACCGTCCGTCTCGGTACCACCGTCAATAATGACAAATGGGGTAGCTTCTCCGAGGCGTGGTACACCGTTGAGGAGGCCCTTGACGCCGCCGCGCACAACTCTACATATAATACTGTATATGTCTCAGGCGGTGACAGCACCGTCAGGACGGAGTTTTCCTGCCTCGATCCCGCCCTCACAGGCTACACGGCAAGGGAGGGGGAGGAGGTCAACTACCACTATACGGTGAAAGGCGGCGTGACGCTCCTTCTCCCCGTCGCCGCCATCGACGCAGCCTATCCTTATACCTCTGGGACGAATCAGGAGTATGAAAGCAACAAAAAAGCCACCCCTACAGCATATAACATGGCAGAAAAGCCGTTTTCCGAGCTTGTGATCCCCGAGAATGTCACCTTGACGGTGGAGCAGGGCGGCACGCTGACCGTCGGTGCGATCACGGGTGCGCTGACAGAGCAGAACAACAGCATAGCTCGTTGTGTGCATCTGAATGCGATCTCGGGAAATTGGTCACAGCTCATTCTTGAAGGAAAAGTCAATTCAAACGGCGCAGTCAATGCATATGGTGAAATCACGGGAAACGGGACAGTCGAGGCAATGCGCGGAAGCACAGTGCTGGAGCGGCTTGAGATTCTCGATTGGCCGAATACCAGAGGTGCGGTCGGAAGATATATCGGGAATCAAACTGTTCCAATATCTAACCACCTTGATGTCAAAAATCCCAATGAGTTTCCCTTTGAGCATTATCAACCTGCTGCAATTTCCGCAACTTTGATTATTCATTACGGTTCTAACTATGCAGGCGAAGTCCGTGCCGATGTATCAAAAGAGGATGTAGGTGGTATTCTTACCTTACCTGAGCAGTTTCTATTTTCTAAAATTACAATTGCGAGCCAATATGATCTTGAGAAGGAATCAGATGGGGAAGGCATATTCCTGTTAAAAGAGGGCTCAACTCTTATAAAGACAATCAATCGGGACGCCAAAAGATTCACGATTGAAATCTGCGGCGATGCAGTCGGTGGGATCGTAAGCTTAATATTAAATGTTTTCTCCATTTCATTTAATGCGAGTTCAAAGGATGTCAAGCTTCCGATTTCCGCAAATCTCGATCTCGTTGTCAAAAACGGTACGCTTGAGCTTTTGCATGGCTATGAATTTATGGGAAGCACAGAGATCAGCTATTTCGGGCCCGGTGAGCGAGAGGGGAGTGCCTCTCTTGACGGTGCGACCCTGACCCTTGAGAACGGCGCCCATGTTGTCATGAATAACGCAGATGACGGCATCATCCTCTATGAAGGCGCGACGATCACTGTGGGGAAGGACTGCTCCCTTGAAGTTGGGGGGAGGTTTGGCGGCAATATCAATGGCGCGGAAGGTGCAAAACTTACCATTCTTCCCGATACAGAACGTGCAACCGGCTATATAGCCGGAACCGGATCAGGAACACGTAGCGGTTTTACCGGTATAAAATGTTCATTTATGTGTATTCTCACAAATGGCATCATACAGGAGGAGCTTCAACAGAGCACGAATAAATTTGCCCCCGGCACCTACATCCACAACGGTGCATACTGGGCCCTCTGAGTGAGGCGAGGCTTTCTCAGACAGACATCTTCATTTCAAACGGCGTTCGCATCCCTGCCCTCGCCGTTTTCTTTTTTTCCTCGCCCGTTCTCCCGCCGCCTGCAAAAGTCCCATCCCGTATCTTTTTTGCAAATCGACAAAAAATTTTTCGGATATCTATTGAAATTTGACGGAATTTCTCTTATAATACAAAGGGTACGAGTGCGTACTTAAACAATAGGGGGAAGGATATGGATATTGCAAAAATCATCACATCAGGCAAGACCGCCCTCGGCATCGAATTCGGCTCCACACGCATCAAGGCGGTGCTCGTGGACGAATGCAGCAATCCGATCGCATCGGGGAGCCATGACTGGGAAAACCGCCATATCGGCAACATTTGGTCCTATACGCTCGACGACATTTTGGGCGGTCTGCAGGACGCCTATGCCTCTCTTGCCGCGGACGTGAAGGAAAAATACAACGTGACCCTTCAAACGGTCGGCGCGATCGGCATTTCGGCCATGATGCACGGCTACATGGTATTCGATAGGGACAACAAACTCCTTGTTCCGTTCCGCACGTGGCGCAACAACACGGCGGCTGAGGCGGGGGAAAGGCTTACAGAGCTCTTTGGCTACCACATTCCCGCACGCTGGTCGATCGCCCATCTCTATCAGGCGATTCTCGACAAGGAACCGCATGTCAAGGACATCGTCTATCAGACGACGCTCGAGGGGTATGTCCACTGGCTTCTCACGGGAAAAAAGGTCATCGGCATCGGCGAGGCGAGCGGCATGTTCCCCGTCGACCCCGTGACTAAGCAATACAATTCCCGCATGCTCAAGCAGTTTGACGAGCTCGTCGAGGGCAGGGTCCCCTTCAAGGTAGAGGACATTCTGCCGAAGATTTTGCTCGCGGGCGAGGACGCGGGGACGCTCACGGAGGAGGGAGCAAGGCTTCTCGACCCGACAGGGAATTTGAAGGCGGGGATCCCGCTCTGTCCCCCCGAGGGCGATGCGGGCACGGGCATGGTGGCCACAAATTCGGTCAAAAAGCGCACGGGCAATGTCTCGGCGGGGACATCCGTCTTTGCAATGATCGTGCTCGAGAAGGAGCTCTCAAGGCCCTATCCCGAGATCGACCTTGTAACAACGCCCGTCGGCGACCTCGTCGGCATGGTGCATTGCAACAACTGCACGTCCGACCTCAATGCATGGGTGGACGTCTTCAGTCAATTTGCGGAGCTTATCGGCGCGGAGATACCGAGGACAGAGCTCTACAGACTGCTCTATACGCATTCCGAAAAGGGCGACAAGGACTGCGGCGGGCTTTTGTCCTACAACTATGTCTCCAACGAGCACGTCACGCAGGTTGAGCACGGCAGGCCTCTCTTTGTGAGAAAGGCCGACAGCAATTTCAGCCTTGCGAATTTCATGCGCTGCCATCTCTATTCCGCATTCGGAGCCCTCAAGGTCGGGTGTGACATCATGCTCAAAGAGGAGGGGGTAAGGCTTGACCGCATCACGGGCCACGGCGGCCTCTTCAAGACGGAGCATGTCGGGCAGAGCTACCTTGCCGCGGCGATCGACGCGCCCGTCACCGTCATGAAAACGGCAGGCGAGGGCGGCGCATGGGGCATGGCGATCCTTGCAAATTATATGCTCCGCAGGGAGAAGGGCGAATCGCTCGAGACATACCTTGAGGACAAGGTCTTTGCAGGGCAGGAGGGGGTCACGCTTTCACCCGATCCCGCCGACGTTACGGGCTTTGACGCCTTCACAGAACGGTACGTGGACGGCCTTCCAATCGTGAGAGAGGCGGTCAGGAGTTTAAAATAAGGAGTACATATGTTAGAAGAATTAAAGCGCAGGGTTTTGCAGGCAAATTTACAGCTGGTAAAGAACAAGCTCGTCCTCTTTACATGGGGAAATGTGTCCGAGATCGACCGTGCGTCGGGACTTATCGTCATTAAGCCCTCGGGCGTCAGCTATGACGATATGAGGGCAGAGGACATGGTCGTCGTGGACCTCAACGGCAGGGTCGTAGAGGGGGACCTTCGTCCCTCGTCCGATACGCCCACGCACATCGAATTTTACAAGGCATTCGGGAATATCGGCGGCGTGACGCACACCCATTCCACGTTTGCGACCGCTTGGGCACAGGCAGGGCGGGACATTCCCTTCTACGGCACGACCCACGCAGATTATTTTTACGGAGATATCCCCTGCGCACGCTCACTGACGCAGGAGGAGATCGAAGGGGAGTACGAAAAGAACACGGGGCTCGTCATCATCGAGCGATTCCACGAGAGCGGGCTTGACCCCATGGAGGTCCCCGGGGTGCTCATCAAGAGTCACGGCGTCTTTGCATTCGGCAAGGACGGGGATAATTCCGTCTACAATGCGACGGTCATTGAGGAGGTCGCCAAAATGGCCTTTCTCACCGAGCAGCTGAACCCCGATGCTCCCCGCGCGGATCAGTTCATGATGGAAAAGCACTACCTGCGCAAGCACGGCAAAAATGCCTACTACGGACAAAAAAAATAGTTTCGAGCGATTTCTTGCTCCTCAGCCTTGCCTGCCCCTTTGAAGGGTGGAGTGGCGCAATTCTGCTCAACAGCCCAGTGGGCTGTGAGCTGCGCCGCGACATGAGGCGTGGCCTCGCCGAAGGGGTTGCGGCGGTCCCTGCCGCCGCAACCGGGTGGCGTGGCAAAGCCGCGTCAGGTGGGGGTTGAAGTCGGGGGCAGGCAGCCTCGTCGTAATAAATACGCTCGACCGGAAGTGCTTTATTCATCAATCATCTTGTTTCGTAAGGCACTTTGACCGACATTAAGGTTCTCGTAGGGTACCAAATTGGGTGCGCTTAGGCGGGGAGCCCCGCCACGCGCAGTGATTTGGAAAGGGTCTGTCCTTAAACAAGTCCTCTTGGCACCCCTTCGAGGGGGAGCTGTCACCGCAGGTGACTGAGGGGGTGTCGTCCCAATTATCTCCCACCACAATTTTTCATTTTTAATTTTCAATTTTTAATTTATCAAAAAATCCATAAAGGGGTATGAATCATGAAAGAAAAGGTAGTTTATTGGCTCACAGGCTCACAGACGCTGTACGGGGACGATGTTCTCGCACATGTTGCACAGCACTCCAAGGAAATGGCAAATTACGTCAACAAGCACGTTCCCGTCACGGTGAAGTATCTCACCACCTGCAAGAGCTCGGATGAGGTCGTCGAGGCCGTGAAGAAGGTCAACAGCGACGAGAGCTGCATCGGCATCATCACATGGTGCCACACCTTCTCGCCCGCAAAGATGTGGATCAAGGGCCTTAAAATGCTGCAAAAGCCCATGTGCCACTTCGCAACGCAGTATAACGAAATGCTTCCCTATGACACCATCGACATGGACTTCATGAACGAAAATCAGGCCGCTCACGGTGACAGAGAGTTCGGCTACATCGTCGCCCGCCTTCGCATGGACAACAAGGTCATTGTCGGCTACTATAAGGATCCCGAGGCCCTCAGAGAGCTCGCCTCGTGGTGCGTCACCGCGGCAGGGTATGCCTTCTCCAAAACGGTGAAGGTTGCCCGCTTTTCCGACAACATGCGCGACGTCGCCGTCACCGAGGGCGACAAGATCGACGCCCATATCAACCTCGGCTGGCAGGTCGACTATTATCCCATCGGCGACCTCGTGGACTACATCAATGAGGTCACAGAGGAGGAGGTCGACGCTCTCATGACCGAATATGCGGAGAAGTACACGATGGGCACCGACCGCATCGACGTCGTCCGCGAACAGGCAAAATACGAGATCGCCATCGAAAAGCTCTGCAGGGAAAAGGGCGGTTACATCGGCATTGTCGACCACTTCGGCGCACTTCACGACATGAACCAGCTTCCGGGGCTCGCCATTCAGGACCTGCAGAGCAAGGGCTACGGCTTCGGTGCAGAGGGGGATTGGAAGATCGCCGCACTCGGTGCCACCATGCAGTACATGGCAGGGCAGAAGGGAACAGGCCTTATGGAGGATTATACCTATGATCTCAAGGACGGACTTTGTCTCGGTGCCCACATGCTCGAGGTCTCCCCGCAGTTTGCGTCTACAAAGCCCGAAATTCAGGTCCACCCGCTCTCCATCGGCGGGAAGAGCGACCCCGCGCGCCTTGTCTTTGAAGGCATCGAGGCTCCCGAGGCCATTGCCGTCTCCATGATCGATATGGGGGACAGGATGCGTCTCATCGTGCAGAAGATCTCCCTTGTCAAATATCCTCATCCGATGCCCAAGCTTCCTGTCGGCGGACTCATGTGGAAATATCAGCCCAATTTCAAGGACGGCGTTGCCGCTTGGATCTATGCGGGCGGGGCGCATCACACCGTCGTCTCCTCCGTCGTCACGGCACAGCAGATGGTTGACCTCGGCAACATGTGGGGCGTAGAGGTTGTCCTCATCGACGAGAACACCGAGATCAATTCTTTTAAAGAAAAGCTCATGTGGTCGGACGCCGTTTGGAAGACGAGAAGATAATGCTGAAAACGGGGCGGCGATTCTTGCCGCCCCGAAGCATCTTGATTTTTTGAGGAGTAGCATGTTTTTCAAGAAATATATTTTCGGAAGGACTGCGGTGTATTATATCGAGACGCCCGTCGAGGGCCATGAGGACAAAACGGTCGTCGGCCTTGCGGTCTATCCGAAAAATCAGAGGCCCGACCCCGCAGGACTCTGCTGCGATAGCCTGATACAGGTTGCCTTCAAGGGGGACGACGCGCTCATCGACTACACGCTCGGTGCTACCATGCGGAACAGGACCTCCACCCTTCTGAGAGTTTGTAAGCAGACGCGGAGGGGCAATACAGTCACGACCGTTCTCACCGACGGCCATAAAAATACCTATACCCATGTCCTGACCTATTCCCCTGAAACCGCAGTTTTCACCACCCATGTCCGCTATACCAACAATTCGGACATGCTGCGCACGCTTGAGCTCCTATCGAGCTTTTCCCTGAGCGGCATCACGTCCGTCAAGGGTGGCTGCAGGAACACGATGGGGCTCTCTCTGACCCGTCTCACGAGCGCATGGTCGCGGGAATGCAGGCTGAAGAGGGAAAGCTTCTCTTCTCTCGGCTTTGACATGAGCTGGGCAAGATACGGCGTAAAATGCGAAAAATTCGGACAGGTCGGCTCGATGCCGAACAGGGGCTACTATCCCTTTGCGGCGGTCGGGGACGAGAAATTCTGCCTCGGCGTGCAGATTGACGCACCCGCCTCATGGCAGATTGAGCTCTATGAGGAAAAGGAGAGCTGTGCGCTCTCGGGCGGCCTCGGCGACTATGAATCCGCCCATTGGAGAAAGGAGCTGCTCCCCGGCGAAAGCTTTGAGACGGACAATGCATACTTTACCGTGCAAAAAGACCTCAACGCCGTCTTCAACGCCCTCGTGCATGAGCAGGACAGGCGGCTTGTCGTCCCCGAGAGCGAGGAGGACATGCCCGTCATGTACAACGAGTACTGCGCGACATGGGGTAATCCCACCGAGGAGCTCATGTTCCGCATGCTGGACGCTCTGAAGCCCTTCCCCGACGTCAGGTATTTCATCATCGACAGCGGGTGGTACAAGCCCGAGGACAGGGGTTGGTGCAATGCGATCGGCGACTGGGAGATCAACCGTAAAATTTTCCCGGACCTTACCGCAATTTCAAAAAAAGCACGCTCCCTCGGCATGAAGGCGGGCATCTGGTATGAGTTTGAGGTCGCGGGGCGGGACAGTAAGACGTTTTATCGGGACGACATGCTCCTTCAGCGGGATGGCCACACGCTCACGAGCAAAAACCGCCGCTTCCTCGACCTCAGGCTGGAGGAGACGGAGGAATTTCTGCAGGAAAAGCTTCTCAGACAGCTTTCAGACAGCGGATTTGAATACATCAAGATCGACTACAACGACACGATCGGCGTCGGCTGTGACAGCGAGGACGGCGCGGCCCTCGGCGAGGGGCTCAGGCAAGTGACGGAGGCAAGTCTTGCGTGGCTTGAAAAGCTCAAGGACAGCATCCACGGTCTCGTCATAGAGAACTGCTCCTCGGGCGGGAGCCGCATTGAGCCAAGACGCATGGGGATGGTCTCCATGTGCTCCTTCTCGGACGCCCATGAATGCCCCGAGATCCCGCTTGTTGCCGCAAACGTCTCCCGCATCATCCCCGCACGTCAGGAGCAGATTTGGGCAGTTTTGCGGAAGGGCGAGAGCGACAGCCGCACGATCTATTCCCTGTGCGCCGCCATGATGGGCAGGATCTGCCTCTCGGGGGACATCCTAGAGCTGTCGGAGGAAAAGGTCGCACTCATCCAAAAAGGACTTGCGTTTTACAAAAATATCAAGGATATCGTTCGATTCGGCGATATTATTCGCATCGATTGCAGCGTCGAATACTACCGCGAGCCCAAGGGCATACAGGTCTACATCAAGGAATATGCGGGGAAGCGGCTCGTTATAGTCCACTTCCTTGACGATGCCGAAACGGTAAGGGTCGACATCAAGGGCTACAAGCTCATCGGGAGTTACACCGACCTGCAGTTCGAAGCAGACAGCAGGCTTGCGATCCGCGGAGAAAAATTCCATGCGGGCGCATGGCTTTTCAAAAAGGAGCAATGACATGAGACAGCTTACAGGTTTTCTCGCCGAAAAGGGCCAGACGCACATTTTACAGGGCTTTGACGGGCTTTCCGAGGCCGAGCAGGACAAATTCGTCAGGCAGATCGAGAACATCGATTGGGACACGGTGGAGCTTTGGAGGCACCCCGAAGACCTCAGCGGAAAGGGGCATGTGGAGCCCATCGAGGGACTCTCCTTGGGTGAGATCGAACGTCGCAGGGAGGAGTACCTTTCGATCGGCACAGACGCCATCCGAGGGGGCAGGGTCGCCTGTGTACTGCTTGCGGGCGGGCAGGGGACGCGGCTCGGCTCGGACGGCCCGAAGGGCGCGTATGACATCGGGCTAACCCATCCGCTGTATATCTTTGAGCTGCAGATCAAAAATCTTCTCGACGTTTGCAATGCCTGCCATGCCTATGTCCCGCTCTTTATCATGACGAGCGACAAAAACGACGCAATCACCCGCGAATTTTTGAAAAATCACGGCTATTTCGGCTATCCCGAGGAATATATCCGCTTCTTTGTGCAGGACATGGCTCCAAGCGTGGATTTTTCGGGAAAGCTATTTTTGGAGGGAAGAGGCAGGCTTGCGCTCTCCCCCAACGGGAACGGGGGATGGTATTCCTCGCTCAAGCGTGCCAAGGTGGGTGAGGCCTTCCCCGAGATCGAATGGTACAATGTCTACGGCGTCGACAATGTCCTCCAGCGCAGTGCGGACCCCGTCTTTGTGGGTGCCGTCATTGCGAGCGGGATGAACAGCGGCGCAAAGGTCGTCCGCAAGACGCAGCCGCACGAGAAGGTGGGCGTCCTCTGCCTTGAGGACAAGAAGCCCTCCGTGATCGAGTACTACGAGCTCACCGAGGAGATGGCGAGCCTGCGGGGCGCGGACGGGAATCTGAGCTATTCCTTCGGCGTTATTTTAAACTATCTGCTCTCCGCAAAAAAGCTCGAGGAGATCGCGCGGGAACGCATTCCCGTCCATGTTGTCAAGAAAAAAATCGCACATATCGACGAAAACGGCGCACTTGTGAAGCCCGAAATTGAGAATGGCTACAAGTTCGAGACGCTCATTCTCGACATGATCCGTCTCATGGACAGCTGTCTTCCCTTCGAGGTCGTGCGCGAGAGGGAGTTCGCCCCCATCAAGAATAAGGAGGGGGTCGACAGCGTTGAAACCGCCCGTGCGCTCCTTCGGGAGAACGGGGTAGAGCTATGAGCGGGACGGCACGGGAAGAGCTTTTGCGGGTGCTCTACACGCTCAATCGGACGATGAAGGAGCTCTTTGAAAGCGGCAGCATGCAGCTTTTCTCCGAGATGAATGCCGAGGTCAAGGAGCTGTACCGCCTTCAGCACGGGAGCGAGGAGCCAATTCTCAAGGAATTTGACGACGAATGCGGCATCATCTATCAGAACTTCAACATGATCGTTGCAGTCTTGCGCACGACTGAGGACGGTGAGATCGACAGCGGGGCACAGTCTGCCCTCAATAAGCTCCTGCACAATATCGACGACGCGGTCATAACCATTGCGGCCGCCCTCGGTGCAGTTTGATTTCAGCTTTGAAAACGGGACGCACGGGACCGAGACCCCTGCGCCCTTGGGAGTTTTTATGACAAAAAAGATCGTACGCTATCTCCTTTCCCTTGCCCTTCTTCTTGCCCTTATTTTGGGTGCCTGCGCTTGCTCGCTCTTTGGCACGAATGCGGGCAATGCGGGGGAGCAGGGCGACACGGGAGGCACACAGTCGGGCGATAACAATGGCGCGGGGAGCACCGCGGGACCGGATGGCTCCGACGATACGGATAAAGGTGATGCGGGCAAGGACGACCCCGACGACCCGATGGACGACGGGAACGACTTTCAGGGACTTAAGATCATTTTCCCCGAGCTCGGGAATACCAGTAACGGCGATTGCACCCTGCTGAAGACGGGGGACACGGAGGTCCTCATCGACGCGGGCTCCAAGAGGGAGTCTGCGAAAAGGCTTGTGCCCTTCCTCAGGGAGCACTGCACGGACGGCATTCTCGAGTACGTGATCGTCACGCACGCCCACGAGGACCACATTGCGGCCTTTGTCGGCCAAAACGGAACAGACGGCATCTTTTCAAGCTTCAAATGCGGCACGATCATCGATTTTGTCTCCAAAAATACGACCTCAAGGATCTCCTCGGATTACATCGCATGGCGCGACAATGAGGTGAAAAACGACGGAGCCGTCCATTACACCGCTCTTCAATGCTGGAACGAAACGGACGGAGCGCAGAGGGAATATACGCTCGCCGAGGGGATCTCCTTTCAGATATTGTATCAAAAATATTACGAGACCAAGGCCTCGGAGGAGAACAATTACTCCGTCTGCACCCTCTTTACGCAGGGGGATGAGCATTATCTCTTCACGGGAGATTTGGAGAAGGGGGGAGAAGAGAGCCTTGTGCAAAACAACGACCTTCCCCATTGCAAGCTCTACAAGGCGGGGCACCATGGGAGCAAGACGTCCTCAAACGACGTCCTTCTCTCCGTCATTCAGCCGAAATACGTCTGCATCTGCTGCTGTGCGGGCTCCGCGGAGTATACCTCCACGAATGAAAACACCTTCCCCACGCAGGACACGGTCGACCGCCTTGCAAGGTATACGAAAAATATCTTTGTGACTACCCTCGGGAGCAATCTTACCTCAAAATACGGGTGCATGAACGGCGACATCACGATCCTTACCGACGGGACGCAGTTCTCGCTCACGGGGAGCAACAATTCCACGATTTTAAAGGACACCGCGTGGTTTCAGGCGAACAGAACGTGGCCGTCCTATGGCGTTGAGTAAAGGAGAGAGTATGGCAGAGATCACCGCGATCACACCGCAGCTCCATGACAAGACCCGTTGCAGCATTGAGGTCGACGGGAAATTTTACTGCGGCATGAAGCTTGTCACCGTGATGCAATACCGTCTCAAGGTCGGCAGTGCGGTGACGGCAGAGCGGCTCTCGGAGATCCAGCTCGAGAGCGAAAAGGAGACCGCGCTCGACAAGGCCCTCTTTCACATCACCGCGACGATGAAGACCGAGCGCGAGATCAGGGACTTTCTCAAAAAGAAGGGGTACCTCGAGGATGTGCAGGATTTTGTCGTCGGAAGGATGAAGGAGTATCACTTTCTCGACGACGAGGCCTATGCCCGCGCCTATGCCGAGAATCAGGGCAGGAAAAAGAGTGCCCGTGTCATCGGAATGGAGCTGAAGCGAAGGGGCATTTCGGACGAGGTGATCCGCGAGACGCTTGAGGGACTCACGGGAGAGGATGAAGCGGCTTCGGCCGCTCTTTCAAAATATCTTCGCGGAAAGGACGTTACAGACGAAAGGGTGATCCGTAAGGCGTATGCTCACCTCCTTTCCAAGGGGTTTGATTACGAGACCGCAAGGCGGGCGATCGAGGGGCTTTGCGATGAGGATTGAGAACTTAAAATGCGTCGGCTCGACCAACGAGTACGTGAAGGGTTTCCTCCAAAATCGGGGAAACATGGCCGTCTTTGCCGACGTGCAGACGCACGGAAGGGGGACCAAGGGACGCAGCTTCCTCTCGGACATGGGTGGGGTATTTTTATCCATTCTCTTCTTCCCCTCGGACATGGTACCCGCAAATTCCTTTCGGATCATGGCGCATGCGGCCGTCGCGGTATGCCACACCGCAGAGGAATTCGGCATTTCTCCCGAGGTCAAATGGCCGAACGACATCCGCGCGGGAGGAAGGAAGCTTTGCGGTATTCTTATCGAAAACGGTCTCAGGGAGGGGCGCGTCGATTACAGCATCGTCGGGATCGGGCTGAACGTTTTGAACGACGTCTCCGCACTCGGCGGAATTGCCGTGAGTATGAAGGAGCTTCTCTCTACCCCTCCTTCCGTCGAGGCGGTCAAGGAAACCCTTCTCAAGCACCTTCTTCAGCCCTCCGAATTTGAAGAATATCTCAAATATGTGCGATTTTTGGGGAAAAGGATCGAGGTCGCGGAGGGGGATCGAAGGTACAGTGCGATCGCCCGCCGCATCCATTCGGACGGCAGATTGGAGGTTGAACGTGAGGGCGAGGTCCGCTTCCTTTCGAGCGCGGAAATTTTTCTCGATCCGAGGCAGAGCTCATGAAATTTGCTTATTCAAATGCGCAGATGCGCAGATTTGACGAACAGGAGATCGCGCGGGGTGTGCAGAGCCTCGCGCTTATGCGTCGTGCGGGGAGGGCACTCGCGGACGCCGTCGAAGAGGCCCTGCGCCGTCTTCATGCGTCGGACGCCGTCCTTGTCTGCGGCGGTGGAAACAACGGCGGGGACGGGTTCATCGCCGCTGAGCTTTTGCGGGAAAGGGGCTATGACATCTGCGTCCTATGCCTTGCGGAGAGGCTTTCACCCGACTGCGCCGCGGCAAAATCGGCATATAAGGGTGAGATTTTGCAAAGGATCCCCCGCCGCGTCTATTCCGTCGCGGTCGACTGTCTCTTCGGTACAGGGCTTTCCCGCCCCGTCGAGGGAACTGATCGAGACCTCGTGCAATTCATCAACAGTGCCCGCTACATTGTCGCCTGCGACCTTCCCACGGGGCTCATGGAGGGCGGTATTGCCTCTGACCCCTGCGTCATGGCCGACGAGACGGTCTCAATGGGGCAGTTAAAATCCACCCTCATCCTTGCGGACGGGACGGACTGTGCGGGGAAGGTCTCTGTTGCTGAAATCGGCATCCCTGCAGAGGGCGGCGCAGAGGTCTGGGAGGATGAGGATGTCCGACGCTATTTTCCCAAAAAGCGTTCGCACTCCAACAAGGGTACCTACGGCTCTGTCGCCATTCTTGCAGGCTACGGGGCTCTCGGCGCACCGCTCATGTCTGTCGGAGGGGCGTTGAAATCGGGAGCAGGCTATACCGAGCTCTTTGTCCCGCCTGCGGAGAACAGGACAGAGGACGAGCTGCACCGCACCGTCTTCACTGCGAAATATCCCGCGATGCTCTTCCACTTCTATAGCGGCGCACCCTTTCATGAGAAGGCGGTGGCGTTCGGAATGGGCGCGGGCGTGGGCCTTCAGCAGCGGGAGATGCTCGAAAGCCTTCTCACCACCTATGAGAGTGGCACGCTCATTCTCGATGCGGACGCCCTGAATACGCTCTCCGCCTACCATTCTGTGGAACTGCTTAAGAAGAAAAGCTGCCCCGTGATCATCACCCCGCATCCCATGGAGCTCTCCCGTCTCACGGGCCTGAGCGTCGGGGAGCTTCTCAGGGACCCCGTGGGTGTCGCGAGGGATTTTTCTAAGGAATACGGCGTCACTGTTGTTTTCAAGAACAACCGCACCGTCGTCGCCGAGGGGGAGCGGGCCGCGATCAACCCCACGGGCTCTCCCGTGCTTGCAAAGGGGGGAAGCGGTGATGTGCTTGCAGGCCTCCTTGCAGGTACGGTCGCACGCGGTGTCCCGCCCTTTGAGGCTGCTGTCGTCTCCTCCTATATTCTCGGCCGTGCGGGTGAACTCGCCGCCGCGGAGCTGGATGAATATTCTCCAGACGCCACCGACATCATCCGTATGCTTTCCAAGGCGATCCGCTCGGTCATGTGACCTCTGCAAAGCCGACTGCCCGCACGAGTACAGCCGTCACGAGCAGGACGCAGCCCGAGACGAGATAATAGACGGGAAAAAGCGTAAATAGGCTCATGATCAGGAGAATAAGTCCGCTCACGAAGAAGGGGCGGGCATTTTTCTTGGAAAAGGACCTTCGAAGGCTTGCCCGCACGGTTCTGCGGGGGAGTTGTCCGCAGATGAGGGGATTCGGCGTCGTGGATGTCCTCGAAAAGAGGGAATACACCTCATCGGCTCTCAGGATGCCCTTACCGAAACGGAGGAGGAGTCTTTCAGCCTCGTCGGAGAGCGCGTTGCAAAGGACGGTAAGGGGAGCGTCCCCGTATGTTCTCAGAAGGCCTGCAACGGAGTCTGCGGAAAGGGGTTCCATCGTAAAGAGGGGCACGAGCAGAACGCCCTTTTCCTCGAGGACGTCTCCCTTGAGGTTGGCTTCCCTGCCGTCTGCAACGAGGGCGGTCAAAAGCGAGGCCCGCACCCGCTCCTCCTTTTCAAGGGCAAGGTGCAGCATCAGCGCGTCCCGATCCTCCCGCTCCCGTTTGGTACGCACCTTTTTTTGTCGGCTCCCCGAAAGGAGCAGCCCGCTCCCGAAGCCCGCCGCTACGGCAAACAAAAATGCAAACAAAACACACAGCCACACGTTCAGACGGAAATATCGCAGGATGCCGAAGGAGACAAGCCATGCCGAGAGACTGTAAAAGAGGACGTCTAAGACGTCTGCAAGCGTAAAATGCTTCATAGCGAAATTTTTGCCCGAGAATTCACAAATTAAACTTGCAAACGCCTGAAAAGTGTTGTATAATCAAGGTATGAAGATCGCACTCTTCGGAGGCTCCTTCGACCCCGTTCACACAGAGCATCTCCGTCTTGCATCAGAGGCGCAGCGGCAGCTCGGGCTCGACAAGCTCTTTTTCATCCCATCCTATCGCGCCCCGCACAAGGCCCTGGGCCCCGTCGCGAGCGGGGAGGAGCGGCTGCGTCTGCTTCAGGCTGCCTGCGCTCAGCTGCCCTTTGCCGAGGCCGACGACCTCGAGCTTACAGCCGGCGGGACGAGCTACACCTACCTCACCTGCCGCGCCTTTCGGGAAAAATACCCCGACGCCGAGCTCTTCTTTCTCGTCGGTGCAGACATGCTCGAGGACTTTTTTTCGTGGCGTTCTCCCGAGGAAATTTTACGTTGCGTCACCCTTGTCGCATGCGGAAGGGGAGAAAATTATGCGCATAATATGCATGACCGCTTCCGTACCCGCTTTGGCAAGGATTTCCTTGAGCTTGACTTTTGCGGCAGGGAGATCTCCTCGTCCGACATCCGCGTTGCCCTTGCCTTTCGGGACAATGCCCTTGCCCGCAGCTATCTTCCCGACGAGGTCCTTTCTCTCATTGAGAGTGAGGGCATGTACCGCATCCCCTCCATCGAGGGCGGGCTTGCGCTTCTGACGGAGCGGCGCAGGGAGCACAGTGAACGGGTCGCACGCATGGCGGTAAAGCGTGCCCGCTCGCTCGGCATTCCCGAATGGAAGGCCCTCACCGCTTCCATGCTCCACGATTGCGGCAAAAACGTGCAAAAAACGGACAAAATTCTGCAAAATTTCCTCTTTCCCGCCGATGTTCCCCCGCCCGTTCTGCATCAATTTACGGGGGCGTATCTCGCGGAAACGCTCTTTCACGTCACCGATCCCGACGTCCTCAACGCCATCCGCTACCACACGAGCGGCCGCCCCGGGATGTCGCAGCTCGAAAAGCTTATCTTCCTTTCCGACCTGCTCGAGGAGGGCCGCAGTTTCGACGGTATCGACACGCTTCGCGCGGCCTATTATGAAGATCTCGACCGCTGCTTATATCTCAGCCTTAAGCATCTTCTCGAGTATCTTCACACGCAGAGCGAGCCCGTTTATTCGCTGACGGAGCGGGCATTTGAATGGATCAAATCGTGCATACGTTTTGAATAAATACAAAATAGGGGGTACCAAATATGGAAAGCTATGAGCTTGCAAAAAAAGCCTGCAGAGCCCTGTCCGACAAGAAGGGGGAGGATATCGTCATCCTGAATGTCGGCGATCAGACAGTCGTCTGCTCCTACTTCGTCATCGCGAGCGGCAGGTCGACCACGCAGGTCAAGGCACTGTGCGAGAATGTCGAGGAGGAGCTCAAAAAGCTCGGTCTCTCACCCGTTCGCACGGAGGGCGTCCGCGAGGGGAGATGGGGCGTCCTCGACTATGGCGACGTCGTTGTCCATGTCTTCAATGAGGAATCCCGTCTCTTCTATTATCTTGAACGCCTCTGGGACAGCGGTCAGAATCTCGAGCACTACGAGGGCTGACTCATTTGAAGGTAAAACGCTTGGGGTCGGAGTATTCCGTCTTCAGGCGTTTTTTCTTGCGCTCAACGATGTAATAGACGGGCTCGCCTTTTTCCTCCGTCTCCGAAGGGGACGCATTTCTCCTGCCTTTGTCGCTGTCCCTTTTCCGCATGGCTCTGTAGCCGACAGCGGCGAGTCGGAGGGCGTGGATGATCAGAAAGCAGACTCCAAGCAGGATCACGGTGTAGATGGCTCCGAGGGTTTGAATGCTCATGCCCTCATTTTAGGCTCCGCATACTGTCACATTCTGCAAAAAATTGGCATACCGAACGCAATTTTCGGGAAAAATATGCCCATGGAAATGACGAATGGCAAAATTTTCTTACCACCCGAGGAGAAAGTGGCATACACCGAGTTCAAACGCAGTCGCAGGGAAGCGCAGGTCCTTCTCACCCTCAGAAAGCTTCTCTTCGACGCCTCTCACCGCGAGACCGACGGCCCCGTCCTCAAAAAGATCTGCGAGTTTGCAAAGAAGAACGACCTCAGCGGCGTCCTCGTCTCTCCCGTCAATGTGTCTGCGGCGAAAAGGCTGCTTGCGGGCTCCCACGTTCGCGTCGTGTGCCTTGTAGGCGGCAGTGGAGAGACCCTTCCCGCGGTCAAAAAATACGAGGCCAAGAAGGCTGTGCGCTGCGGTGCCGACGAGCTCCGTCTCGTGCCCTGCTACTCTGCGCTCCTTCGCGGGAATCTCGCTTTTCTTCGCCGTGAGGTCAGGCGGGTCAAACGCGCCGTAAGACTCCCCGTGACCGTCTCCCTCGAGGACCGCACGCTCGGCGAGGAGGACGTCGCGCTCGGCGTCAGGGCTGCCTGCGACGGGGGTGCGAACGCCGTCTGCGTCCGTGGGGAGACCCCGCTCCTTCTGCGGGCAGTGGAGGCCGCCGCGGGCCGTGCCGAGGTCGACTGCGCGGGGGTCGAGAATGCCGAACAGCTCCGCTCGCTCATTGCCCTCGGAGCCCTCAGGCTCGTCTCCTCCTGCGCCGATAAGGTCTCCGACGAGCTCCTTTCTCTCATCCCCGAGAAAGAATAACATGTGTTATATAACATATGTTATTTTAAACATAACGCTCCCTCAGATGAGGGGCTTTTCTTTTGCAAAAGGCTCCGCATCCGTCCTGCGTCCGTCCCCGCTCCCGTCCCCGTTCTCGTCCTCCCGTCTGCTCCTGTTCCGCCCCTCGCGTCCGATCCGCGTCTTCTCCGATACCGGCGTCCGCGCCGTCCCGATCCTGCGTCCTTGCCAAAATACACCCCGTCGCCGCAGGCAGTCGGCCCGTTCCTTGTTTCCGTCCCCGTCGGCCCGATGTCGTTCCGCTTGCACAAATTATGTTCGATATTTTCAAAAACCGCCCCCGTCGGGAAAATTTTTTTGAAAAAAAGCGCATTTTATGAAACTTTTTTCACTCCAAATCATTGACTTGCCTTGTCAATCGTGATATAATCAACTCGTATGACATAGAGTCTACACTTCTGTCCCTGTCTCGCGTGTGCGCGTGTATTGTTATGCACCGTGTGCGCACAAGGGCTCGGTGTAGGCGAAAAGAAACAAAATCTAATTCTGTGTCAAGAGGAGAAAAGCATGAGTGCTCAAGGCAAAAAGAAGGACAAGGGCTTTATTGCGTTGCTCGTACTGATCATCGTATGCGCTTGTCTCATGGTCGCCGCCGTCACTACGCTCGGCATCGGTATGTCGAACGGCATGGGCGAAAGCGGTCAGCAGGGTGAACAGGGCGAGCAGGGCGTTCCCGGCTCGAAATGGCACACCGATAAGGGCGCACCGAAGGCCACCGTCGGCGTTGAGGGCGATCTGTATCTCGATACGGATTCCGGCGACGTCTACGAGAAAAAGGCCGGCGGCTGGACCAAGGTTTTGAACATTAAGGGCGCGTCCCCGAAGCTCGAGATCAAGGACGGCTACTGGTACGTTGACGGTGTAAACACCAACGTGAAAGCAGCGGGCGCGGACGGCAAGGACGGCCTTAAGGTTGAGATCGGCGACAACGGCAACTGGTTTGTCGGCGGTAAGGATACCGAGGTCAAAGCCGGCCATTCGTTCGAAATCAAGAACGGCAAGTGGTACATCGACGGCAAGGAAGCGGGCGATGCGACCGTCGTGCCCCGCATCAGCGACGGCTCCAACGGTGAGAAGGCCGGCTATTGGTATATCGGCGATACCTGCACAGAAGTCAAGGCGCAGGGCGAAAGCGGTAAAAACGGCGTCACGCCCTCTATCAGCGACGACGGCTACTGGGTCGTGAACGGCGAAAAGACCACGGTCAAGGCCGAGGCCAACAGCATCACCATCGTCTACAACGAGTCCAAGGGCTGCGGTGAATGGTGGATCGACGGCGTCAACACAGGGTATCCCGTGCAGGGTGCTCAGGGTGCCGACGGCTATACGCCCTACATCGACGAGACCTCTGGTGAATGGTACATCAACGGCGAGACCACAGGCGTCAAGGCAAAGGGCGAGGACGGCAAGGACGGCCTCACTCCCTATATCGAAGATGGCAAATGGTATATCGGCCAAGACCAAGCCAAGCAGGAGCTCGGCCCCGCGACGGGTGCCGCAGGTAAGGACGGTACGCTTTGGTTCTCAGGCGAAGGCGCACCTACGGACCAGTCTCCTGCACCCGATGGTCAGGTTTATGTTGAAGGTGCCGTAGAGGGCAGCTTCTACGTCGACACCAAAGCTGCGGGTGGCTTCGAAATTTATCGTTATGGCACAGACGGCTGGCAGTCTCTTACCAAGGTCACCGTTGAGCTCAAGAACGGCAGAGAGTGGGTGATCAACGGTACGCAGACTCATCTCTATACCACGATGTGGTTCAGCGGCGAAGGCGACCCGACGAGTGAAAATCTCGGCTATGCGGGTGACCTTTACCTTAACTTGACCTCCGGTCAGGTTTGGCGTAACACGGGCGCAACTCCCGATGTAAACGGCTTGAGCTCCACATGGGAAAAGCACGTCAGCCTCAAGGGCGAAACGGGCGAAACGGGCGAAACCGGTCCCACAGGTCCTGAGGGCCCTCAGGGTACAAGAGGCACTCTTTGGTTCTATGGCCAAGGCGATCCCAACAACTTGACAAACGACCAAAAGGAAACCGTCTTCGGAAGCCAAACTCCCGACCTCAAGAACGGTGACCTCTATCTCGATGCAACTCGTAATGAGGAGACCAGCGACGGCTTCCAGGTTTACCAGTACAGAGAGAGCGATGAGAAGTGGGTTGCGATCGAAGGCTTGAAGCTGCAGGGCGTCAAGGGCGAGCGCGGCACCCGTCTCTTCGCAGGCAAGGGCGACCCCAACGACGCCGGGAACACGGCCCTTCAGGCTACTCTCGAGGGCGCGCAGAACGGCGACTACTTCTTCGATACGCAGGACGGCGTTATCTATACATATGTAGAAGCCAACAAAGCGGGCGAGAAGTGGCAGCCTCTCAATGACGACGATCCTCTTGCGGGTACCAAGTGGCTCAGCGGCCCCTATGATCCTGACGATGTCAAAGAGGACACCGCTCCCGAGCTCTATGCGCTTGTTCAGGCCGCGAAGGATTACGACGTATACTTTAATACGGAAAGCAAGACCCTTTGGCAGCTCACGCCTCAAGTAGGCAGCGAAAGCAAATGGGCTCGCCTCGGCGTGCTCTCCGACCAGCGCGGCACCAAGTGGTTCTACGGCTCGGCGGATCCCTTCACAGCCGAGAACTTTGACGAGACCGTACCGGGCGCGATCAATGACGACTTCTATCTCCAGACCTTCTATGCCTTCAGCGGCGTAAAGGGCTTCAAGCTCTACGTCCTTCATACGGAAGGCTGGGTCCTCCTCCTCGACATGAGCGAGAAGATTGTAGATCCCAGCTCGTTCGAGATCCCGAACCTCGACGCTCTTACCGAATTCCGCAACAGCGTCAATAATAAGGATGGCACGTACGGCGACTTCACCGGTAAGACAGTTACCCTCACGGGTGTCGTCACGGTTCCCGAAAACTTCGACGCGATCGGCGATCCTGATTCTCACGTCTTCAACGGTACCTTCGACGGCGGCGCAGGCAGTGACCCGCTCAACGAGCTTGAGGGTCAGGCTGCTATCCATATCGAAGGCATCACGAGTACACTCTTTGATACGCTTGGCTCGGCTGCCGAGATTTATAACCTCGACCTCCACGGCAAGCTGACATCTAATTTCGCACTTACGACTGACAGAACAATTGAAAACAATGTTGTTCCTCTCCTCGCGAACACATATGGTCTTGCAAAAGAAATTCAGAATACAGACAAAACTAAGATTCACAACGTCCGCATCACGCTCGAAGATGAGACAATGACCTTCGTCGCTTACTGGAATGCGGAAGGCGAAGTCACGGTCACCGTCACGGGTAAGGCACAGACGGCGAAGGGTAGATATGCCCCTCAGGAGCAGCCTACATCGCTCACACTGGCGAATGCTTACATCCTCGACAGCGCAAGCTACGTCTTCGACAACGTCCACCTCAACGGCGGCTACATCAATGTCGACAGCGCAACTGCTCTCACTGTCAAGAACAGCGTGATCGAAAAATACAGGATCGGTACAGGTACCACCGAACTCCACGACGCTCCGATTTACGGCGGCTATGGCCACAGCCTTGAATCGCTCGTTCTCGAGAACAACCTCTTCAACTCCGACCGCGCTGTCTATATGTATAATAGTATCGCACATGCGACTATTAAGGATAACCGGTTCGGTTCGAGCGAATCCCGCATGAACAACGAATGGGCCGTCAAGTTCATGGCCATTCCTCAAGAAGCCACTTTCGACATCAGCGGCAACACTGTCTATGGCGAAACCTTGGCAGAGGGCGACGATGCGTCCTTCTATGCCTTCGACTTCTATGCAGATGCAACGAATAAGGATCATGCCTATACCGTTAAGCTCGCAGAGAACGAGGTCAATGTCAAGAACTCTGCAGTCGACGCCGGCAAGTTCGGCATCGTAAAGGTCGAATCGCAGGGCGAAAACGGCGCAAAGGCAAGAGTCTACTTCCTCAGCACAGGCGAAGGGAATAAGCTCTCCGAACAGAAAGAGGCAGCCACCGAGGAAATTTCGCTCTACAAGGCAATCGCATATACTGCTTACAACCTTGGCGCGGCGGAAACTGCAAACGTGGAGAATTCCTTCGACTTCATCGCGTTCAAAGCAACTCTCGACGAGCATAACCTGCTCTCCAAGGCATCCGTCTATCTCGGCTCCAACTTCGGTAGCAAACACAGCTTCACGGCAGGCTCGCTTGAAGGTCAGGTCGTCTCCGGTAAAGAGAATGATGTTGAGATCATTGACCTTGCGTTTGAGGATCCCGAAGGGTTTGTGCAGCACGTAGCGGATTACACTACCCACTACTATGTGAACAACGCCCACGGCCTCGCCTCCTTCCGCGACATGGTCAATAAGGGCAAAGACACAGGCGACTTCTTCAAGGAAAGCAATGTCGTTGTCACCACGCAGGATATTGACCTCAACGGTATGAACTGGACGCCTATCGGATACTACGAAAGCGCAGAAAACAACAAGTCCTTCATCGGTACCTTTACCACGAAGTATCAGGGTAACCAGTATGCGATCAAGAATCTCAAGATCGACAGTGCAGCAGACGATTATGCCCTCTCAGATAAACCCGATGAAGCCAACCTGGGTCTCTTCGGATATGCTCACCATGTCACACTCAGTGATATCGTTCTTACAAATGTAAAGATCATCGCGAAGGATGGCGTGCAGGGCAATTCCATTGGTGCCTTGGTCGCAAACAAGGGCATGAACTGCAACGTGTCTAACGTCACAGTCAACAACTCCGAAGACGGTAAAATTGAAATCCAAGGTAAAGAATACGGTGCCGTCGGTGGCGTATTCGGTCACAGCTATCGTGAAGTGATCGGTGTTAAGCTCGAAGCTACTGTGGGAAGCAATAGCACGATTTCTGCAACGAAATTCGAGGGCGATACATTTGTCGGCGGTATTGTCGGACACATGGGCGAAGGTGGAGATACATACTCTGACCTTACAGTCAAGAATGTGACGATCACAGGCTACAGGAATGTTGGCGGTATCTTTGGCGTTGCCTTGAACGGTACCACCATTTCCAATGCAACCGTTGAAAATGTGATACTGAATGTCGCGGCCCACACCGTGGAAGAAGTATCCACAGTCGCTGCAGACGATGCAAGGCGCATCGGTGCACTTGCAGGCTCTATCGGGAATAATCACAGCACGATCACAGTTACCGATGCAACTGTTTCGGGCGTCGAGCTTAACCGTGCAACAAATTCCGACGGATCCTATGTTCCCATGGGTGTCGTATTTGACGGCTATGTCGGTACAGTCTTCAATAACGGCAGCGACACAGAAAATGTCGTCTTCAGTGGGACGAATAAGATTGAAGCTAGGCTTGACAAGGGTCTCTACATCCATGACGGCGTTTATGAGATCAGAGAAGCTGCAGGCTTGCAACGCTTCGCAGATATGGTCACCAAGGGTGGCAATATCAACGATAAAGACTACAGAGCTGACACGACTGGTATGACCGTGAAGCTCATGGAGAACATCAACGTCGCCGACCTCAAGACTGAAGGCGAATGGGAAAAGACCGTAGGTGGCTATGAATATGCTCTTACCTCCGCTACGCTTGAGGATAAACCCTTCGCGGGCACCTTCGACGGCGACGGCAAGGCCATTAAAGGCCTCACCTCTGCACTCTTTGCCTTCACCGACGGCGCAACGATCGAGAACGTCAAGCTCGATAGCCTCAATGTCTCCGGTGACAGGATCGTCGGCGGTGTCGTCAATCTCGCTAAGGGCAAAACGCACCTCATCGACGTTGCAGTCGAAGGTAAGGTCACTCTCACGCTTGATTCCAACTTCACCCTGTTCGCCCGTTCGATCGGCGGCCTCATCGGTGCCGTGGACGGCAACGAGGTCACTCTCAGCAGTGTCTCCTTCGAGGGTGAGCTCGACAATCAGGCCGAAACAGATCACCTCAACTACCTTGTTTACAACGCAGGTCTCGTCGGTTCGACCTACAATGAAGATTATGCAAATGACCTTTGGGCACAGAAGAGCAGCACAGCCGTCCTGGCCGCAGGGTATGTGAATGTCAATGCCGACGGGAAAGGCACATTCCTTGGCTCGAATCTCTACACAGCATCCACGAACATTGCCGTCACAGCAACCGACCTTGGCCTGAGCGAAACGGCCACGGTTGCCGGCCCGCTTAGCAACGCAACCGTTTACGGCTTGCTCGTCACTGTCAAGAGCGACAAGGGCCTTGCAAGCGTTGCCGAGCTCGTCAACAACGGCATCACCTTCGAGAATCAGACCGTCCTTGTCGGTAAGACATTCAGCATGCTGGCTTACCAGCAGTCCTTCAAGGGAATCGGTGCGGAAGGCCATCCTTTCAAGGGCACCTTCAACGGCGGCAACACTGAGATCGGCCATGTCTATGGCGCACTCTTTGGCAACACCAATGGCGCGACCATTGCCAATCTCAAGCTTGTCGACGCAGTCGCGCAGGGCAACGGGTTTGTCGTAGCGGATGCAACGGCGACCAAGTTCGAAAATGTCAGCGTCAGTGCGTTCGTCCAATACATGAATGGCGTCGGCGTGCTCAAGCCCTCCGACCTTGCACAGGCTCCTTACGGGCTGTATGGCAGCGCGATCGGTGAAAACACGGTTGCAGGCGAACCGGGTGCCTTGATCACGGTGAAATTCGGCGCAGACCAAGCTCTCACTTTCACCGCAAAGATCGATGAAAACCTCAACTCCGTCGTTGCCTACACGGGCGACACCTTCGAAGAAGGCGAGAAGGTCAGCGACCATGCAACCTACAAAGCCGTGATCAAGGATGAAACGTTCCATCTTGGCTCCTTCAACCATAATGTGGGCGCGAATACGCCTACAGCGGCATTTAGCTTCAAGGGTATTAAGTTCACTGGTTACAGCTATATCGATCTTAGCCATGATAGTGTCGCATCCTATCCCGCAATTACATCCTTCACGATGGAAAATTGCTATGCCGATGTTACACCTGAAACGGTTTCAGGAATGTTCCCTTCATTTATCCTTAATAGAAGTGAACGCAATGCCTTATATTCAATACCTTTCAGGTTTGTAAATAACGTTGTCCTTCTCGGAACAAGCATTACAACGGATAGCGTATATAAGAACGGCTTCTCAGCAATCTATTCGTGGGAACCTTTTGCGGATGGCTCGCTCATCAAGGATAATATCTTTGGTTCAGAAGACAAACCTTTCCATGAGGCAATCGTCAGTATTCATGGATTCGGCGGTACGAAGGAATCGGCAGAATCTGTGCCTCAAATCACATTTGACGGCAACATCTTCTATAGCGATGCCAGCAAGACGCTCGCTGCACCTGGTACCCGTTCTCCTGGATATGTTGGGGCGGCAATCGACCTTGCACCCAATAGCTCTTGGGAAATACCTTACATGGTATGGGTGAAGAACAATACACTCAATATCAATTCCGAGAATCAAGAAGAGATTGACGCTTACACACTTGTCAAAGTGCAGGGTTCGAAGACTCCTCATTCGAGAGTGTTCCTGCTTGGCGGTGATTCTGCAAATGTTGTAAATGTCAACGGCGAACAGATTGATATCGATTACAATTACGTATCGAAATCAGTTGTGTACTCGAAGTTCGACTTTGTTGGCTACAACGTGGAGCTCGATGCGAAGGGCAAGATCACGAGCGGCGACTTCATCTTTGGGTACAGCACGCAGCCTCGTGAGACCGTTGATGAAAACGATAAGGCACTCGCAACAGCTCTTCAGCCCCTTGTCGCAGCGGACCATACGAAAGACGTCCACATTGTGATTGGCGAGCAGTTTGGCCGCAGACTCAGCGATCTTCTTAAAGACGAATACAACACATACTACAACTTCGCGCTTGAAGGCCTGCAGACCTTTGTCTCCCTCGTCAACAGCGGCAACTGGTCGGGCGAAAAGGCTGACGGCAGCGCCAAGCTCACCGTCAAGCTCGCCGACGAGCTCAATGACCAGCTCGCCAAGGCTTACACGCTTGACATCGCTACATATGAGTCAGCACTCAAGACGACATGGACTCCGATCGGCGACGAGGATAATCCCTTCAGGGGCACCTTTGACGGTAGCTATGAGAAGGCGGTCGAGGGCGCAGACCCTGAGAAAGCATCGTGGATGATCACGGGTCTTACCGTCAGCGGTGAAGACACGCTGGTCGGCCTCTTCGGCGTCACCGATGGCGCAGTGATCAAGAATCTTGACATTCAGAGCTTCAGCTTTGAGCTTACCGGCAACCTTGCACGCAACACGGGTGCGCTCATTGCCAAAGCGACGAACACGACCGTCAGCAACGTCAACGTTTCGGGCGTCACGCTGAGCGGCTACCTCGGCAACGCGGGTGCGCTTATCGGCTCGGCTGTCGGCGGCACGGTTGAAAACGTCAAGGTCACGAATCTGAACGCTTCCAATCTTGAAACCTCCAAGTCCGACATGGCGGTCTTCGGTGCGGTCGTCGGCCTTGCAGAGGGCGGCACGTATCAGAACATCCTCGTCGGCGTCACAAACAATGAAGGCAAATACAAATCGACCAATGATGTCAATGTGACGGCTCTGTATGAGGTCGGCGGTGTGATCGGCCTTGCAAAGGGCAGCGTGACCGTCGGTGCGGCAGAGAAACCCGTTTGGGTCGGTGCCGCTGTCAAAGCAAACTCTGTTACCGATGAAAAAACCAACCTTCAGATCGGCGGTATCGTCGGCGCAGTGGAGGCGACGGACGGGGCTTCTACCTTCACCTTCGAAAATGTGCACTTCATCGGTAAGCTTGAGCGTGTGGCCTTCGGTATGGAGACGAGCACAAAGTACGAGAACTACGGTCTTGTCGGTGCAAATGTCAGCGCTGAGAATAAAGCGACTGTGAACATCAGCAATTCCACGCTCTATGTTGTGCACAATGAAGGCTTTGAGCAGGATACGGACTGGACAGAGACCAACAATGTCGATTCCGAATATCGGATCAGCAGCTATGCAGGTCTCAAGTTCTTCCGCGAACAGGTCAACAAGGGCAACTCCTATAAGGGTGAGACGATCCACCTTGTTACAGATATCGATCTTGCTGCAGAGCTCGAAAAGGAGGGCGTTGACAGCTGGACGCCTATCGGCGGAGAAAGGAGTGCAGATCGCTGGGTACATTCCGGTTATCCTTTCGAGGGTACATTCACTGCTAAGAAGGAGAATGTAGAACCGAATGCTGAGGGCGCGACGATTTCCGTCAAGGGTGTAGCTACAGAGTACAAGTTTGACCCTGAAGCTTACACGATCTCCAACATCAATGTGTTTGAGCACAATGCGCATGGCGCATCACAGGACTGCGTCAACGGTAACCTTGTCGGCTTCTTCGGATACACCAACGGTGGGACCATTGAGTATCTGAATATCAACACTGCCAAGGTGACAGGTCACACCTACGTAGGTGTGCTTGTAGGTAGCGGTACTAGTACTGACCTGAATCGAATCACGATTGCAAATGCTGTCGTCAAAGGACATCATTGGGTTGGAGCGCTTTCCGGCATGAGTGATTTGCAGCATGCAAAGGGCAAGACAATTGCCAACTGCACAGTCGTAGGTGCCGAGCTGACCGCAACACCTGAGCTCACTGCCGAAGGCGGAAGCTTGAAGTTCGACAATGGCGACAAGGTCGGCGGTTTGAGTGGCTGGACGAAGCTTGCGACATTCAGCAACAACATCGTTGCAGAAGCTGTCATTACCGGCTATCGCGGTGTGGGCGGCTTGGCTGGTTTCTTACAGAGTGACACAGATCAGACGAACAATAAGGTTGAGAATACGGTTATCAACGTTAAACGCGAAGGATTCACAACCGATGATGGCGATGGTCTGATGGGCTACCAGAAGGATTACGAGTACAATGGTGTCAAGCCTCAGTGTGCTGACTGGATGTTTGGCGATATCACAAATACGACTGATCCCGCAAGCCACGGTGTCAACGTTGACGACCTTGATGGCAACGAGGAGACTGGTCTCAACAACCACAAGTACAATGTCACCATCAACCTTTACAACACTCCCAATGCGGAAAGCCTCATCTACGACAACAATGCATGGCGTGTGATCGATGAGAAGGGCCTTCTCACCCTCGCCTCGCTCCTTGCAAAGAATGAGGGCGGCACGCATGCAGATCACGCCTACAATGCGGGCTTTGAGGGTGAAACGATCGTTCTCGATCAGGACTATGACCTCGGCAAGCTCAACGAACAGGGCGAGCTTCAGACAGCCAGCGCATATGTATGGCAGCCTCTCAAGAACTTCAAGGGTACTCTTGACGGGCGCAACCACGTTATCAGCAACCTGAATGCAAGCTTCTTTGGTGAGCTTGCGGGCACTGTGAAGAATCTCACCTTCACGAACGCAACAACTGCAGCAGGCGTCCTCGCGACGTCTGCCGCGGGTGCCACCGTTGAGAATGTGACCGTCAACGGCACGGTCAACGCGACGGAGGGCAACGCGGGCGGTCTCTTCAACGCTGTCAGCGGCGCAATCACCGTCAAAAATGTGACCTTTAACGGCACAGTCAGCGGCACCAATGTCGGCGCATTCGCAGCGAACTATGAAGGTGCTACGGGCACGGTCGATGGGTTCACGTTCAGCGGTACCCTCACGGCTGCAGAAGGTGGCAAGGCTACCCTTCTCAAGGGCGATGCAAACGTTACATTCAGCAACTCCTCCGTCAGCCTGCCGAAGCCCGCGGGCTATGAGGACCTTAACGTCCTCTATGGCGCATATGCGGACAAAGACGGTGCCGTGATCGAGGGTGCAAAGGCGCAGTTTATCCTCAAGAATGAGGCAGACCTTGCAGCGTTCAGAGACTTTGTGAATGCTGCGAAAGCGCACTCCTTCGCAGGTGAGACCGTTATCCTTGCGGACAACATCACGCTCAAGGACAATTGGACGCCCATCGGTACAATGGGCAACCGCTTCCTCGGCACGTTTGACGGCAACAACAAGACGATCAGCGGCCTTCAGGTCAGTGGCTCAAACGATCTCGGCTTGTTCGGGCTTATCGGCTTTAACGATGGCATATCCGCGCATCCCGTTGTCAAGAACCTCACGCTTAACGGCGGCACGGTCACGGTGACCGGTCAGGTCGCGGACTATCAGAACCGTGCGGGTCTCCTCGCGGGCTATGCCGCAAATACCACGTTTGAGAACATCACGCTCAGCGGCACGATCACTGTCAAGGTCGACGACGCGGCATCTGCCACGAGCTTCTACTCCGATCTCGGCGGTCTCGTCGGCAGGTCGCAGGCCTGCACCTACAATAAGATCTCGGTCACTGCTGCAGAAGGCTCTGCGGTCGGCGCGAAACACGCATGGAGCGTTGGCGGTCTCATCGGTATGTCGATGCACGACACCGTCGGCGGCGAGGGCGAGGGTGAAACAGTCACTCTTAGCGGCCTCAGCGTCAACGGCACAGAGGGCGTCGGCGGCCTCGTCGGTACCGCCTTTGGGTACAATAAAGAGGTCAAAACCTACACCTATCAGAACATCACTCTCACCAACGTCACCGTGACGGACAACGGCGATGTGAAATTTGGCGACGTGAGAGATGAAAAGCTTGTCGGCGGGCTCATCGGCGCGTACGACGGCAAGTTTGAGCTCAAGAACAGCAGCTTCAGCGGCATGATCGTCCGTGCAAAGGGCTACGGCGAGCTTGCGAACTGCGGCCTTGTCGGCGGCTTCTCGAGCGTCTACGGCGGTTTAACGACAGAGCCTTCCCTCAAGATCACCGATTCCTCCATCGAATACACGATGAAGACGGGCGAGGCTGAGGACTACAAGGCGGCCTTCGAATGGGATGCAGCGGGCACTGCAAGCGCGAAGAATATCGCAGAGGGCAGCGTTGCGATGCTCATCAGCACCGAGAGCGGGCTCAAGTACTTCGCGCAGCTTGTAAACGGCGGCCTCACGTTTGAGAACTCCACCGTCAAGCTCGCAGAGGACATCACTCTGACCGCTGCTTGGACTCCCATCAGCGGCACCTTCTCCGGCACGTTCGACGGCGAGGACGCTACGGGTGTAAAGCATTCGATCAGCGACCTCACGATCGATGCTCAGGAGGATGCTACCGAAAACAAGTACGGCTTCTTCTCCTCGCTCAATGGCGCAACCGTTCAGAACCTTATATTTAAGAACGTTAAGGTCAACGCACCCAATGCGAACAGCGTTGGTACAATTGCGGCCAAAGCAGAGGGTGCTACGATCAAACACGTTCACGTGTATGTTGGAAGCGAAGGCCTCAAGGGCGGTCGCTGGGTCGGCGGTATCGTCGGCTACGCGCTCAACACGATCCTTATGGGCAACTCCGTGGAGGGTGCGCTCTCCGTTACCGATTACAAGCTCGGCGGCATCGTTGGCTATCTTGCAGGCGATACGTCTGCCGTAACGGGGAACACCGTCGGTAAAGAAAGCAATTATGCTACACTCACTGCAGACGGCGGCTGGGGCATGATCGGTGGCCTTATCGGCGGCACGAGTGCTAGCAGGATTCTTGTCGAATCCAACACCGTCTATGCGCAGATCGATGCTTCCACGGCAACTGAAGGCACGACCGCAGAGGAAGATTTTCAGAAGTACAATGGCGCACTCCTTGCCAACGGCGGCCAGGATGTTGCCCTTAACAAGAATACCGGTAAGGTTACCCTTAAATTAGCACTCGAGAACCTTTACAACAACGGTCTTGCAGGTGTCAACAATGCGGGTAGCTATGCTATCGGTGCTGGCGAAAATGCCAACTCCGTCGAGGTTACGCTTGAGAACACCGTCTCTGTGCTCAATAACACCTACACGCTGTTGGGCGAGACGGGCGCGGGCCTCACGTGGTTTGCAAATCAGGTCAACGCCGCCAATTCCTTCGTCGGGAAAAAGGTCGTGCTCGGCTCCAATGTCACACTCGACAATGGGGGGGGGGGTCTAACTGG
>CANQWI010000010.1 GCA_947627515.1 uncultured Clostridia bacterium
GTGTGCCCGAGCCCGCCGTCCCTGATGAGCCTGTCTGCCTTTGCGACGGCGTCGTCGAAGCTCTCCGCACGGTACATCGCAAGGACGGGCGAAAGTTTTTCATGCGCAAAGGGCTCCGAAAGCTCCACACTCTCGACCTCCCCGACAAGCATCCTCGTCCCTGCAGGGGCCTCAAAACCCGCCATCGTCGCGATAGTCGTTGCCGTCTGCCCGACGATCCTCGAATTGAGAGCACCGTTGATAAACATCGTATTTCGGACCTTTTCCGTCTCCTCGGGAGTCAGAAAATACGCCCCGCGCCTCTGCAGCTCGGACTTGAATGCGTCGTAAACATCGCTCAGCACGATCACCGACTGCTCCGAGGCGCAGATCATGCCGTTGTCAAAGGTCTTGGAATGCAGGATCGAAGATGCGGCAAGACGGATGTCTGCCGTCGAATCGATCACGGCAGGCGTGTTTCCCGCGCCGACGCCGATGGCGGGCTTTCCCGAAGAATATGCGGCCTTCACCATCCCCGGGCCGCCGGTCGCCAAAATCATGTCCGCTTCACGCATGATCATCCCGGAAAGCGGCACATTGGGCTGGTCGATCCAGCCGATGATGTCCTCGGGTGCCCCTGCCTTAACGGCGGCTTCGAGAACGATCCTTGCAGCCTCGATCGTCGATCGCTTCGCACGAGGATGCGGGGACATGATTAGCCCGTTCCGTGTTTTGAGAGAAATCAGACATTTGAAGATGGCGGTCGAGGTGGGATTTGTGGTCGGAATGACGGCCGCAAGCACGCCGATCGGCTCCGCAATGCGTGTGATACCGAAGCCCTCGTCATGCTCGAGCACGCCGCACGTCCTCGTATCCTTATAGGCATTATAGATATACTCCGAGGCGTAGTGATTCTTGATCACCTTGTCCTCGACGACGCCCATCCCCGTCTCCTCCACGGCGAGCTTCGCAAGCGGGATACGCGCCTTGTTTGCAGCCATCGCCGCTTCAAAAAAGATCCTGTCGACCTGCTCCTGCGAATAAGTCGAATAGATCTCCTGTGCGGCCCGTACTCTTGTAAGGAGCTTTTTCAACGAATCTTCATCGTTTACAATAAAATCCTTCATACAGACGACTCCAAAATATTCTTACTTTTATCTTAGCAAATATTTCCAAAAAAGTCAATATCCACACATAAATTTTCGTAACAGATTGAGATTTGACAAAGGAAAAAGCGCACCTGCGTGCGCCTATTCCCAATAGAATTTTATTATGTTATGCTTTGGTGCGGCTATCCGTAACACCACCATATTGCCCAGTATATTGATCATCGACCCATTGGAAGAAGTTACGGTCCTCCGGCTTCGCACCTTTATTTAATTGTGCTGTATACCCGTTGATAACGACATTATCAAAAATCTCACAAGGGCCTCCCTGTGATATTGCGAATGCAGCCGCCTGTGCGCCCTCTGCTGCATTGACATGGATCACCAAATCTCCGCTTAATATAGCACGCGTCCATCCACGTTCTTCTGTGGAAATCGCGTAGGCTCTGCCAGCCGTGGGCGTCAAATTGATTACACCGCCTGTTACATGAATATAACCTGTGCCATAATCAGCACGAGATTCGCCGATTGCAGCCGCGCAATTCCTCCGAGATACCGTGGGCTGCTTTCCACCCGTCAAATCACCCGTCACATTAATCACGCCTCCCGTCATCTCAAGTACCCCATCTTCACCAACGCACAGACCGACGGAGCTATCGGTTGTGCTCACATTGATTTCACCCGAAACAAAGTCGATCTCTGCGCCTTGATTCGCAAAAACAGCGGCTCCTCGACCTTCGGAATTGATCGTTGCCCCGTCGATTTTTACGACTGAGTTGTTTCCCGTTGCTTTGATTCCATAAGCATCGCAATAAGGTATTGATGAATTGTCATCTTTTTCGTTTACGACGGTCCCTTTTCCCAAAATAAGCTCGCCACCATTTAAAACGGAAATAGACGGATTTCCATTATCGCCGTTTGACTTTTTTGTATTGTGGCAGTTGATTTCTACGCCTTCCGCATTCACCACAGCGCCTTTTCCGCTTACCGATATGGCAGGCTTGCTTGTGGCGCTATCCAAATTGATCGTAGGACGATCTTCTTCACTGTTTTCGCTTGTGAATTTGAGCGTGGAACCGTTGCCGACGCTAAGCGCACTGGCAGTGCCTGATGTAAAGGAGACATCAACATTTTTTACTTCGACTGTGATCTCCTTATCATTTCCGATGGCAAGAGGATGCTCGCCGGTGAAGTTGACAGCTGCGGGCGACGTTGAGGGAGAGCCTTCGGCATTGGGATCTTCCAAACGAATCGTGTCTCCGTCCTGAAGTTGTTCCACCACTTCATTGATATTCTCAACATTAGAGCTATTTACGGCAAAGCCGCTGCTTCCGTCCTCCAGCTTACTGCAAAATCTGCATTTTTCAAAATTCCTCGCATCGATCGAATGCGTCACACCGTCCGCGGCAAGGATTACGGGAAAGCTTTCTCCGCATTTTTGGCAGTACTTGACGCCGATCTCGGGGACCACGCAGTAGGGCTTGTAAATTTCATACGGCTCCGCTTCGGAAAGGCCGCTATGATCGCATTCTGATGTGTCGTCCTCCGCGGTGGTAAGGCGATAGCTCTTCTTTGTCCCGTCCGAATAGGTCACGCTGAGAATCTTTTCTTCGATGTCATACCGTTCAAGGGGTGCAGGGTGCCATGCGCCCTCATTTTTCCGATAAAAGTCCCCGCTTTCGGCACACAGGCAGACGTCGCCGTCCTCCCCGAGCCTGTCCTCCGGAATCCCGGATTGAACGAAGAGAACGCTTCCGTACAGCGTTTCATCCGTCTGTCCAGATTCCAACTTCGTCGGATCCGTATTGCCGCATGCAACAAGTCCAAGCGCAAACCCGACCGCACACGCACAGCTGAGTGCCGCAATTACAAAACGTTTCATAGAATAATTGCTCCTTTTTGCCCGAACGCTTTCGGCGAAGAGATGTTTTAAGTTTGTCATGAGAATGACAAACTGCCCCCATGGGGGCAAAACTCCAATGCTCTTCCGTAGCTCACGGCGATTTTAACTTTTCTTGTTTTATGTCAAAATTTTATCTTTGTCAAGGATTTGCCTCACTTTTGCGGAAATTTTTAAAATTATTTTGCGTACTCCCCCCCCTTCTTGCGGAACAAAAAAATGAAATTTTTTCAGACTACTGTTTTTTCTACCCCATATATCGTTTTTGGACATCGGAAAGCGATTCAGGCACAAAAGAACAAGCGGCGACATAGAGGAAGTGGGTCCCGTAGATGTGGACATTCGGGTTGTCGTGGACGAGCTCGTTTTCCCTTTCCACATCAAGCTCCAGCCGAATTTCGAGGATCCCGCCCCCGTCGACGTCAAACTGGTAGAGTATCGCGCCGTACCCGACCTCTCTCTGCGGTTTTCCGATATGAAAGACGACCTCGTCGAGGCTCATGCCGACGACGATCCCCTCACACTGCTCCCTTGTGGGCAGGGGCTGCTTGTCGGGGTCGAGCCATGTCAAGACATTCTCCTTATCGAGGGTCTCAACACTCTCGACCGTAAGCTCCCCATCCTCCCGCACAAGGCTCACCCGTCTGATGTAGCCGTCGTTAAAGGAATAGTCGAGGGACAGCGAATCGGAGCGGCCGCGGAAGGAGGGGATCCCGATGGTCTCCACCGCCTCGACCATGCTTTTATTCCTCACGCTGTCAAAGCTGCCGTCATAGTAGATCTGCTTCTCATAGCTGTAGTGCTCTGCGATCTCCCCATCCTGAATGACAAAGACATGGTTTTTTTGGTCCTCTGCAAAGGCAAGCTCCTCAAAAAACAGACAGCCATTCTTCCTTAAAAGCTCCATGGTGGCGTTCTCGTAGAGGTCCTCGGGAGCTCCTGCGGGCGCGGGCTGGTTTGAAGCAAGCAAAATAACGGTCGGAAGGAGCACTGCGACAAGGAGCACGGCTGCGCCAATGCTGCCAACGAGCGCAAGGGCCCCTCGGCGGGACATCCTCCCTGTGCGCTCTCCCCCCCTTTCTCCGTTCGGGCGCATGGGCGGGAGCCTCCCCTCGATATCCTCAAAGGACATCGCAATGTGCAGAGAGCTTTCAAATTCCTTTAAAGCCCTCTCCTCGATCCTCTTCATTTTTCACCCCTCCCCGCAGCCCTGTATTTTTTTAAGGCACGGTAATATTTTGTCTTGACCGTCCTCTCGTTCTGCCTGAGCCTTGACGCGATCTCCTCAAAGGTGAGATCCTCGATGAGACGGAGCAGAATGATGCGGACGTCCTCCTCGGAAAGGACCCTCTTCAAATCCGACAAAAGTGCCTCGAAGCCCTCGTTGGCGGGAGGATCCTCCTGCGTGACCACCTCCTCCGAGAGAACCACCCTCCTGCGGGTGCTGAGGAGATTCAACGAGAGATTTTTGGCAGTCGAGACGAGATAGGCCTTGACCGAGGTGCGGACGTTTTGCGCATGGCCGAAAAATTGGACAAACGTCTCCTGCACAACATCCTCGACATCGACGCTCTCCCTGAGATAACGGGCCGCGATCAGGGAGACCAGCGGTCTGTATTTTTCATACAGAAGCTGGAACGTCCTTTTTGGCTCGTCCTTTCGGGGGGAGCGGATCGCTCGATCAAGTCTTTTTTCGTCGGTCATACGGTTTTCCTTTCACTCTATAAGACAAGCATGGGGTCGAAAAAGTTTCATTTTTCCGAAATTTTTTATGAAAAAACAGCTTTCGGATGAGAAAGCCGTTTTTCAGCTACGAAGCCTCCCCGCTCAATCGCTGAGCGCACGGAGCTGGGCCTCGATCTTGTTCTTCATGTCGAGGTATTTTTCCTTCTTCTCCCTCTCGTCGTCAACGAGCTTTTTGGGAGCCTTTGCCACAAAACTCTTGTTAAGGAGCTTCCCCTCTGCGCGGCCGATCTCTGCCGTGACGCGTTCGAGCTCCTTCTGAAGGCGAAGCCTCTCCTTCTCGATGTCGACAAGGTCCCCGAGCGGGATAAAGAGATGGCCGATTTCAAGCACATGCGAAACCGTCTTCCCCTCCTCCTCGGCACTGTCGAAAACGATGTCGCTCGCGCCTGCGAGACGGAGAATGGACTGTTTGTTGACGGAGATCAGGCGACGCTGCTCCGTGACAAGATGCAAGCGAACCTTGCGCGAGGGCGGGCAGTTTACCTCCACTTTCATTGCACGCACCGTCTTGATGAGATCAATGACGTTCTCAAACGCCTTAGCTTCCTTTCTATAGGAAAGCTTTGTGTCATAGCGGGGATAATCCTCCGAGATGATGCTCCCGCGCTCCCCGGGAAGGTAGCTCCAGATCTCCTCCGTGACAAAGGGAATAAACGGGTGCAGAAGCTTGAGCACATTTTCAAGCACAAAGACAAGGACGCCGAGCGCAGATCTCTTCTTGTCGGCGTCGCCGCCGTAGAGTGCGGGCTTCGAAAGCTCGATATACCAATCGCAGAAATCGTTCCATGCAAAGTCGGTGAGCTTGTCTGCCGCAATGCCGAGGTCATACCTCTGAAGAGAGACCGTGACCTCGCGGATGGTCGCCATGAGTCGGGAGATGATCCACCTGTCCGCGGGCTGCAGACGGACGCTCTTGAGGTCGGGCACCTCGCAGTCCACATTCATGAGCACGAAGCGCGAGGCATTCCAGACCTTATTGATAAAGTTGCGTGCGGCCTCCACCTTTGCCTCGGTGAAGCGGGTATCGTTCCCGGGAGCAACGCCCGTCACGAGGGACAGACGCAGAGAATCGGCTCCGTATTTTTCGATCACGTCAAGCGGGTCGACGCCGTTGCCGAGCGATTTTGACATCTTCCTGCCCTTCTCATCGCGGACAAGACCATGGATGAGCACATCGCGGAACGGGACCTTCTCGGTATATTCGATCCCCGAGAACATCATGCGCATGACCCAAAAGGGAATGATATCATACCCCGTGACAAGCACGTCCGTGGGATAGAAATATTCGAAATCGGGCGTTTTATCGGGCCAGCCGAGGGTGGAGAACGGCCAAAGCGCGGAGGAGAACCATGTATCGAGGCAGTCGTCGTCCTGCTTGAGATGCGTGCTCCCGCAGACGGGACAGACGGTGGGATCCTCACGCGAGCAGATCGTCTCGCCGCATTCACAGTACCAAACGGGAATGCGGTGCCCCCACCAAAGCTGACGGGAGATGCACCAATCTCGGATATTTTCCAGCCAGTTATTGTAGATCTTCGTAAAGCGATCAGGCACAAATTTGGTCTTTTTATTGGCAACAGCGTCAAGTGCGGGCTTTGCAAGCGGTGCCATCTTGACGAACCACTGTTTGGAGACAACGGGCTCCACCGTCGCATGGCATCTGTGGCAGTGGCCGACGTTGTGCGTATGCGGCTCGACCTTGACGAGGAGACCGAGCTCCTTCATTCTTTCAACGATGCGTTTCCGCGCCTCATATCTGTCAAGCCCCGCAAACTCGCCGCAGAGCTCGTTCATGGTCCCATCGTCCCCCATCACCCTGATCGAGGGCAGATCGTGGCGCAACCCCACCTCAAAGTCATTGGGATCGTGGGCGGGCGTGATCTTGACGGCCCCCGTTCCGAAGGCGGGATCGACATATTCATCGGCGACCACGGGGATTTTCCTGTCTGTCAAGGGAAGAAGCAGCGTTTTCCCGACAAGCCTGCGGTATCTCTTGTCCTTGGGGTTGACGGCAACGGCCGTATCGCCGAGCATCGTCTCGGGACGGGTCGTCGCAATGACAAGCTTCTCGTCCGAGCCCTCGACGGGATAGGCAAAATGCCAAAAGAAGCCCGCATCCTCGGTATGCTCCACCTCCTCATCGGAGAGGGCGGTCCTGCAATCGGGACACCAGTTGATGATGCGGCTGCCGCGGTAAATGAGTCCCTTTTCGTAGAGGCGGCAAAAGGCCTCGCGGACGGCCTTTGAGCATTTTTCGTCCATCGTAAAGGTGAGGCGGGACCAGTCGCAGGAGGAGCCGAGCTTTTTGAGCTGTTCAACGATCTCCCCGCCGTATTCCTCCTTCCATGCCCATGCACGGCGCAAAAACTCCTCGCGTCCGAGGCTCTCCTTCGTCGTGCCCTCCTCGCGGAGTCTTTCGACGATCTTATGCTCTGTCGCAAGAGAAGCATGGTCCGTCCCGGGGAGCCAAAGCGCGGAATATCCCTGCATGCGCTTAAAACGGACGACGATATCCTGCATCGTCTCATCCATGGCATGTCCCATATGAAGCTTGCCCGTGATGTTGGGGGGCGGCATCATGACGGTAAACGGGACCTTGGAGGGGTCGACCTCGGCGTGGAAGCTGTTTTCATCTACCCATTTCCGATAGATCCTGTCCTCAAAATCCTTCGGAGCGTATGTTGTCTGCATTTCTTTCATGGCAATACCCGTCTCTTTCGTTTCACTTACAGTGAACACTCGCCATTATACCTTTTTTTTTCGGTATTGTCAACAAAAGTCACGAGGACATAGAATGTATTATCCTATTTTTTACGGAGCGAACTATGAAAAAAATTTTTGCGATCCTCGGAGCGGCACTCTTTGCCCTCCTTCCTCTCTCTGCCTGCGGCGGGGAGAATTCCGACGGTCTCACCAAGATTCGTCTCAATGAAGTGACCCATTCAGTCTTTTATGCACCAATGTACCTTGCAGATTCCCTCGGATATTTCGAGGAGGAGGGCATTCGGGTCGAGCTCACCAACGGCGGCGGCGCAGACAAGGTCATGACTGCCGTTCTTTCAGGAGATGCAGACATCGGCTTCTGCGGTCCCGAGGCGGCATTTTACGTCGCAAGCGGCGGCACGAGCGACACCCCCACCGTCTTTGCACAGCTGACGATGCGGGACGGCTCCTTCCTCGTCGGGAGAAGCCCCGCGCCCGACTTCAAATGGGAGGACCTTGCGGGTAAGCAGATCCTTGCGGGCAGACAGGGCGGCGTCCCCGCGATGACCTTTGAATACATCCTGAAGGAACATCATGTCGAGGGCTATACCCTCAATTTCGACGTCGCCTTCAACAACATGACCGCGGCCTTTCTCGAGGGCACGGCAGACTATTGCACGATGTTTGAGCCCGTGGCCTCCGAGGTGCAGGCGGCGGGGAACGGATACATCGTTGCGGCCGTCGGCGAGGCGAGCGGCGAGGTCCCCTACACGAGCTACATCGCCAAAAATTCGTGGCTGACTGCCAACCGTGAGACGGCTAAGGGCTTCCTTCGCGCCATGCTGAGAGCTGTAAAATACGCGCAGGAGGAGACACCCGAGCAGATCGCCAAGGGCCTCGTGAGAGCCTTCCCCGATACCACGGAAAGCTCGCTCGCGACAAGCGTCCGCAGCTATCAGAGCATCAACGCGTGGGCGCAGAGCATGCAGATCACAGAGCAAAGCTACAACCGTCTTCTCGACATCATCGATGAGGCGGGTCAGCTCACCGAGCGCATCCCCTTTGCGACGATCGCCGACAATTCCCTCGTCAAAGAGGTCTACGAAGAGCTCTTTTAAACAAATGAACGGAAGGCACGCCTATGAAAAACGAAATTCTGCGCTTTGACAATGTGACCCTCACCTACCATACAAAACGTGGAGAGACGGCGGCTACGGAAAACCTCACTTTCTCCCTGAATGAGGGTGAATTCGTCGCCGTGATCGGCCCCTCCGGCTGCGGAAAAACCACCCTCCTCTCCCTTGCGGCGGGACTCATGAAGCCCTCCTCGGGTAGTGTGACGCGGCACGGCACATGCGGATACATGCTGCAGAAGGATGAGCTTTTCCCGTGGCGCACGATCGAGAAAAACATCTACCTTCCTCTCGAGATCAAGAGGCAGAACACGCCCGAGCGGCGCAAAAGTGCTGTGGAGCTTGCAAAAAAATACGGCCTGTCCGATTTTTTGCAGAGCTACCCGCCGCAGCTGTCGGGCGGGATGAGACAGAGGGCGGCACTTATTCGGACGCTTGCCATGGAGCCCGACATCCTGCTTCTCGACGAGCCCTTCTCCGCACTCGACTATCAGACCAGACTCAACGTGTGCGAGGACGTCTCCTCCATCATCCGCAGTGAGGAAAAAACCGCCCTTCTCATCACGCATGACATCTCTGAGGCGATCTCCCTTGCGGACCGCGTGCTCGTGCTCACCAAGCGTCCTGCCCGCGTAGCCTTTGAGCACACGCTCGACTTCGGGGAGGAGACCCGCCCTATCAAACGGCGCGAGAAGCCGCAGTTTTCCGCATGGTTCGAGATCCTGTGGAAGGAGTTGAACATATGAAAAAAGAATTTTCCTTGGAACACAGACGCTATCTTGCAAAAAAGAAACAGAACGCCGCGCTTGTCTGGGCACTTCGATTCGGCATCCTTGCCCTGCTTCTCGGCATTTGGGAGGCAGTCACGGCCTTCGGCTGGGCAGATCCGTTTCTCACAAGCTCTCCCTCCCGCATCTGCAAAACGATCATGTCGCTGTATTCGGACGGCACCCTCTTTTACCACATCGGCGTGACCCTGCTGGAGACTCTCATCGGCTTTGCGATCGCCGTCGTGCTCGGATGCGCCGTTGCCCTGCTCCTCTGGTGGAGCGAGACGGTCCGAAAGGTGCTTGAGCCCTACATCGTCGTCCTCAATGCCCTGCCCAAGATCGCCCTCGGGCCGCTCATCATCATCTGGTTCGGAACGGGGAGCGAGGCCATCGTCTTCATGACGGTGCTCGTCGGGATCATCGTTGCGACGCTCCACATGCTGAACGCCTTCATGGCGACGGACGGAGGCAAGCTTCTGCTTCTGCGCTCGATGGGCGCGGGAAAGCTGCAGATCCTGCAAAAGCTCGTGATCCCTTCCTCGCTCCCCTCCTTTATCTCCATGCTGAAGGTCAACGTCGGCATGGCATGGATCGGCTCCATCATGGGAGAATACATCGTCTCAAGGGCGGGGCTCGGCTATCTCATCGTGTACGGCGGGCAGGTGTTCAAGCTTGACCTCGTGATGAGTGCGACCTTTATCCTCTGCATCCTCGCGGCGGGAATGTACGCGCTCGTGGTGCTTCTTGAAAAGGTTATCGTAAAAAATGCAGAGAGCTGAAAAGAAGAGCCCGGCACCGCCGATCAGGGGGTATAGTCCTCCGACGATCCCCTTAAGCCCGATCCTCGAAAGAAGAAATGCCGCAAGGAGCACGATTGCCTTTGCGGCTATTTTCTTTTTCCCGCCGAGCGCGTTACATGCCGAAAAGGGGATATAGAGCGAGGAGACGAGCGAGGTGAGGATCGCACAAGCGACGGCAAGGAAGAAAACACTTCCCGCGGCCACCTTCAAAAAGGGCATCTCCGCACCGATCGCGTTTGCCCCCTCACGGCAGATACTGCCGAGAATACAGACCCCCGCCGCAAAGACGATCCCCGCGGCGAGAAACGACGAGAGGAGCGGATGCCGCATTTTTGCCCCCGCGTCCATCAGGACAGGTGCGAGCAGGAAGGCATTCATGCCCGCATACAAAAGCCAGCCCCACCTTATCGGCCGCGCGGACGGATACGAAAGGACGATGTTTCCCGCATGCAGAAAGACAAACAGCAGCAGAAGAGGAACAAGAAAAAGGTTGAGCCCCGCGATCCCGTCCGTCCCCTTTCTCAAAAAGAGACAGGATACCACAAGCCCGAGGACGGAGGGAAGCGGCGAAAGGCCCTCAAGCAGTGCGTCGAGCCCCGCGAGCATTCCGGCCGAGGAGAAAAAAGCCGAGAGCAGGAAGCATCCCCTAAGTAGAGCCGCTCCCCTTCCGAACATCGACAACACCCCCGCATATCCCCCGTGCTTCTTGCCGAGCCGCAAAAAGAGAAGCAGAAGCGCACAGAAAAAAATGCAGGAGCAAAGGAGCGGGAAAAGAAACCCATCGCTCCCGAAAAATCGGATAAGCTCCGCACCTGTGATGAAGCCCGCTCCGATCGCCCCGCCGACGATAAACAATGCCCCGCGTAGTACTCCCATTGACAATGTTCTATGTCTGACACAGTAATTTTTATGAAAAAATTTGGAAATTTTGAAAAAAATATGTCAGACATAGTACTATGACTATTGACAAAAATCGAAATTTGTTATATAATAGAGAAAACGATAAGGAGGAAAGTCCATGGACGAGGAAACCATGAACGTGGAGACGGACGACGACGAGCAGGTCACCGCTTCACCCGATGCGGAGGACGAGCGCGGCGACAAGAGCGTGAGCGCAGATCTCATCCGCGGTCACATCAATACCATCATTCTCCGTTCCCTCTACGACGGCGATAAATACGGCTATGAGATCATCGCCGAGATCGAACGGAAGAGCTCGGGACAATATTCTTTAAAACAACCCTCCCTCTACTCTGCCCTGAAACGTCTCGAGAAGGACGGCTACATCACCTCCTACTGGGGAGGCTCCGTCGGGGGCGGGAGAAGAAAATATTTCTCTCTGACCGATGAAGGGAAGGCCGTCTCCGAGCAGAATCAGGCAGAATGGGAGTACTCGAGAACAATCATCGATTCTCTCATCTCCGACCGTGACTTCGACTTCAACCGTCCTGCTCCCACCGCTGTAGATATGAGCGTTCTCAGGCGGTCGACCTCACGTGTCCCCTCTCGCGAGGATGAGGACAGCGAGGAATTTTCCTTTGAACCGGGATTCGACGATTCCTCTCTCAGAGAAAAGCTCGAGGAGGAGACCAAAAAGAAGCAGGAGGAGTTCGAGACCGCCTATGCCGAAAAGCAGAAGGCACTCGAGGAGGAATATTCCGAAAGACTTGCCGCACTGGATCGCGAGCGCAGCGATTTTGAATCCGAAAAAGCCCGCCTTACCGAGGAAATGAACGCCCGCGAAAGAGAGCTCAACGACTCCTACGAGGCGAATCTCAGGCAGCTCGCCCTCATCCGTGAACAGCAGGAGGCCTTTCTTGCGTCAAGGAAGGAGGAGATGCTGCGGGAGGTCGAGGCCGCGCGGGCCGAGCTCGATGCGGAGAAGGACAAGCAGTCCGAGGCAACCGCAGAGGAGACCGAGGCCCTTCAGAGAGAACTGGAGCTTCAAAAGCGCAGATTCGATGAGGAATCCAAGGAGCATACCCGCATGCTGCAGGCACTCACACAGTCCAACGAGCAGGCCCTTCTCGATCAGCGCGAGGCAAGCGAGGCTTCTCTGCGAGCCGAAAAGGAGCTCCGCGAGAAGCAACTTAGGGAGCTTTCCGAGAGACACGAGAGAGAGCTTTCCGACCTGCGCGAATCTGTCCGCACCGAAAAAGAGGAGGCCGTCCGTCTCGCCCGTGAGCAGGAGGCGCAGCTCCGCGAAGCGCAGTTCCAGACAGAGCGCAACCACTTCACCGAGGTCCTTGCCGAGGAACGCAACCGTTACAATGCCGCTCTCGACGAGGAGGCTGCCCGACATGACGCACAGGTCAAGGACGACCGCGCCCGCTATCAGCAGGCCCTCGATGAGCAGGTCGCCTCTCTGCGCCGCCAGATGGAAAACGAGCTTGCCGAGCGTGAACGGCAATTTATCCACCGCAACTACATTTCCCTCGTCGACTCCCCCGCCTCTGCGGCACAGACGGCCTACCCGCAGCAGCCTGCGGCCGCCGAGCCTCCCCGTCAGGAGACAGAGAGCTATCGGGATGTCGTCGGGCGGCTCTATGAAAATTCCGTCCGTCCGAGCGCAAGGGTAAGCGAGGAGTCCTCCGCGACCCCCGTCTCGGGGATCGATTTCCGTGATATCAAAAACCGCGCAAGCCGTGACGGCCTGCGTGTGGAAACGGTCGGAGGCGAGACGCCGAAGCTTCCCGAGAAATCCGATGAGGTCAATACCGTCCACAAGGGCAAGGCCCTCTTCCTGAGCTCCGTCGTCGTCTTCTTCTGGTGCATCCTCGTCGGCGGCATCACGATGGGACTCAACGGCACACTCGCGCTCCCCGTCTTTTACCCCTATCTTATGTGGGGTCTCGGTCTCGTCCTTCTTTTGACGACAGGACTCCTCTTTGCGAACCACTTCGGCGAAAACAGACTCCGCAAGCCATCTCTTTCGCTCATCAATGCGATCGTGATCTACGCACTCATCGTGATCATCGCTCTCATCATTGCCCTTTCGGCGAGGATCAGCTTTGCGGACGTATCTCAGCTCATGACATTTGTGCTTCTTCCCGCGATCTACTCCATCGCAGTACTCATCTTCGGCGTCTGCTACTTCCTGCAGGTCAGACCGAAAAAGTAAAATATCGCCATATGAAAAGCGTCGGATCGCTGTCCGACGCTTTTTCCATACGTTGCTTATTTACCTTTATAAACCCTGAGCCATTCGGGAAGGCGTGCGAGAAATTCTGCGTTGTCCTGCGTCTTTTCCATCATTTCATAGAGCGCGACGGGATCCTCTGTAAGGCGCAGGGCTCTCAATTGGGATACGGCAGAAAGCTCTTTCTCGCTGAGCAACATCTCCTCCTTGCGCGTTCCCGAGCGTCTGAGATCGAGTGCAGGGTAAATTCTTCTCTCTGCAAGTGTCTCCGAGAGGATAATGTCGGAATTCCCCGTCCCCTTGAATTCCTCGTAGATCACCTCATCCATGCGGCTGCCCGTGTCGACAAGGACGGTCGCAAGAACGGTAAGACTTCCCTGATCGACGGTGTTGCGGGCAACGCCGAAGCACTTCTTCGCCTCGGCAAGCGCATTTGCCTCAAGACCGCCCGAAAGCGTTTTCCCCGTGCTTTCCGTGGTAATGTTAAAGGCGCGGGTGAGCTTTGTGAGCGAATCGAGCAGAATGACGGCGTCCTTGCCTTGCTCCACGAGACGCTTGCAATGCTCCACGACAAGCCTTACGGCACGGATGTGACTTTCCGCATTCTCGTCAAAATTGGAATAAATCACCCTCGCATTGGGAACGGAGCGGACGAAATCGGTGACCTCCTCGGGCCGCTCGTCAATAAGGAGAACGTTGAGCTCGATGTCGGGGTAGCTCTCCGCGATGGCCGCGGCGAGCTTTTTGAGGAGCGTCGTCTTCCCGGCCTTGGGTGGCGCGACGATGATCCCCCTCTGCCCCTTTCCGATGGGAACAAAGAGATCGATGAGCCGAAGAGTGAGATCGGAATTCCTACCCGAGAGGACGAGCTTCTCGTCTGAATACTGCGCCATGAGATTTTCGAAGCGCGGCCGCTGCTCATACATCCCGATGATACTGCCGTTGACGGAGCCGAGGACCTCGATCGAGGGTGAACCGCTCCGCTTGCCGCGGGAGGCCGTGCAGGTGATCTCGTCCCCCTCTCTCAGCTTCATATCGCGAATATAGTCGGGGGGAACAAAGACGTCAAGCCCCCTCGTTGATGGCTGGCAGTTTTTCACCCTCAAAAATCCATACCCCGTCGGCATGAGCTCAAGGATGCCGCGGTAAAGAATATCGTTCCCCGCATGCAGGCGGTCCTCATATTCAGGGGATGCCACGCCGATCAAATTCTCCGCTTCCTCGCAATTTCTCCTGATCTGTGCAAGCATGGTAAAGATCTCGGGAGAGACCTCGGTATGCTTCGGCGGGGCTCCGCGATGCTTCTTTTTGTCTAAATTCACGGGGGGAAAAGGATTATTTTCCAAGGAGTCGATGAGAAACTCGATAAGGGCGTCCTTTTCGTATTGCGTCACCTTTTCGACCCCGAAATACCTTGCAATGACGCGGAGCTTTAAAACCGGCAGCGTCTGAAGATAGTGCCTGTAGCTGATTTCAAGTAAGAGATTATTCATGATGATTCTCCAAAACAATGAGCTGCGTCTGTTGGGTAAGGTCGGCCTGCACGACCTCAAGTGCCGCTTCCCTGCGGTAATTCCCGCCCATTGCCTTTATAAAACGTTTTTCATCCTCGATATCGACGGTGAGACCCCTGACATAATAATGCATGGGAATGACGATGGAGGGCGAGAGCGCCTTCACGTAGCGGGCCGCCTCGTCGCCGTCGATCGTGTAATTTCCCCCGACAGGGATCAAGAGAATATCCGATCTCGGGATCCTCCTCAGAGAGCTCTCGCCGAATTTTTCTCCGAGGTCGCCGAGATGGGTCACGCGCAGCCCATCGATGAGAAGGCTGAAGATGAGATTTCTCCCCCGCTTTCTCCCCTCGGCATCGTCGTGAAAGCTCTCAATGGCTTGAATCTCGATCCCATTGTAGCAAAAACTGCCCGCATCTTTAAGGATCACGGGCTGCCCGCCGACGGCAGAGACGTTGCAATGGTCATAGTGACCGTGGCTGACCGTCACAATGTCGCTTTTCAGCTGCGGAAGCAAAATGCCGACGTCCCCATACGGGTCAGTCAGAACGGTAGCTCCGTTTTTTGCGCACAGCAAAAAACACGAGTGACCGATGTGAATGATTTTCATTGTTGTTCTGTGATAAGTTTGATGTGGATTTTCAGAAAAAATTTCTGAGAGGGACCTGAACCGAGGTCATAGAAAAGCTTTGAAAAAATTTCCGATTCGGAAAAAAAAGATTTGCAAACGTGCGTGAAAAGCGGGAGCTCTGCGGCAGCATCCCGCGCCGACATCCTGAAGAAGGAGCTCTTGCCGTGTAAAAACTCGGCGTCAAAACAGCTGCTTCCTCTCCGCTTCAGGAGGATGCGATCCCGAAAAAGCGTGAGCGTAGAGGTATCGCCCTCGATCGGATATGTGATTTCCGCGCCCTCCGAAATGCGGTCTGAATTTCCGATCGCACAAAAGCGAGATACTTTTCCCATCGTACGCGTCACAATAACGATTTGTACGTTCATTGCATCCATTATACAACATATTTGTTAAAAAGTAAACCTATTTGTGCAGAAAAGATGTATTTATGTCTGACATAGTACTATGTAAAATGCCAAAAATCAAAAATTTAAAGACATTTCATCGCCCATAAGTACTGCTTTAACGCTTTTCTCCTGAGGGAATAGTCGGGCAGGAGCTTTTCGACATCCCTCCAGAAGGCCGCGCTGTGGTCGAGATGGCGGGTGTGGCAGAGCTCGTGGACGGCGAGATAGACGGCGAGCGCATCGGGCAGGAAGGCGGTGCGGAAGGTATACGAGATCCTCCCCCGCGCATTGCAGGACCCCCATCTTGTCCTCGCCGAGGTGATCGTGATCCCGCTGAACCGAAAGCCATGCTTTTTTGCGATCTCATCAGTGAGGTGCGTCATTCTCTCGCGGGTGAGTCTTTTTAAAAGGGAAATGAGTGCCTCCTCTCTATTTTCTTGGGGCAAAAACAGCGTCCCGTCTTTAATACCCGCTCTGCCTGTTGCGACCGTGAAATTATTTCCGAAGAGAAATACGACGCTCCCGTCCGTAAATTCAGGCTTGACGGCAGCCCTCTGCTCCGCAATACGGCGGGAGATCCATCTCCTGTGTTTTGACAAAAAGGCCGCGATCTTCTCCTCGGAAAGCCTCATGGGCGCACGGACGACGACCTGCCCGTCCTTCACGGTGACGCTGATCGTCTTTTTATTTGTTCTGACCAAGGTATATTCCATATGATCGATTATAGCACATTTTCTCCGCGCGGGCAAGCACTTGACATCCCTGACTATTTATGCTAAAATTCAAGCATGTGCGCATTTACGGTTGATAAGATCAAAACAAGCCAATTCACGGTCGAGGTCCCCGCCTCCAAGAGTATCCTCAACCGTGCGATCCTGCTCGCGGCCTTCACGGAAGGAGATACAACTCTGCAATGCGGAGGCTACGGCGAGGACACAGTCTCCCTCCTTTCCTGTCTCTCCGCACTCGGGATCCCTGCATTCCACACGCAAGACGGCCTTCTCATCCGCGGAACGCGGCATTTTCAAAGAAAAGCCACACTTGACGTGGGCAGCGCGGGGACGGCCGCACGGTTTTTACCCGCGATCCTTGCCTTTGCGGGCGGGGAATATGAGTTTCACGCGTCCATACAGATGAGCGCACGGCCAATGGAGCTTCTCTCCATCCTCTCTGCGCTCGGGATCCGCATCGAATATCTTGACAAGCAAGGCCATTTCCCCTTCACAATGCATTCCGACGGCGTAAAAGCGAGCAAGGCGCAGGTCCCGACCGACATCAGTACCCAGTATGCGAGCGGCCTCATGCTTGCCGCGGCCATCGGGGAGACGCCCTTTACGGTCGACCTCTCGGGAAATCGCACGGAGGGAAGCTATCTCGCCATGACCGCCTCCCTCATCCGCGCCTTCAAGGGCGGCTGTGAAAGGGTAAATAAGAGCTACCGTCTCTCTCCCATCCGCGAGGAGACAAAATATTTCAAGGTCGAGCCCGACATCTCGGGCGCGTGCTATTTCTACGCACTCTCCCTCCTCACGGGTGCGGAGGTCACCGTCGAGGATGTGCATTTTGACACGCTGCAGGGAGATATCCGCTTCCTCGGGCTTCTGCGGGACAAGGGAGTCCGCTTGCATGACGGGGAGGCAGGAATTGTCGCAGACGGACGCCGTATCCCGTTTTACATGGGATTCGACGAGGAAATGGTGGATTTCTCCGACCAAACCATGACGGTCGCCGTGCTCGCCGCATTTGCAAGCTCCCCCTCCATCCTGAGAGGAGTCTCCCACATTCAATGGCAGGAGAGCGACCGCATGACTGCGATCGTGAAAAATCTGAATTCTCTGGGCGCAAGAGCCTTTCCCGTCGGAGAAGACATCTTTATTGAGCCTGCCGACACGCAGTCGTGCACGATCGAGAGCTTCGGGGACCATCGGATCGCAATGGCCTTCGCGCTCGCGGGACTAAAACGCGGCGGCGTCACCATTGACGATCCCGATTGCTGTAAAAAGACCTTCCCACACTATTTCGACATCCTTTCAACGCTTACAAGCTGAAATACGGCCCCGCACCACCTGCGGGGCCGAACGTTATTTTTCAAGATATTTTTTTAGGATCTCAAAGAGGTCGTCGGATATCACGTGCTCCACGCGGCAGGCATTCTCCTCGGCGAGCTCGCGGTCCGCACCCATGTGGATGAAGACCTCGGTGAATACACGATGCTTTTCATAGACGTCCTCTGCCTTCCTTAACCCTTCGGGCGTGAGCGTGATTTCCCCGTTTGAATCGATATTGATGAGTCCGTCCTTGACAAGCAGATTGACGGCACGGGAAACGCTGGACTTTGCATACCCACGCTCCTCTACGATGTCGACAGAGCGCACGGAGGATTTTTTCGCCCGAAGAAGTAAAATTGTCTCCAGATACATCTCTTGCGATTCGTGCGTTCTCATGTCCTCACCTCTCCCCACCATTATAAGGGATTTTCATTGAATTGTAAAGAGCATTTTTTAAAATTTTTTCAACCTTTTTTGAAAAAAGTCATAGAAATTCCCTCAAAGCACCCCGCGCAGATAGGATATGAGAGCACGGCAGCCCTCATCGATATCGCGAAAAGCATCGTCAAAGCTCCCCGTGTACCAGGGGTCGGAAATCGGACGAGGCCGCGAGGAAAAATCGAGGAGCATTTTGACCTTGTGGGCATTCCTTTGACCGACGATCCTTTTCATATCCTCCACATTCCGCACGTCCATGCCGATGAGGAGATCATACATCTCCCCGTCCTCCTGCGTCATCAGCCGTGCGGTATGCGGAACAAGCGGGATCCCTTTCCTTCTCAAAATTTCGACGGTACCCCGATGCGGCCGACATCCGAGCGCGTCCTCATGCGCGGCGGCAGAGGCTACCTTAACTCGATCCTCCATCCCGGCCTCCTTGAGAAGCGCGGTCATGATACTCTCGGCCATGGGAGACCTGCAAATATTTCCGTGACAAATGAACAGAATTTGAAAAGTTTTTGTCATAAATTTTCAAAAATTTGGAATTTTACCATTTAATTTGTTGTTTTGAGTGAAAATTTTTTTAAAAAACATGTAAAAATTGAAAAATTTTATCTAAAAAGTGTTGCAATTTTCATTTTCCCATGTTATAATGTATATATGAAAATTTTCTCAGAAAGGCTTTTAGAGCTCAGAAGGGAGCGTGGTCTCTCGCAGGCCACCGTTGCAAGAGATTTGAGCGTAAGTCTTGGCATCGTTTGCTATTGGGAAAGGAACAAAAGTGACCCCACTGCATCGAATATCGCCAAGCTCGCCCGTTATTTCAACGTAACGAGCGACTATCTGCTCGGTCTCGCCGATTGATTTTTTCTTTGCTTGGAGATTGTATGGCGCCGTAGGTTGACGCGGGAGATTCATCGTGAAAAAATCCGAACCGTCCGCCCTTGCGGCGGATTTTTTTATGTCCTGAATTTTTCGATCTCCGCACGCTCCTCCTCTGTCATGTACTCCTCAAGGGAAAGCAGGCGGTCGGAGATCTCCTTTGCCCCCTCCTCGTCCCCCATCTCCGCAAGATAATTTCGCCGCAGAAGCAGGAGCGCGTGAAAGGCAGGAAGATCCTCTCTGACGATCGGCGTCAAAAAGAGCATGTCCCTGTCGATATCCGCATATGTCCCCCGATTAAGGATCCCCTGCGCCGTGAGAACACGGAGCATGATCTCTTCCTCGGCGGCATGCTTGAGAAGCCCGACAAGCACGGCGCCATCCGTTTTCCCCGCGGGGAGTTCGGCGGGAAGGAGCGCGATAAGCCCCTCCTGCACAAGAAATATACTCATCAGTCCCCCGAACAGGGTCCCGATATGGAAGGGCAAAAGCACATACACGAGCAGGAGCGCGATCCCGACCGCAAGGCAGAGTGTCGGCCCGCCCAAAGTGAATACAATTGTCTTCGCCCGAACATGCCCTCCGCTCCATGGATGCATCTCTGTTGCACCTGCATAGGCGGGATCCACGAGCCTTACTCTTCTGCGGGAGCGGTCCTTTTGATCCTCTCCGGATCTGCCGCACTCTGCAGCTGAGATTTTTAAATAGGAAAAGGTGATGCTGACGAGCTTCATCCCCGCGATCCAGCCGAAGAGAAGGTGGCCGAGCTCATGGACAGCAGCAGGGATACGAAGCGCGAGAGTAGCGATAAAGGCGAGCCAAATCAACCAAACGGGCGTCGTCACAGGCCGCGGCACAGTAAAAACGATGAGCAGAATTACGCCCGCAAAGGCAGCAATGCGAAGCGTAAATTCAGTGAAATTATAGAGCCTTCTCTTTGTATTTCCGCTCATTTCAGTCCCTTGAGGGCAAGGTATCCCTCTAAATTGTCTCTATCTGAGAATTTGACCTCGGAAATTCCCATCCTCTCCATGATCTGCTCCAGCAGGAGCGTCGCCCCGCCGAGGATGTCTGCGCGGGCCGCATCCATCCCCTTCAGCAGTCTTCTCTCCTCCAAGGGGAGCGCAAAAAGACGCTCTGAAGTATCCCTTACCCATTTACGGGGAAGAGCTGTCTCTTGAAGCAGAGCGGGGTCGTACCCCTCAAGCTCCAATTTCAGACTTGCAAGCGTGGAAGCCGTGCCGCCGACCGCATAGACGGTGTCCGAGGCCGCAACAGGAAGCTCCGCGAGCGTAGAACGGATGCGGGAAAGCAGCTTGTCCATGTCCTCACCGCATTCGTCATGCAGCCGGACCGCACCGATGTCGAGGCTGCGGGTAAAGACGAGCTCACCGCACTTTTTCAGGCAAATTTCCGTACTGGCACCGCCGATATCGATAATGCCGCCGTCTCTTTTCCCCAATGCACCGAGCATCGCGAGAAGAGCCTCATCCCGCCCCGAGACGACATCGACATCCACCCCAAAAAGACGGGAGACCTCTCTGCAAAAGTCCTGTCCGTTGAGAGAGGAACGCACGGCCGCCGTCGCAAATACATGGATCTCGGCGTCAGAGCCTCGTCCCTCCCCGACAAATTCCCCGACAGCACGCAGCGTTCGCTCCATTGCAGGGAGCTGCAGACGGCCAAAGGCGGCGAGACCCTCACCAAGACGGGTCGTTTTAACCTTTTTATATAAAGTTTTTCCGCTCGCCCAAAGCATGAGGCGAACGGAATTCGACCCGATATCGATGATCGCATACTTCATTATTTCTTCTTCCAGCCCTGCTTCACGGCCTGCCAATAGAGTGCGTCGCCTGAGAAATATTCCTCGAGCACGCCCTCCTGATTCTCGATCTTCTGCTGATACTCGCCGATGCCGTTCTCAATGGCCCTGTGCTCGGAATTGAGTACGCCCATCTGAACAAACTGGACAATGAGAACGATCAGAAGGAATACTACGACAAGAACACCCGCAACCGTCGCCCCTACGGCAATACGACGATATTTAGCCTGTTTTTGTTCTTTTACCTCTTCTTCCATGATGCGTATTCCCTTTGTTTTTCTGTACAGTTCTATTATACAGCTTTTCCGAGAAAAAAGCAACAATTTTATGGAAACTTTTCAAATAGAGAAAAAATCCGAGGACACAGCCGAGCAAATGGTAAAAACGCAGGGCTTCGAATCCCAAAATGACCGCAAAAAACACATAGAGCACGGCAAATTCCATGCAAAACAGGAAATCGCAAAGTATCCGAAGCCACCGTTTCCGATAGAGGCTTCGGATAAAATAGAGCGCGTCATACAAAAAACCGCACATGACGCCGATGAGAGCGCAATGCAGAAATGTGAGGAGCTCGTTCATTTAAAAAGGCGTGAAAGTGCCCTGCCCTGCGTTCCGTATCGCACGAGCGTCACCTCGCCGCTTGCGGAAAAATTCCCCGTCCCCTCCGAAAAGGCGAGCACCTTCAGCTTGTTCCCCTCGATCCTGACCCTCTTCCCGTTGACGGTGAGAAGAATGACATTTTCCGAAAAGGAATCCACGCTTGAAACGCCGCTCATCGCGATCCTTCTCTGCTGCTCGATCGTAAGTATACTTTCCTTGATTTCTTCACGCATGGTACCAATATATGAACGGGACGTGAAATTCATGCAGAAAACAAAAAAGGCAGGCAAATAACCTGTCTTTTTGACGTATTAACGAAGTATTATGTCTGACATAGTAAGGCTTTATTCCCCTGCCTTTGCCTTGGCGCGGGCCTTTGCGCGCAACTCACTGTCGAGGATGCGCTTGCGGATGCGGACGCTCGTCGGCGTAATCTCAAGAAGCTCATCGTCTGCAATAAATTCCAGTGCCTCCTCCAGCGAGAGCCTTTTGGGAGTGATGAGGCGCAATGCCTCGTCCGACGAGGAGGAGCGGGTATTCGTCAGATGCTTCGTCTTGCAGACATTGACGTTGATATCCTCATCCTTGGGGGAATATCCGACGACCATCCCCTCATACACCTGCGTCCCGGGGCCGATAAAGAGCGGTCCTCTGCCCTGTGCGTTGAACAGACCATAGGTCACGGCCTCTCCCGTCTCAAACGCGACAAGCGACCCCGACGTCCTGCGCTCGATCTCTCCCTTGTAGGGTTGATATTCGAAAAACACCGAGCTCATGACGCCCTCGCCCTTGGTATCCGTCAAAAATTCACTCTTATAGCCAAAAAGCCCTCTCGCGGGCACCAGAAATTCCAGCCGCATCCGCGAACCCAACGCGCTCATGTGGATAAGCTCGCCCTTCCGCGAGCCCATGCTCTGAAAGACGGGCCCCGTCATATCCTCGGGAACGTCCACGATCAGCCGCTCCACGGGCTCATATTTTTCACCGTCGATGCTCTTGAAGAGCACTTTAGGGGAGCTCACCTGAAATTCATACCCCTCGCGGCGCATGGTTTCAATGAGAATGCTGAGGTGCATCTCCCCTCGCCCGCTGACACGGAAGGCGTCTGCGGAGTCGGTATCCTCGACCTTCAGCGAGACGTCACGCAAAAGCTCACGGTACAGCCGCTCTCTTAAGTGACGCGTGGTGACGAATTTCCCCTCCTTCCCCGCAAAGGGAGAATCGTTGACGGAAAAGATCATCTCCACGGTCGGCTCGGAGATCTTTACGAAGGAAACGGGCTCCACATGCTCGGATGCGCAGACGGTATCCCCGATGTTGATCTTCTCAAGCCCCGAAAAGCAGACGATGTCTCCCGCCCTCGCGCTCTCGCAGGGCACGCGGGAAAGGCCCTCGATCTCATAGAGATTGACGAGCTTCCCCCTCAGATTGACCTCCTTATGATTGTAATTGCAGACGGTGACGTCGGCGTTCTGCCTCGCAACGCCGCGCTCGATGCGGCCGATCCCGATCCTGCCCACGTAATCATTATAATCGATAGAGGAAACAAGTAGCTGCAGGGGCCCTTCATCATCCAGATCGAGGGGCGGGAAATGGGAAAGGATCGTGTCAAAGAGCGGCGTCAGGTCGGCCCCCTGCACTTTCGGGTCGAGTGAAGAGGTCCCCGTTCTGCCCGAACAATACACAAACGGGCTGTCGAGCTGCTCATCCGATGCGTTGAGATCCATCAAAAGCTCCAAAATCTCATCCTCGACCTCCCCAAGACGGGCATCGGGACGGTCGATCTTGTTGATCACGATGATGAGCTTGAGGCCGAGCTCGAGTGCCTTCTGCGTGACAAACCGCGTCTGCGGCATGGGTCCCTCGGCGGCGTCCACCAGAATCAGGACGCCCGACACCATCTTCAGCGACCGCTCGACTTCGCCTGAAAAATCGGCATGGCCGGGGGTATCGACAATGTTGATCTTCACGCCCTTATAGTGGACGGAGGTATTCTTTGCAAGGATCGTGATGCCGCGCTCGCGCTCGAGGTCCCCCGAGTCCATGACGCGCTCCTCGACGACCTGATTTTCGCGGAAGGTGCCCGCCTGCTTCAACATCTGATCGACCAACGTCGTCTTGCCGTGGTCGACGTGTGCAATGATCGCAATGTTTCGTAAATCGTTTCTTACCATACTGTCCTCTTAAATTCCACGGGAAATTATAATACATCTGCCCGAAAAACACAACAAAAAACACGGGCATTTGGAAATTTTCCCCCGTGTTTCTTGCTATTTGGAGAGAGTTGGGATATAATGAAGCCATGGAACATGAAATGAATTTAGCGGCGGAACCGTTCAACTTGATCGCAAGCGGGAAAAAGACGATCGAACTCCGCCTCTATGATGAAAAACGGCAGAAGATCAAGGTCGGCGACAAAATCAAGTTCACCAACGCAAGGGACGGCGCCACATTATATGCCGAAGTGCTTGCCCTCTATCTTTTTAAAAATTTTGAAGAGCTCTATCGCCCGCTTCCCCTTTCCGACTGCGGATACACGGAAGAAACGCTCAAATCGGCCTCTCCCAAGGATATGGAGGCCTATTACACGCCCGAGCGGCAAAAGCTGTACGGCGTCGTCGGGATCAAGATCAAACTGAATCGATAAACACGTCTTGCGATAAGACGGGCCGAACGCTATTTTAGAAGGAGGCAACGCAGCGGTTCCGATAAAGACAGAACCGTATCGCGTAGCCGTTGTCCTCAACGGGGTCGCTCTCGGAGATACATGCAAAGTTTGGATCTGCGTCGAGGTCGGGGACAAAGACGTCCGCACCGCCGTCGGCATCCACTTTCGTCACAAGAATCTCACTGCAATAGGGAATCAAAGTCCTGTAAACGCTTGCCCCGCCGATGACATAGACGTCGTCGGGCGGGTATTTTTTGAGTTCGGAAAAGAGCTCATCAAGATCGTGAACGGTCACGGTCCCCTCGATATCCGTCGGCGAAAGGACGATATTAATGCGATCTTTCAAGGGTTTTGCATGCGGGAAGGATAGGAGCGTATTCAGCCCCATGACAACGACTTTTCCCATCGTCGTTTCACGGAAGAATTTCATATCCTTGGGGAGCGAAAACATCAATCCGTTGTTTTTCCCGATCCCCCAACGCTTGTCGCAGTGAAAAATCGCCTTCATTTTGGGCTTTTCTCCTCTATTATGTCAGACATAGTACTATGCAAAATGGCGAAATATCAAATCGCAACGGGAATTTTCTTGTCGAGCGGATGGAATTCATAGCCCTCCAGCTTAAAGGAATCGACCGTGAAATCATAGAAATTTTTGATATCGGGGTCGACGACAAGCTTGGGCGCGGGAAGAGGCTCCTTGTTTATGATCTCTTTTACGATATCGACATGGCGGTCATAGATATGGGCGTCCGCAATGACATGGACGAGCTCTCCCGCCTTGAGGCCGCTCACCTGCGCAAACATAATAAGAAGGACCGCATACTGGACGACATTCCAATTGTTTGCGGTCAGAACATCGTTTGAGCGTTGGTTCAGGATCCCGTTAAGCGTATCCCCCGAGACGTTGAAGGTCATGGAGTACGCGCACGGATATAGATGCATCTCATTGAGATCGCTGAAGTTATAGAGGTTTGTCATGATCCTGCGCGAGGCGGGGTTGTGCTTCAAATCATAAAGAACGCGGTCGACCTGATCGAACTCCCCCTCCTTATAAACCGACTTCTGCGCGAGCTGATAGCCATATGCCTTGCCGATGCTCCCCGTCTCGTCGGCCCAGCTGTCCCAGATATGGGAGTGCAGATCGTGAATGTTGTTGCTCTTTTTCTGCCAGATCCACAAAATTTCGTCGATGCAATTTTTCAAGGCGGTGCGGCGCAGGGTCAGGATGGGAAATTCCTCCTGCAAATTGTAGCGGTTGACGATCCCGAATCTCTTGACCGTGTGTGCGGGCGTTCCGTCGTCCCAGTGCGGACGCACCTCATAGTCTGTATCCCAGACGCCGTTTTGCAGGATATCCCTGCAGGTGTTTATAAAAATCAAATCTGCCTTGCTCATTGGTACCCTCCGCAGCTCAGAACACGCTCAAGATCCTTTCCCGCGTTTCCTCCTCGCCCAAAATCTGCTGGATCGACCAGAGATCGGGCGTGCTTGCCCTGCCCGTCGTCGCGATACGCAACACCTCCGCAACATCCGCAACGCTGCCCTTATAGGCTTCGGGGTCCGCTTTATAGTCCTTCATCTCAGCTGCAAAGCCGTTTTCGGCTGCGATCTCCTTGATCCTTGCAAACCACGCCTGCGAATCCTCCCGAGGGTCGTATTTTGCAAGAAATCCCTTCAAAATCTCCCTTTTCGTCCCCGCATCCACACGGAAATCCTCGTAGGAGTCGGGCTTTTCAAAGAAATATCTGATAAATTCCATGGCCTGTGAGGCGGTGGTAAAATCCTTCCTGCGCTTTTTGCCGCCGATGCCCATGCAGAGCGTCAGGACCCTGAGCATCTTCTCTTCGTCCTCAAAATACCCCTTTTGCGCCTCAGTGCCGAATTCATCTGCCCAAGTTTTCAAAAAGTCGAGCATTTCTTCGGCAGAGAGCTTGGAAAGCTCGTTCTTGGAGATATCGTTGAGTTTGTCGATGTCAAAGAGGGTCCCGCTCTTTGACATTTTTTCTGTCGTGAATTTGAATTCCTCAAGCGGCTTGTCGGGATTTTTCAGATACCATTCCTCGAAATTGGAATTGAGGAGCGTGAGCATATAGACCTTGACGGCCCTTGCATAGTACCCCTCCTTACGGTAAAATTCGAGGGAGAGCTCGGGGTCCTTGCGCTTGGAGAGCTTTCTTCTCGTGTCTCCGTCCTGCTTCATGAGTGAGCAGTTGTGCCCGTAGCGTGGCCGCTCAAAGCCAAGCACATCAAAAAGTTCGATATGGATGGGTAGGGATGCAAGCCATTCCTCACCGCGGATCACGAGCGTCGTGCGCATGAAGTGGTCGTCGATGGCGTGAGCAAAGTGGTAGGTGGGAATGCCGTCCGATTTGAGAATGACGACGTCCTGATCGTTCTCGGTGACGGTGATCTCACCCTTGATAGCGTCGCGAAGCTTGATTTTGTTCTCGGGATCCCCCATGGACCGAAGACGAATGACAAAGGGCTTCCCTGCGTCGAGATTTTTATAAATCTCCTCCTCGGTGAGATCGCGGCAGCGGGCATATTTGCCGTAATAGCCCGTGATCTCCTTCTTTGCCGTCTGCTCCTCTCGCAGGCGTCCGAGCTCCTCCTCGGTGCAAAAGCACGGGTACGCCCTACCGATCTCGATGAGATGCTTGACAAAGGCACGGTAAATTTCCGCACGCTGACGTTGATACCAAGGGGCGTACGTGTTGTCGCCGTCGATCTCGGCACCCTCGTCAAATTTGATGTCAAAATATCTGAGTGCGCTCTTGACTGCCTCGACAGCCCCGTCCACCCTGCGCTTTAAATCGGTATCCTCGATGCGAAGATACAGAATGCCGCCGCTCTGATGGGCGATACGCTCGTTTGCAATGGCCGCAAAGAGGTTTCCGAGATGAATAAATCCCGTCGGCGAGGGAGCGAGACGGGTCACCTGCGCACCCTTCGTAAGGCTACGCGGCGGGTATTTTTCTTCATACGATGCAAGAGAGGGATATTCTCCGGGCAGAAGCCGTTCTGCCAAAGCTTTCAAGTCCATAAATTCTTCCTTATTCGAATAATAATTTCAAGCTCTCGGGTGAGAGCTCGGCAAATCCGTTTTCGATATCATGGAGAAGGGCGACGGCGGCACGGAGCATGGGCGTCTCAACGCCGACCCGCTCCCCCGCTCTTACGACCGCGCCCGCAACAAAATCGACATCGCATCTTCTGCCTGCCTCAAGATCCTTGAGCATACCCGAGCGGATCTCCCGATGCTTTTTCATCGCAATTGGCAAAATCATGCCCGCAAAGGGACTATTGAAGAGCCTTCCGATGTCATATCCGTTCTGGATCAGGGTCCTGCATCCGCTTGCCCTTGCAACGGCGACCGTCTCCCGCATGAGCGAAAGGACAAGCCTCTTGTATTTTCTGGAGAGCTCCCCGAAGGTAAGCCCCGAGATCGCAGAGAGCGTCGAGAGCGAGGCGTTGACGACAAGCTTGGAATAGCGTATCTCGCGCAGCGTTCCGACGGTGACCCGAATGCCTCCGCGCCTCAGAAGCGCGACGAGCTCCTCCGTCCTTTGCCCACCTCCGAAGTTTCCGAGTGCAAGGGTGTATTCCTCAGAGGTCACCCTGACCCTGCCCGCCTCCGTCTTCTCCGCACCCCAGCCGAGCGCGGCACCGTAGAGCCTGTCGGGGTCAAAGCCCTCTGCTAAGCTCTCCTCGGGCAGACCGTTCTGGACGGTGAGAAGCACCCCATCCTTCCCGAGAAGGGGTTTAAAAATCTCGGAGAGCCTCCGATTTTCCCGCTGCCTTGTTGAGAGAATAACAAGGTCGTACTCCCCCTTAAGCTCCTGCGGCAGCAGTGCCGAAACGGGCGTCGTACTCTCCCTCCCGTTCTCGATCAGGGTCGCGCCCCTTTCCTTGAGTGCTCCGATATGAGATGCATCCCGTGAGACAAGCTCGCGGGGCACCCCGTTCCGCGCCAAAAGGACGCCGAGGCTTGTCCCCATCGCGCCCGCCCCGAAAATCAGCGTTCTCAAGGCTGGTGAAAGCCTGCCGCGGCCGCAAGCGTCTCCACGGTCTCATCGATGGTGAGGCCGTTGCAGTCCACAACGATGTCCGCATATTTTTCATAGAGAGGGACACGCTCGGCATGAAGTGCCTTGATCGAGGTGATCCCGCTCCTCATGACGACGCCGCGCTTTTTGAAGTTCGAAATACGGCGTTCTGCCTCTGCGGCTCCGATCTCAAGATAGATGATCGTCCCGAGAGATTTCAGATGCTCCATCGCCTCCTCACAGTAGCAGACGCTGCCGCCCGTCGCAACGACGCAACGGGAGACATACAGCCCCGAGCAGACGCGGTTTTCGATCTCAAGATACCCCTCGGGCCCCTTCTCCTCAATGAGCGTCGGGAGAAGCTTTTTCTCCTCGCCCTGTATCATGAGGTCACAGTCCACGAAGCCGTACCCGATCTTTTTGGCGAGCAATACGCCTGCAGTGCTCTTCCCCGCAGAGGGCATACCGATCAAAATCAAATTATCCATAAGTAAATTATAGTATAGCGCGTTTCATTTGTCAACCTTGGAAAAAGCCTTTGCCGAAATTTTCAAAAAACTCTTGACGTGTTTTTTAAAAAAGAGTATACTATCTTCTACAAAATCCATCAGGGAGAGAAAAAATGAAAAGAAGGATCATCACAATTTTCACGTCACTGGCCGTTCTGGCCGTCCTGCTCGCAACGCTCTGCGCCTGCGGCTCCAATTGGGGCTCCATCAAGAGTGCCTATGAAAAAGAGGGCTATCAGGAGGTTGAAGCAAGCGAAGAGGTCAAGAAGATGTACGAGAACAACGAGGATTTCAAGGCCGCTGCCGACACCGCAACCGTTCATATCATGCAGAAGTCGCTTTCCTTCGCCGTCATTCTTGAGTTCAAGGGAAACAAGGAAATGGAGGAGGCATTAAAAAAGCACGTCACCAAAGAGGATGCCGAAAACATCTACGAGGAGCTGCAGAAGCTCGACACCGTCAGTGGAACCTGCTTTCTTCTCTTCTATACCCCGCTCTCCGATGCGGCAGGCATCTTCAAGGGCACCAAGTAAAAGCCGTTCCCTCTCTTCGGAGAGGGATTTTTTCTATCTGAAACAAAAGAATTTTTGCGATTTTCCCAAAATATCTGTAAAATAACTTGCATTTTCCATTTTGCTATGGTATACTTTTTTATGATTTTTGTAAAAAACATAGAAGGATAAACAAATATGGATGCTCTTTCTTTCATCACAAGTCTTCTTGCCCCCGCATCGGACTGGGCAACATACGATACTTATCGCATCGTAAGCTTCGTATTCATCGCATTGATGTTTGTTGCAGCCGTGGTGGCGATCGTCCTTGTCATGCTCACCCCCGGCAACTCCAACGGCATTGATGCTCTTGGCGGCACCAGCGAAACTTTCTACGGAAAGAACAAGGGCAAGTCAACAGAAGCCAAGCTCAAGCTTTGGACATACATCTGCTTGGGTGTGCTTGCAGTTCTCGCAGTCGTGTTCTTCATCCTGCAGATCACAAGCATCTGGACGGTAGCATCCTGATCGATGAGAATGCTTCACGGGGCGGCTTCAAGTCGCCCTATTTGTTTGCCAAAAAGGAGATATTTTGAAAGCTGAGGAAATACTTTTTAAAAAAATCGAGGACGGGACCCTCCCCCTTCTGACGGCCGAGGAGATCGCCCGCAGGCTCCGCCTCGGAAGGAGAGAATCCCTCGCACTCAAAGACATGCTCTTCTCTCTCGTCCGTAGCGGAGGGCTCCTTGCCGACAATACGGGCCGCTTCGGCACGGCAGAGCAATTCGGTGCTAAGCGGGGAAAGATCGTAGGGAACGAGCGAGGCTTCGGCTTTTTTGTGCCCGATGACGGCTCGGAGGACCTCTTTCTCCCCCACCGCGCCCTCAAAAATGCCCTGCACGGCGACGACGTCCTCTGTTTCCGCCGCACGGGCGACGAGGGCGAAGTGCTCGCCATCCTCGGACGGGGCGTGAGCGAGGTCATCGGGACCTTCTTCTTTGAACGGCAGGGCGGCTTTGTCGTCGCGGATGAGAAGAAGTTTACCGAAAGGGTCTTTATCGCAAAGAATCTGACGCGGGGCTCTCAAAACGGTGACAAGGTCGTCGCCAAGATCAAATCGTATGACGGCCGCATGCCCATCGGCGAAATTACGGAAATTTTGGGGAAGAGCGGCGACTTTTTCATAGAAGAGGCCGCCCTGCTCCGTGCCCATGGGCTGCAGGAGGAATTTCCCGAGGAGGTCCTGCGCAAAGCGGATGCAGAGGCACGGCGTGACCCCCTTCTCTCTCTTGACGGCCGCTTAGATTTGAGGGACAAGCTCATCATCACGGTCGACGGCGAGGACACGCGGGACATCGACGACGCGATCTCCGTGGAAAAGGTCGGCTCCCGCTACCTGCTCGGCGTGCACATTGCGGATGTTTCGCACTACGTCAGGCTGAACGGGCCCATCGACAGAGAGGCCTTCAAGCGTGGGACGAGCGTGTATTTTCCCGACCGCGTCCTTCCCATGCTCCCGACATCGCTCTCCAACAACATCTGCTCTCTCAACGAGGGAGCCGTCCGTCTTACCCTCTCCTGCCTCATGACGGTGGATCGGAAGGGAAATGTGATCGAAAAGAAGGTGCTTCCCTCCGTCATTTGCTCCCGCCATCGAATGACCTATACCGAGGTCACGGCAATCGCGAACGGGGAGCGGGAGGCTGTCAAGAGATATGCGGATCTGAAGGAATTTGTCAAAATCGCCGTAGAGCTTACAGAGCTTCTCAAAGCCGCACGAAGGCGGCGCGGCAGTGTGGATATGGATGTCGGGGAGGCGAGGATCCTCTATGAGGGCGGCAAAATCGAGATCCCCGACAATGTGCGGACGATCTCCCACGACATGATCGAACAGTTTATGATTCTCGCAAACGAATCGGTCGCCGAGATCATGACGGAGAAAAATATGCCGTTTGTCTACCGCGTGCACGAGAAGCCTTCCGAGGAGAAAGCTATATTCTTCAAAAAATTCCTGCAGGGGATCGGCGCGGAGGCGAGCTTTGACCCGTACGACGTCTCCCCCGCGGACTATCAGTCGCTGCTTTCCTCTCTCGAGGGCACTCCCCTCGCGAGTGTTGCAAGCCGCGTGATGCTGCGCTCCATGATGAAGGCCGTCTATTCCCCCGAGAACATCGGACATTTCGGCCTTGCTTCAAGCTGCTACTGCCATTTCACCTCCCCCATTCGCCGCTATCCCGACCTCTGTGTCCACCGCATTATCAAGGACGCCCTCAGGGATGAGGAAGCAGCCCGCAGAAAATATCGATCCATTGTGAAGGATGCGGCCGTCCGTTCGACGCTCTGCGAAAAAAATGCGACCGAAGCGGAGCGGGACGTCGACGCGCTCTACATGACGGCCTTTATGCAGGATAAGCTTGGCGAGGAATATGATGCCATCCTCTCGGGCGTCAATTCTGTCGCCCTCTATGCCGAACTTTCAAACTCCGTGGAGGGCATGATCCCCGTCGATACCCTTCCCGATCCCTTTTATACCTACATCGAGGAGAGCATGCTTCTTCGCGGACCGACAACGGAATACCGCATCGGGCAGGCTGTGAGGGTGAAGGTCGTCGGCGTCGATTGGGGCGTGAGACGGGTGCGCTTCTCCCTTCTCAAAATTCTTTGACAAATCCCCCACGCTATGGTAGAATAAGGTTATGAAGGTCATTGCAGTCAACAAATCTGCCTCATTTGAATACTTTATCGGAGACAAATACGAGGCCGGGATCGTCCTTGAGGGCGCGGAGGTGAAATCACTGCGGGCAGGGCATGCCTCTCTCGGCGAAAGCTTCTGCGAGATCCGCGGCGGCGAGGTGATCCTCAAGAACATGCACATCGCCCTGTACGACAAGAGCGGAGCCTTTTCCACGCGCGATTCGAGAAAGGACAGAAAGCTCCTTCTGCACCGCATGGAGATCTCCAAGATCGTCGGCAAGGTCAACGAACGCGGCTACACCCTCGTCCCCCTCAAGCTCTACTTCAAGGACGCTCTTGTCAAGGTCGAGATCGCCCTCTGCAAGGGCAAGCACACCTACGACAAGAAGCAGGTCCTCAAGGAGCGCGACTTAAAGCGCGCCATGGACAGAGAAGCAAGGCTATAAAAAAACTCGCCGTGAGGCGAGATTTTTTTAAAACTAAACCCCATATATCGGCGACTAAAATAATACGGCACGATATACAGGGTCCGGTGGTGGGAACGGCAGAACTCGAATCTGCGACCTCTTGCATGTCAAGCAAGCGCTCTAACCAACTGAGCTACGCCCCCGTG
>CANQWI010000011.1 GCA_947627515.1 uncultured Clostridia bacterium
GAAACTGTTTTTGTGTTACAAAAAATCGTTTCTTTCTTATTCCATTTTTAATCTGCGGAAACCGAACAACAGCTCGGTGCTATCCCTTCCTCAGAGTAGCTTGACCATTATAGCATAGTAAAAAAGCATTTGTCAAGCAATTTGCGGCCCGTTTGCGGAAATTTTTTGGAGAAATTTTTTTCTCTCCTCTCCGCTCGGATCGCGCTCTGATTTCCGAACAGCTTGACTATTCTAACACAGACGAAAAATGATGTCAACTGATTTTCACCCGAAAATCACGATTTTTTTGGGAAATTTTTGTCTTTTTTTGCCGAAAATTTTCCCCCACAAGATGTTGTGTTTTTCGACGGTTTATGCTACAATTTTGGTATGAAATATCTTCAGATCGTCTTTTGTATTCTTGCATGTGCGTGCGTCGTGGCGGTGGTGCCCGTCGCGGTCTTCTTTGAGATCTACTGTCTCATCCCCATCGGCGCGGCGTTTTTGTTCGGCGGGGGGATGCTGCTTGCGAAGCGCGCCGCGATGCCAAAGCGGGAGGAGCCGAGTTTTATGAACTCCGACGAGGAGAACGCCCGCATCGACGAGGCGCAAAAGGGCGACAGGGACATGTGACGCCTATACATTATTATATATATAAAAGGGAGAGCAGCCGGCTCTCCCTTTTTTAAATTAAAAATTAAAAATTTAGAATTTAAAATTATGGTGATGGTTCGACAGGCTCACCATGACCGATTTGGAATGGCCCGTAGAAGAAGGGACTCTCGGCTCCCCTCATAGGGGAAAATTTTGCAGTTCTGTCAAGAGTTGATAACTCTTGACGCAAAATTTTCTTGGCATTTGCCCATATGCTCGGGCAAATGCTGACCGAATGCGGGACTCTACCCGCATGAGAAGCTGTCGCTTCAGCGACTGAGGGGTTTCCAAAACCCCTTTGGCCTGAAGGCCACTTCCCCTGCAGGGGCAGCAAGAAATAAGGTGATGGTTCGACTACGCTCACCATGACGTGATTTGGAACAACACCCCTCTCGCCCCTTTGGGGCACCCACCCCTCAAGGGGTGGGCAAGAGCCTGTTCTTTGGTTTGGTCCCTCGGCTCCCCCTTGAGGGGAAAATTTTGCAGTTCTGTCAAGAGTTGATAACTCTTGACGCAAAATTTTCTTGGCATTTGCCCATATGCTCGGGCAAATGCTGACCGAATGCGGGACTCTACCCGCATGAGAAGCTGTCACGGCGTCCTTGCCGTGACTGAGGGGGTGTCATTTCAAATCACTCCTCGCCATAATTTTTCATTTTTAATTTTTAATTTATAATTTATTCACAATGCCGGAGAAGAGGACGGTGTCGAAGCGATCGGTGAGGACAAAGCCGAACGCGCGGTCGAGAATAAAATCCTTGTAGACGGTAAAGTATTCCTTCCCGGGAGGGGCGCTCTCTCCGTCCGCCTCGACGATCGTGACGGCCGCGCCCTCGATGCCCTTTTTGTTGACTTCGAGCTTTGCGACGTGCTGTACCTTTTCGCAGTAGGCATACTCGTCCGTGAGCGTCGAAAAATCGCACTCTTCCGTGGAAAACAGCTGATAAGTGCCGAATTTTTTCAAAATCTCCTTGATGTCCTCGTCGTAGTCAGCCTCGAATTCGGGGAAGAGGCAGCGCGTCTCGTACCGTTCCTTCTTCTCGTCGTCGAAGGCGCGATAGTCGGTCAAATCGTTGATAAGTGCGATATTTTCGGCCGTGAACACCTCGTTGACCGTGTGGCCGTCCTTCGGCAAAATGAATTTGAGCCGATAGCCGTAATAGGTCGTCGTGAAGAAATGGGTGAAGGTCTCGGCCTCGTAGATCTGCCCTTTTTGGTAGTGACCGCGCAATAAGTTGCATTTTTCTGTGTTTCCGTCCCCTTCCGTGAAGTCATATTTCTCCTCAGTGAAAGAGAGGCCGCCGTCATAGTTCCAGATCTCCTTGAGGTAGAGCGTGTTGATGAGGGCAAAGACGGTCTTGTCGGAAAGTTCGAAATCCTGATCGATGAGGCCGTGGGTCTGCTGTTTGACGAAGTCACGGACAGCGTCGTTGGCGGCCTTGTTCTTATTCCAAAAATCCGCCGCGTAAGAGTAGCAGAGGTAGTCGTTCGAGAGCGCGTCGATGCATTCCTGCTTCGTCGCGAAGCCTTCCTGCACCCAAATGGAGTTGCCGACGTCCACGCGGGCCGTGACCTTACCGTCGTTTGTGTGCTCGGCGATGATGCTGCGATAGAAGTCCGAATAGCCGTTTTTCAGCGACTTATCGTCGATTTTAAGGGTGTTGAGGAGCTCCTCTCTCGTCTCCCCGGCGGCACACTGCGCGGCGAGACCGAGGGCGAGATAGACGGAAACGGGCGAGACGGCCGTGTTCCCCTCCTGCCCCTTGACGGCCTCGGCAGAGAACTGCGCGGCAAAGTCCTTGGCGGCGTCGCGAAGGGTCGCGTCGGTTTGGGCTGCCTCAGAAAAGACGAGCGGCGTGACTTCTTTTGGCGTGCCGAGCTCCGTCGCGTTGTTGAGGCCGCCGCACGCCGTCATCGTCAGGGTGAGGGCAAGGGCCGCGGGAATGAGTTTAAAAGGTTTTTTCATGCTTTTCTCCTCGTCGGGAAATGTCCCTACATATATAAAACGTTTGAGAGCACGGTTTTGTCCCATAAAAATGGAAAATTTAAAATTAAAAATTGAGGTGGGGATTTAGTATGACACCCCCTCAGTCACGGCCAAGGGCGGCCGCGACAGCTCCCCCTCGAGGGGGAGCCGAGGGGCGGGAGCACGAAGACCGCCCCTCATCCCGAGGTCCGAGGGGATCTCGTAAACTTACGGACTTCCGTTCTTAGAGCGAGATTCGCTCGCCCCTTCGGGGCTCGGAATGAGGAATGAGCTTCCGTGCGGACTTCGTTTGAGCGAGGACGGCCCCTTGGCTCCCCTCTTAGGGGAGCTGTCACGCAGTGACTGAGGGGTTTTTGAACCCTATCCCCCGCTGCGCGGGTACTTCCCCTACAAGGGGAAGCAAGGGAGGACTACGCGGGTACTTCCCCTACAAGGGGAAGCAAGAGGACTCCGTTTGGGCCGCCCCGTGTCATTCTAATTGTTCACGCCACAATTTTTAATTTTGAATTTTAAATTTTATTTGTGCTGTTCAGGTGGAGGGACATGCCGCTGCGGCGGCCGAGGGCGGCGATCGTGAACCCCGCTGCGCTCTGATTCTGCAGCCATGCGGGCATCACAATGCCGCTGAAGCTGTCGCCGTTCGCTTCGATCTCGATATAATGCCCGTCAAACAGCCGCCAATTGCCCTTTTTTGCCCCGTCAAGCGTGCCGTCGGCGTTCAGACGGATGCGGACAGAGCTGACCGTGTCCGTGCCCTGTCTCAAAAACACCGCCTCGAACCGTCCCGCCGAGATTCCCAAGAGCTCCTCCTCGGTGAGGTCCTGCACCTCCTCCCCCGCATAGCGGTTAGAGGACATCACGAGCCAGCCCTCCGCGTTGAAGTCGTACAGGCCCAAATACAAAAAGTGGAAGTTATTGGAGCGCGAGAGGCCCTTTTCGATAAAATAATTTGTGCGGCAGTGGTAGGAGATGAGCCGCCTGCCATCCTCCGTGACGAAGATGTCGTTGTGCCCGGGGCAGAAGAAGTCGGCGGCGTCCTCATAGCGAAAAGAGCCGAGCAGCTTGTTTCCCGTGCCGATATCGGTGGAGCAGACGAGCGGATTGCCGTTGACGTCAAGGTAGGGGCCCTCGGGCCGCTCGCTCCTGCCGCAGCGCATGTTGTAGGCAGAGGACAAGGACCCGTACGAGCACATCAGATAGTAGTACTTTTTGCGCACCCACCTCCCGTCCTCGAGCACGGGGACGTTGTCAAAGTACCGAATGACGCCGCCCTCGAGCGAGCCGCTCGCAAGACGGATGCCGTAGTACTCCCCGAGCGAAATGCGTTTTTCGTCAAAATCAGCATATATGTGCGGGATTTTTCGTTTTCCCGTCGCGGGATCGAGCTCCAAAAGGTACAGTCCGAGGCCGAAGGAGCCGTAGATGAGGAACATCCTGCCCTCGGCGAAAAAGACCTGCGGATCGATGCAGTTGGGCGTTCTCCAGCCCGCGGGCGACTGCACCAAAAGCTCCTCGGAGACAAAGCCGCCGTCGGGTCGGTCGCTCTTGGCGAGCCCGATGCAGGATTTTGACCCGCCGAAATAGCCCGTCAGGCAGTAGTAGAGCCAAAATTTCCCGTCCGTGCCGCGGACGCAGTGGGGTGCCCAAAAGGCCATCCCGCCGTCCGTGCGGGTACAGACGCCGTAGCCGACCTCCTTGAGGCCTGTCACGCACCAGTCGAATGCGGGCTGCAGGTTGCATGCCCTGCCCTCTGTACCCCTTCCCCTTCGCACCGTCTCAGCGGCTCCCGTGAGGTCAAAGGCCGAGCCGACGTAGCTCCAGTGGAGCAGGTCTTCGCTTTCGCGGATCTGATAGCCGCCCGGGGCACCGAAGGTATCCGTCGAATATGCATAGTATTTCCCCTCCCATTCGAGAAGGGACGGGTCGTGCGCACAGTCCTCCTGCCATGCCGTGTAATCGGACGTACGCATGCGGAGCGCGTTGAATCTCGGATTTTTCGGAAATTTGATCGCCATAATCAAGCGGGCTCCCTCCGCACCAAGCGGAGAGAGCCCTTTCCCCCCTTATCCCTCTATTTTGCGAGTGCCCAAAGAGGGGTACCCGCCGCGGACGTCGCCGTGATCGAGAGCAGGCCCTTGCCTGTCCCGCTCGGCGCGTACATGTCGAACCCGGGCGCGACGACGCCCTTATATTCCACATTGTCGATCGTGAGGGTGATGTAGAAGCCCTCCTCGAGCGTCCAGCTGCCGACCTCCACCCCTGCCTTGGTGATCTTCTTGTCTGCTGTCAGGGTGTAATCGACAGAGCTCGCCCAGAGAATGTCGTTTTTCGTACCCGTACGCTCGGTGTGGACGACGATCTCATAGTCGGCCGCGACCTGCGTCTCGGTGACGGTACCCATCTTTTCGCCGATGTAGACGTTCGGGGACATGACAGGCCAGCCGTCCTCATTGAAGTAGAGCTGGAAGACGTACAGGCTGTGCGGGCCCGTGACGCCGCCGCTGAGTTCACGGCGAACATGGCAAACGACAAAATACCTGCCGCGAGCATCCTTGATCACGGAGTTGTGGCCCATCGCGGCAAAGCCGGGGCCCGTGAGCTGACGGGCAAACTTATAGTTGCCTGCAATCTTGTTGCCCTTGCCCTGCGTCGTTGCAACGTCCTTTCCCGTGATGTCCTCATACGGGCCGTCGGGATTCTTGCTACGGGCGACACGCATGTTGTACACGGTGTTGAGGTCGCCCTCACTCGTCATGAGATAGTAATAATCGGTGGTGGCGTTGTAGAACACATACGGTCCCTCGACGCCTGCCTCGTAGCCGTTCAGCCAAAGGCGGGTGCCCCAGCCCTCCTCTTCCTTGGGAAGGCCCCAGCTTTCGCCCTCGTTGTAGAGCTCCTTGATATACACGCCGCCGAAGAAGGAGCCGTATACCATCCACAGCTTGCCCTCCTTGTCGTAGAAGAGCTCGGGGTCGATGCAGTTTGGCTCGGTCGAAGCGTTTGCGCCGACGCTGCTGAGGATCACGCGATTGTTGTCATAGGGGCCCGTGGGGCTGTCTGCCTCGACGCGGCCGATCGCCGATTCGTTGGAGCCGAACGCCTTGGTGATGGAATAGTACATGTAATATTTGCCGTTGTAATATTCCACATCGGGTGCCCATGTCGTGGAGATCGTATCGTTCCCCTTATTTGCGGGCTGGACGAGCTTGAGCGTCTCGTCAAGAGCTCTCGGCCACTTGATCCCCGAATAGTAGACGGGGTCGGAATCGTCGTAGAGCACATCCCAATCTTTATCCGACGCCACCTGCTCCCAGCTCATGAGGTCGTAGCTCTTCGCGACGGCATAGTGGGTGCCAAAGGCGTAGTAGTAGCCGTTTTTGGCGGGATCGTGGAAGATGGACGGGTCATGCACGCTGACCTCGTTGTCCCTCGACAGAGCGTCGTTCTCGTCGGGAAGCGTGACGGGGTCGGACGGCTTGACGGGGTCGGCACTCAGCCAAATACTCTCGTTGTTCCACTTATCGGTGCTGCCCGAGGGGGTTTGCCCCTGATTGCCGCCCGAGGGAGTCTCGCCCTGATTGCCGCCTGAAGGGGTCTCACCCTGATTGCCGCCCGAGCCCGTACCCCCATTCCCGCCGTCGCAGGCCGTAAAGCCGACGACGGAGAGGGTCATGAGCCCCGCAAGAAGCAGGGGAAGCCATTTTTTGAATTTCATGATAGTTCTCCCTTTTGGAATGAAATTTTCGCCTGCGGTCCCGTCTTATTCCTTGGAGCCCGTGAGCATCAGAGAGCCGATGATGAGCTTCTGGAAGCAGCCGAAGAGGATGAGGACGGGGAGCACGCACACGACGGACGCCGCAATGACGGGTGCCTGATCCTGATCATACCGCTCGTTCATGAGATACATGGCGTGCGGAAGGTTGACCCATATGCTGTTCTTGGCGATGAAGATGTACGATGCGACGTAGTTGTTCCAGCAGCCCATGAAGGACAGCAGACCCTGCGCCATGATAGCGGGCATCGCAAGCGGGAGGATGAACTGGCAGAAGATACGGAAGTAGCCCGCACCGTCGATCTTGGCCGCCTCGATGATGGAGGTAGGCAGTCCGAACAGGAACTGACGGATGAAGAATGCCGTCATAATGGAGCCGAACAGCCCGGGTATGACCATGACCATCCAGCTGTCGACAAAGCCGATCTCCTTGTACATGGCATACTGCGTCGTCATGATGGAGGGACCGGGGACCATGATCGCGGCAAGCAGGAAGAAGAACACCTTGTTGCGGCCGATCCATTCGATCTTGGCGAAGGCGAACGCTGCAGAGGCAGACGTAATAACGCCGACGACGACGGGAACAATGGAATAGAACAGGTTATTGAGCACTGCGATGCCGTAGTTGTAGTTCTCGTTAAATTCCTTATAGTTGGCGTCGTTCTGAAGTCCCTTCGTGAACACGATAGCGTAGTTCCAGAACAACGTCATATTGTCGACCTTTGCATTGATCGTGCTCGTCTTGGGCCACCACGTAAGGGTCGTGAGACCCGAGATGTCGTTGAGGTCGCCCGTGTAGGCAAAGGAGCCCGCGATCATCCACCAGAAGGGATAGACCATCAGGAAGGCTCCGAAGAGCAGGATGATGTAGGTCGCGACGTCAAGGACAAGCTTGGCGCGCTTCTTGCTGGCGCGGTGCGTCTTGGAGGAGAAGCCGAAGAACGCGAGCACGGCACCGATCGCATAGCGGAAGGAGGAATACTGCTTTTCTTCCTCGGGAGCGGCATTTTCAGGCCGACGCTCGAGGGTCATTGTTTCTTGATTATCCATGATTTCTCCCTCCTCAATCCTTCTTTCTGGAGTCAAGCCAGAACTGGAACAGCGTCATGACAAAGATCATGACCGCGAGGATCATACCGTAAGCGGCACCTGCCGAGGGGTCCTTGCCATCCGTCTGCCTGCCAAGAAGCCCGTAGTCGTAGATGAGGGAGACATAACCCGAGGTATTCGGATTGCTTTCGCCGAATAGCAGCACCGGCTCCGCGTAGATCTGCATGCCGCCGATCACGGATGTGACGATGTTGTAGAAAATTGTGGGATAGAGGTCGGGCATGGTGACCTTCCAGAAGATCTGCCAGCCGTTCGCGCCGTCGATCTGCGCGGCCTCCTTGGTGGCGGTATTGACGCCCGAGAGACCCGCGACGTACAGAATGATCGTGCCGCCGAGGCCCTTCCACACCGACATGACGACTATGACGAATTTTGCGGCGAGGCCCTGACACCAATAGGGGTCCCGCATAAAGTCGCTCTCCGAGCTCAGCCCGAAGACCTGGTTCCATGTCATTTTGCCATAGATCCAGTCGAAGCTGCTGCCGAAGAGCTGGTTGAACACGCCGTCCTTGTCGAACATGATCTTGAAGGTATAGACGATGGAGATGGTGCTCGCAACGCAGGGGATGTAGTAGAGAACGCGGAAGACGTTCCCGCCCTTGATGTCGCGGGACATGCACACCGCAAAGAACATGGACAGGATCATCCCGATCGGGATACCGATCATGTAGAACACGGTGTTGAAGAGGTAGATCCCCATCTCGTTGAATTCGGCGCCCGTGCCCGACTTATATGTATTGGTAAATGCTTCGATATACCAATAGAATGGGCTCGGGGTGCCTGTGGACGTAGTGAGACCCGTCATGGGGTCCGTGATGTACTCCTTGTGCAGATACCCGCCGAGGTTGGCGAGCACCTCTCCGAGCGTCACGGCAGAGCCCATCTCGTAGTCGGTAAACGAGAGCATGACAGCCATGACGAGTGCGGAGTATACGAACCAGATGGTGCCGACGAGAAGCGGAATACAGAAGATCCAGCCCCACAAATTATCCTGAAGCTTCTGCTGGTTGATGGGCTTGCGCTGCTTTTTCTTGGGCACAAGCTCTTCAACGACGGCAGAGTCCTCCATGGGGGCTGCCTCCGCTTCTGCGGCAACATCCGTTGTCAAAATCTCTTCCATTGCTTCCTCCCTTATTTTTGATAAAAACGGGGTGCGGGGAGCTCCTCAGCGGAGCTCCCCGACTCCGACAAAATTATTTCTTCTGCTGCAGCTTGTCAAGCGCACTGCGTTCGCTTACGACGGATTCTGTGAGCGAATTCTGTGCGAGCTGGACGCGGCGAAGGACGAAGACGAGCGGGGTCTCCCACATTTGGCCGCTCTGCGCGGGGTTGGTCTTGACGCCTTTTCTGAACACGTCGAGGTTGGAGCCGTTGATGGCGGTGCCGCCGACCTTGAGCTGCTGGCCGCGGGTGTAGGCGATATTCGTCGATTCAGCGGTGCCGCGTGCGTCGACGTAGCTTACCCAATCGTCCGTATAGGTGTACATCGTGCTGTCACGGACGGCATTGAGGCCATACTGCATACGCATGTTGATCTCTCTCGTCAATCTCGTCATGGGGACCATGCGGAGGATCTTCATCGCAAAGGCGAGGTATGCGGTCGTGGTGGAGCCTGCGAGGTCCTTGACGAGCCTGCTGCCGTAGGTCGGATCGAACTTGATCGCATTGCCGTTCACATCCTTCTTGCCGCCGAGGAACGCCGCAACCGTCTGACCGTTGACCGCACTGTTGTTGACCGCCGCCTCGAGCTCGAGCGCGACCTGATAGTAGCTGTCCCAAATTTTCCTGCCCTCGGCGGGATCGGTGGTATCCGCAAAGCCCTCGGGGGTGAGCATTTCTCTGAAGGAGCCTGTCGTTCTGTACTCCTCGTCCTGATAGTTGACGAATTCCTCCATCTGATAGCGGAAGTTCGGGAACTGTGCGCCTGCATAGGTCAATGTCGCCTGTGCATTGGGGTCGATGGTGAGCGCCATGGCAATGCCGATGGCCGCCTCCTTCTTCCACGCCTGATCGCCCGTATAGTTGCTGACCTGTCCGTTGACCGCGTAGCCGACGGAGTCCATACGTGCGCCCCACTTGTCCTGACGGAGCATTTGGTTGGCAATTACCTCGTCATAGGAATACTGCCTAAGGCCGTCCGAAAGCTTTGCTCTCTGCACCTTGTCGTTTGCAGCCGCATTGCCTGTACCCTTGGAGGTCGCACCGTTGGAATATTCCTCCATCTCATAGTTCGCACCCTTGATCTTGGAATAGAGCGCGTAGTCCTCGGAGACGGGCGTCGTGGTCTGGCCGAACTCGAGCTTGTCGAGCTTGGTATCGTTACGGGTGCCGCCGTCCCACGAGCCTGCGCCGTAGAAGAGGGAGCGGCCCGTACGGAAGTACGACCAGCCGTTGGCATTGGAGTTTACGTTGTCGGAATCGCCGCCGTTGTTTCCGTTCCAGTCGGAGGCGAGTGCAAGGAAGGCACCGTAGGTCTCGATGAAGCTCTCGGAGTTGAAGCCGTACTGCACGTCGACCTCACGGTAGGTACCGTCGAGGTTCATCTTTCTCACCTTCTCGGTCGCCTTGCCGACGTAATCCGCCCACTTGGCGGGATCGGTGATGTTCGCGCCGTCGCCGACTGCCTTGGAGGTCGTCTCATTCACAAGCTCTCTGACGGAGCAGAGTGCGTTCTGCGAGTTGATGAGGTCTGCGTCGTTGCCGTACAGCCAAGGAAGGAGATAGAGCACCGCGCCGACGGTCGCATCCGACTTGCCCTCGAACTGCTCGCCGCCGAAGACGACCATATTTTTTTCGCTGTCTGCATATTTGACGCCGCCGAGGCCATCGCCGTGCTGCCAGTCGAAGGTGTTGAGATAATAGGTCATGGCCCAAATGAACGCCGCATATTCCGCATAGGTATAGGTGACGTGCGCGATGGACGTATCGTAGGGAGCATTCGCATCCTGATATGCCGCTCCTGCGGGGACCTTGATCTCATCATTGGGGAACCCGGGAAGGGTCACGATGTACCCGTCTGCCGTACCGTCATTGTCATAGTCGGTGAACGCCTCGCAGAGGCATGCAAGCGGATCGCCGCCCGCAAGTGCTTCTGTATAACTGGCATAACGGTAGAAATTGAAGGGATAGTAGCGGGTGGGGATCCCGACATTGATGATGGGAGCCGCATCCCCCGCCTTTGCGCTGATGGTCTCCTTTGTATCCGTGTAGGGATTGTCGTAATTCGTCACATCGACCGCATATTGAATGACGCTCTTGGCCGCAAGGCCGCTCGTCTTGTAGCCCGAGTTGCCCGAGAAGGTGAGGCCTGACGTCTTGGACCCTGACGTCTCATTGCTGCCGCCCTTGACGGTGCGGGTCGTCGTTGCGAGCTTTGTCGTGATGTCCTGCTTGATCGCATCCGTAAAGAAGAGCCCGTTGTAGCCCGTGGAGAAGTTGGAGTAGTCCTTGGGAAGGCCGTAGAGTCCGACCTCCTCGTTCCCTGCATCGGTGTAGAACCCGTTCTGCGCCTTGTCATAGTGGACAGACTGGCCGCGGGTGTAGGTCAGCTCGCCGTTTTCCGATCTCTTATATGCATAATAGGAAAGGGCGTTTGCCCAAATCTCGCCGAGGACCGCCTGGTTGGCAGCCTTGGCCTCGTCGCCCTTTTTGGCGGGATCCGCGCTGACCGTGTCGAGATAGTCGGCAAGGTTAAGAACGGAGCCTGTCTCCGCATAGCTTCTCACATAGCGGGGCGCAAGATAAATGACGTCGTACATGTCGTCGGTCGACCACTTGTCGGAAAGCTCGTCAAAGTACTTCTTCTTATCCGTGTTGTACGTGAAGTCGACGGAATATTTGCCGCCCGTGTTGTTTGCCTCATTGTATTTGGCCATATAATCCTTACAGATTGCCTCGTTGGTCGCTGCGTCTGTCGCGGCACAGAAGATGTGGACGGTCAGCTTGTTGGGATCTGTGCTGGCACCGGGCGTCCCCGTCTTGTACCCTTCGCTGTTCACGCCGCCACCGCCGCCGTTGCCGCCGCAGGCCGCAGCCGCAAGGGCAACTCCCGCCGTCATGACCGCCGAGAGCCCGATGACGGAGGCACGCTTCAGAAATTTGCTCTTCTTCATTCCTCTTACCTCTTTTTTTGATTTTTTTGGAAGCGGCCCGGTCGGCGTTTGGGGGAAACACACAAAAAGGCAGCCTCCGCGGAAATGAATCCGAGGAAACTGCCATACAAAAAAGAACACGCCCTATCTCCCACGCTTTTCCCAACAAAAAAGCGCGTGAAATTACAGGACGTACCTCTTCTTCATGACTTTTCCCCCATCGTCATTTCTTGTACTGCTCTTAGTGTAGCACGCGACGGGGGCTTTGTCAATATCTTTTTTAAAATTTTTTTGTGAAAAGTTCACTTGTTTTTCACTGATTTTTGGGCAAATTCAACGAAAAACGATGCTTTTTCTCATTCAGACACAAGATAGGCGACGGCGCGTTTTTTCCCTCACGATATCTTGTGGCTACATCTCGGGAGTGCGGTAAAAATAGCGGTAGACGTCGTCCCCTCCCGTCTCGCGCATACCCGAGGAGAGCAGCATGCGTGCAGAGCGGTCGTTCTCACGGAAGCATTTCGCCTCTGCCCGCTCGAGATTGAGCTTGTAAAAGCCGTACTCCGTATAGGCCGCGACGGCCTCCCTCGCATAGCCGTGTCCCTCGGCCTCGGGAAGCAGACGGACGCCGACCTCTGCCTCCGCACGGTAGCCGAAGCGATGCAAAACGACCTCCCCTATAAGCTTTCCCGTCTCCCTTATGTAGATTCCGAGAGGCATCTCCGCACGGTGGTGAAAATCCTCCCGCGCAGACTGTAAAAACCACGATATATCTGCGTTTTTCGGCATATCCTCCCTGTAGTCGTACCCCCAGTAGGCGTTCCGTTTGACGTCTGAGGCGAGACGGGAATATGCCTCTGTATCCTCGTCGCCGACGGGCCGCAACAAAAGCCGCTCCGTCTCGAGCGTGGGGAGCCTCTGCACCCCGTCGATCGCCCGCCCGGGGATCACATTATATTTATCGACGAGCTCGGAGGGCAAATACTGCAGCTTGGACTTTCTCAGCCCCGCATCGCCCGCGTCGTCCATGCGGTTGAGATAGCGGACGTCCGCAAAGGCGAGCGCAAACTGCTGTGCAATGGCGGGATAGGCTCCCTCGAAGCCGCGCAGAGCCTTCTCGATATGGACGACGAGCATATCCCCGCACCTTTCTCCCGCGGAAAAGGCGACGATCCTCCCCTGCGCCTCAAGAATGCCCGCGACCATGCCGAGCTCCTCCAGATGCGGTAAAATCGCGTACACCTCGGAGAGCTCCTCGTCGGCGATGCGGTCCTCCTTCTCAAGCTGGACGCCCTCGTACTCCTTCAAAAAGGCAATGACGCGGGGAAGGTCCTCCCTGCGGTAGGGTCGGAAGGACCAGTCGGGGTAGAGTTTTTTAAATTTATTGACATGATTGCGCTGGCCCGCATGCCGCTTGCCCGCAAAACTGCGAAAGTCCTCGGCCTCGTACAGATAATCCCGCCAGCGGCGATTGTTGCTGATGGCGACGCTCGACCCATAGCGGAGAACAAGAGCGGGGAGCTTTGCGCGGGGCACATTTGTAAAATGCAGACGGACGTCGTTGTCGCGGCAGAATTTCTCGATCTCGGCGAGCGCGGCCTCCTCGGCCTGCGCGCTTCCCGAGAGGGAGAGCGGATAGTAAAAGTAGTACTTTCCCGCATACAGCTCGCGCAAAATCAGGACGTCCCCGAAGAAGGCAAAATCGGGCGCGAGAGTCTTGTGCCACATGAATTGAAACCCGAGCGAATAGTCGGCGATGTGAGTCGTCTGCCCCGCAAACCACGGGGCAAACCGCAGAATATCCTCTTTTTGAGTATGTCGGAACTTGAGCATAATTCGTCCGCAGGGTCGCGGACATGGGTACCTCTTTTTCTTTTTGATAAATTTTGCCCCACCCTTGCCCGCATTTCAGGCAAAATTTCCGAAATTCAGACACGGTGGGGCCATTTTTGCATTTGATGGGACCATGTACGGCTTATTCCATACGGTCGAGGATGTCAAGGATCTCGCTGATCCTGTCGAGGTCGTCCCGCGAATAGTAGTCGATGTAGATCCTGCCCTTCTTGTCGGTGCCGATGAGGCCGACCTTGGTTTTAAAGGTCCCGCGCATGCGGTCGACGAGATTTCTCAGCTCCACGCTCGTCAGGGCCTTCTGCCGCTCCTTATTTCTTGCGTAGACCTCGGGGGGATTGAGGTGAAGCTTGACCGCCCGCTCCATCTCGCGGACAGACCAGCCCTCTTTGACGCACTGCCGCGCGAGCTCGGCCTGCTCCTCCTTGGGGACGGGCACAAGGGTGCGTGCATGGCCCGAGGAGAGCTTTCCCTCCCGCACAAGGGCAATGACCTCCTCGGAGAGGGTCAGAAGCCGCAGGGTGTTCGCGATCGCAGGGCGGGATTTGCCGAGACGCTCCGCAAGCACTTCCTGTGTTAAATTATACTCCTCCATGAGCTTCTTCATGCCATATGCGGCCTCAATGGGATTGAGGTCCTCACGCTGAAGGTTCTCGATGAGGGAGATCTCCTGTATCTCCTTCTCGCTGTAGCTCCTGACGATCGCGGGAATGCGGTCAAGCCCGGCCATTTTTGCGGCACGGTAGCGGCGTTCCCCCGCGATGATCATGTATCTCCCGTCGGGGCTGCGGCTGACGACGATGGGGCTTATCACGCCGTGCTCACGGATGGAGTTGGCAAGGTCGTTCATCGCATTTTCGTCAAACGCCTTACGGGGCTGGTCGGGATTGGGGTAAAGGTCGTCGAGCAGGAGCTCCGTCACGCCCGCCTCCCCCGCGGTCGCATGCTCGTAGGCCTCATCGGTATCGTTGAAAAGCGCGGAAAGCCCGCGTCCGATTGCTTTCGCCATGGTTTTATTCTCCTTCGGTTTTTTTCAAAAATTCTTCGGTGAGAGCGCAGTACGCCCTTGCGCCCGTGCATTTGGGGTCGTGAAGCAGGATGGGCTTCCCGTGGCTGGGAGCCTCCGAGAGACGGATATTGCGCGGAATGACGTTTTCGTACAGCACCTTGCTGAAATATCTTTGGATCTCGGCATAGATCTCCTTGGACGCCCGCGACCGCCCGTCATACATTGTGATAACAATGCCAAACACGCGGATGTCCTTGTTGAGATGGGTGCGGACGAGCGAGATGGAGTTCATGAGCTGGGAAAGCCCCTCGAGCGCGTAATATTCGCTCTGAATGGGGATCACGACGCCGTCTGCACTCGCAAGCGCGTTGACGGTGAGAAGGCCGAGCGAGGGCGGGCAGTCGATGAAAATAAAATCGTAAGAATTCTTAACTTTATCCAGCGCAGTCTTCAGAACCCTCTCGCGTCCCTTTTTATAGACGAGCTCCACCTCTGCGCCCGCAAGATCGACGTTGGAGGGAAGCAGCGAAAGCCCCTCGAGCTCGGTCGCAAGCACGTTGTCTGCGACGGTCTCCTCCTCGATGAGGACATTGTAGACGGACTTCTTGAGCTTGGCCTTGCGGAAACCGAGGCCCGTCGTCGCGTTACCCTGCGGATCGAGGTCGACGAGAAGCACCTTTTTCCCGCTTAAGGCAAGATAGGCAGCCATGTTGAGACAGGTCGTTGTCTTGCCGACGCCCCCCTTCTGATTGGAGAAAGAGACGATTTTGCCCATCGCTTATTCCTCCTCGCTGCCGTCCGTCGGTGTGCCGTGACCGTTTTGATCGTCCTCTGTTGTCTGCGTATTTTCCTCTGCACCGCCAAAATCAAAGGTCGGAGCTTCAGAGGCAGTACGCGCTTCAGCATGGGATGCGCCGAAGGGATCGTCGGGGACGTCCTTATCGTGCTCCTCCATATAGGCGAGGACCTCCTCGTAGGACGCGCCGCGCATGAGCATGTCGACCTCGGCGGTATAGATGGTCTCCCGCTCGACGAGCACGCGGGCCATATTGTCGAGCACGGAGCGATGCTCCGATAAAAGCTTCTTCGCACGCGCATAGGCGGCCTCGACAATGGCCTTGACCTCCTCGTCGATGATGCTCGCGGTCTCTTCGGAATAGGAATTGCGCTGTTCGAAATCCCTTCCGAGGAAGACGGGACCCTCGTTGCCGTACGCGATCGGGCCCAAACGTGCGCTCATACCCCATTCGGTGACCATCTTGCGGGCCATCTGCGTGACCTTCTGAATATCATTAGACGCGCCCGCGGAGACGTCATGAATGACGAGCTCCTCCGCAACACGCCCGCCGAGAGCCATGCAAATGAAATCGTTGAGCTTGTTGACGGTCATGTCGTTGTCGTCCGTGTCGGGGCGCGTGAGCGTGTAGCCTGCCGCCATGCCGCGGGGAATGATGGAGACCTCGTGGACGTTGTCGTTGCGCTCGCAGAGCTTTGCAAGGATCGCATGGCCCGCCTCGTGGTAGGCGGTGCACTTCTTGTCTGCCTCCGTCACAACGCGGCTCTTCTTCTGCGGTCCCATAATGACCTTATTGATGGCCTCGTAAAGCTCTAAATTCCCGATCATAGACTTGCCTGCACGGGCGGCGAGGATGGCGGCCTCATTGAGAAGGTTCGCAAGGTCTGCCCCCGAAAATCCGCTCGTCATTCGCGCGATCACTTTAAAGTTGACGTCAGGCCCCAGCGGCTTATTGCGGGAGTGGACCTTTAAAATGGCCTCGCGCCCCTTAACATCGGGAAGATTGACGTAAATCTGTCTATCGAAACGCCCGGGACGGAGCAGCGCGTTGTCGAGGATATCGGCGCGGTTGGTCGCCGCCATGACAATGATGCCCTCGTTCGTCTCAAAGCCGTCCATCTGGACAAGGATCTGATTGAGCGTCTGCTCGCGCTCATCATGCCCGCCCCCGAGACCCGCTCCGCGTTGACGGCCGACCGCATCGATCTCATCGATAAAGATGATGCAAGGCTGATTGCGTTTTGCAAGATCGAATAGGTCGCGCACACGCGAGGCACCGACGCCTACATACATCTCGACAAAATCGGAGCCGCTGACCGAGAAGAAGGGAACACCCGCTTCCCCTGCGACGGCCTTTGCAAAAAGCGTCTTGCCTGTCCCGGGAGGGCCGACCAAGAGGACGCCCTTGGGGATCTTCGCGCCGAGCGAGGAGAATTTCTTGGGATTCTTCAAAAACTCTACAACCTCGGAAAGTTCCTCCTTCTCCTCCTCTGCACCTGCAACATCGGAAAAGCGTACCTTAAGATTGGTCGAGACGCGGGCCTTGGTCTTGCCAAAGTTCATGACCTTGCCGCCACCGCCGCTCGTCGCTCTGAGGATCATGATAAACGCAAGGACGCCGACGACAAGAACGGCGATATAGAGGAAGTTTCCCCATCCGCTCCCCGCATTGGGATCGGAGTACCAGACCTCCTCGACGCCATTCGCCCTCCACTCGGCGAGAATGCCCTCAGCCGCGGCCTCGTCTCCGCTATAGAGGCTCGGGAAGGTCGCCCACCAGCTGTAATTGTTGGCGTCGACGCTTGTGTATCCGTAGACGTTATACCCGTCTATTTGCACCTTCCTGATTTGCTCGCTGTCCTTATACTTTCCAACGACACCCTCTTCGAGATCGCCCCGTTGATCGGTTATGCGTTCTTGAAACTCATAAAAATCAACCTCCTTGGTGTTGTTGATGAGCGTATTGATCAAGAAATACATCCCTATGCCCAAGGCAACAACCACGACAGCGGCGATCACTGCTTTTACTGTCCTGCTCAATTCGTGTCTCCTTGTGATTATTTTGCTTACATCGTGTATGCTCGCAATTCTTTTATTATTGTATCACACTTTCAGAAAATAATCAAGGCTTTGCCATTGATTCTTTCCCGATTTTCATATTTTACACAAAATTTCCGCATTCTTCTCATTTTGAGGCCGTTTTGGGCCCAAAATGAGGGTCAAAATGAGAAAATATTGTTTCACATGAAACATCTGGCAAATTTTTTGGCAAAATCAATGTTTCACGTGAAACATTTGGTGCAAGATTTTTTATCCGACGCAAAATATATATTTATGATAAAATCATGACAAAAAAGAAAAGCTCCCGCTTTTTGCGGGAGCTTCCGTTCAGTGAGGTAGGAGACCCATGAGACCCGACCGGTAGATCGCACCGACAACTGTGCTCGAGTTGATGAACGCATCGCAGCTCGGGATCGCGATCCAGCTCATGATGAGGAGCAGGAAGTAGCAGAGGAAGAATGCTTCTGCCATTCCGAGCAGGCCACCGAGCAGAGTGTTGATCACGGCGATGGCCTTGACACTATTTGCAAGCAGTGTTCCGAGAAAACCCAAGAGCCACGTCCCGAGACGCACGATGAGGAAGAGAGACACAAACGAGATCGCCATCGACAGCCAGCCGCCCAGCATCGCGCTGTGCACACCGTTCGAGATCGCGCTCACCATGCCGAACCAGTTTTCCAGCGCGTCCTTAAAGGCGGCGCAAAACAGAAACGGGATCAGGATGGAGAGGAACCATCCCGCGATCTTACATACGCCTTTCACAAAGCCGATCTTGGCCCCGATGAGACAGCCCACGAGTAAGAGTAAAAAGAATATGACGTCAAGTATCCAAGCCATATTACCCTCCTTTCCGAGTATTATATCACAAATTTTTTTGTTTGTCGAGAATTTCTTTTAAAATGTCGCTTTTATGGCAACAATTGGCAGCATCGGAGGTTAATTATGGAGTATGCTTTTCATTTTTATAACGCCCTCGCGGAATCGGGCATCATGATGGCGTTGAATAAAATGCTCGGGGAATTCTCTGCGCCCCCTGTTTTTTTGTGCATCGGGAGCGATCTCGCGGTCGGGGACAGTCTCGGCCCGATCACGGGCACCATGCTGCGAAGGAGCAGGCCGCTCGGCTATGTCTATGGGACGCTCAAAAATCCCGTCACCGCAAGAGAAGTCAGGCTTGTCGACGGGTTTCTGCGCAGAACGCATCCGAAAAGCCCCATCATCGCCGTTGACGCCGCGGTGGGGGAGGAGGGGGACCTCGGCCTCATCAAGGTCGTGGACGGTCCCTTAAAGCCCGGCTCCGGGGCAAACAAGCGGCTGGGGCGGGTGGGGGACGTCTCCGTGCTCGGCATCGTGGCGAGACGCTCGGCCTTTTCGTACTCCCTTCTCAACCTCACCCGCCTCAACATGATCTATTCGATGGCAGAGGTAATTTCGTCCGCGCTCTCAAATCTCTCCGTCCGTCGGGCGGTCGTGTGATTTTTTTACAATAATTAAGTTAATTTTACAATAAAAATGTGAAATTTTTTCATATCGAAAAATACTCAAAAAATTTTTGCGGTAGCGTTGACGAACGGGGCGATTGGGAGTACAATAGAGATACATTCAAAAAAGGAGAAGAGAACAATGGTAAAGACCATCCGCAAGAAGGTGTACGACACGGCAACGGCTTCCTTGGTCAAGAAGGTGACCTACGGGAATTTTGGCGACCCCGCAGGCTACGAGACCACGCTGTATGTCACCGAGGACGGGAGCTATTTCCTCTATACCAACGGCGGGGCTGAATCGCCCTATCCCGTCGAGGACATCGTTTCCCTGACCAAGGTCAACGCCAAGAAATGGCTTGAAGAAAACTGAGACTCATAAGAAAAGGCTCTGCGCATCGGCAGAGTCTTTTCTTTTTGTCAAAATCGGCCCGTTGAGGTTTTATGAGGATAAATTACTCTTCGTCGGTGGGGGTAGGCTTTTCCTCGTCGTTGGCATTGCCGAGGAAGGTGCCGAAGAAGCCCGAGAAGCTGCCCTTCTTGTAGCCCGGGGTGCCGCCGCGGTTGAAGCTCGTCCCCGACGATTCTGGCGTTGCCTCGGAGGGAAGCTCCCTGCGCTCGTAGGTCTTTTTGCGCTCGCTGCCGTATTTGGGCTCGCGGTCGTTGCGGGAGCGGTCTTTCCCGCCCCGTCTTTTGTCCTTTTTGTCGTCGCGGCGCAGCACCTTGGGGGTAATGACGACGTAGCGGGCGGGCTCCCTCCCCTCGCTCTTTGTGGTCACCTCCTGCGAATCCGCAAGCGCAGAGTGGATGATCCTGCGCTCGTAGGGGTTCATGGGCTCGAGACGGACGCGCTTCCCGAGCCGCACGGCCTTGGCAGCGAGCTTCTCTGCAACGTGCTTTAACGTCTCCTCACGCTCCTCGCGGTAGCTGCCGCAATCGACGACGACCCTTCTGTAGTCGTGTCTGCCCGTGTTGGCGACCGCACCCGCGAGCACCTGCAGGGCGTCGATGATCTCGCCCCTGCGCCCGATCAGGCCCTTGGAGCCGTCGGTGAGCTGGATGATGATCTTCTCCTCCTCGCTCTGCAGCACGGGGGTCGCCTCTGCGCCGATGAGGGGGAGAAGCCCCTCGAGAAATCTGACCGCTCTCTGTCCGTCGGTGAGCTTTTCCTTGACCGTGATTTTAACCTGTGCGGGCGTGGACTTGAAGAGTCCCTTCTTGCCCTCCTCGAGGACCTCGATCTCCACGTCCTCGCGGGTGAGGGCGAGCTCGTTAAGTCCCGCCTCCACGGCTTCGTCGACTGTTTTACCGCTGAAAATTCTTTCCATAAGCTTTTCGGGCCTCCCTTTGCCCGTCATTTATTTCATCCAAGGCAGCTTGCGGGTGTGTTCCTCGACAAATGCCTTTTCTTCCTTTCTCTTGAAGATCTTCCCCAAAATCAGGTTGGTGAGCAGGGTCACGATGATGGCGACGACGCTGCTCATCGTCATGTAGATGGAGAATGCCGCACTGTACGCAAAGGAGAAGACCGCATAGATGAGAGGCATGACGACAAGCATGATCTTCTGCGTCGTTGCGCCCTGCCCGTCCACCGTCTGATACCGGTTGGCCGTCTTATTGGATCTCATTGCCACAAACTGCGACAGGAGCATGAACCCGATCGAGAGGATGATGAGGACAAAGTACCCGTTGGGGGCAGACTTCTCCTCTGTCAGCGCATAGGTGAGCGCGTCGTATTTCTCGGGGGTGAGAAGAGAGGTGAGCTGGGTCTCCAGACCGTCCTCGGTCACGACCTTTTCATTCCTGAACTGGGAAGAGAAGCTCTCGTAGGTGGGGATGGGGTGCTCATAGGAGACGTCGGGATACCAGACGTTTTTGATCCACAAAAATCCCGGGTCATCCGAGCGGAACTGTGCCGCAGCGGCCTCGGAGCCGAGCAGCCTCAGATATTCTCCCGCGGCAACAGAGAGGGTCTCCGCACTCTCCGCATCCTCCGCGCTGTAGGCATTGGCGGCGACGACGGCTTTTTTCACCGTCTCGTTCTCCTCCACGGCATGCTTCTTGATCTCCCCCGCAAAGCGGTCCAGATCGAGCTTGTACTCCCTCGAGACCTCATTCGCGGACAGATTATAATAATAGAAGATATAATTGTCCTCGTTGTTGCTCCTGACAGTGAGGTATTTGACGGGCTCCGTCTCCCCAAGCTCTGTCATGATATAGGAAATGTCTCCCTCCACGGGAAGGGGCGCGTCCTTTTCCCAAGCCGCGTCCACGCGGATCTCGCCTTCCTCTCCCTCATAGAAGAAATAACTCCCGCTCTCGTCGCTGCGGTAACGGTAATCGACGCCGTCCACGCCCTTTGCGAGCACGGCTGCATTGTAGCATTCGGACATCTTGACGAAGTTCCGAAGATTTGCAAACTGCGCATAGGCGCGGAAGCCCTGCCATGCGACGATGAGGATGACGAGCGAGACGATCATCGGGAGACAGGCCCCGAGCATGCTGTAGCCGTTCTTCTTCTGCAGCTCCAGCATTTTCTGACTGTACATCTGCTTGTCTTCCGCGTATTGCTTCTGCAGCTTCTCGAGCTCGGGCTGCATCTGCTTCATGATGAGGTTCTGCTTGCGCGACATCACCCTCTGATAGATGTCAAAGGGAAGGGTGATGGCCTTGAGGACAAGGTTAAAGACGATGATCCCGAGCCCCGTGATGCCCACGCCCTCGATGATGATCCTGGCAAATTGGCCGAGCCAATCCAGCCCGATCTGATAGCCCGTGGGAAGGACCGTCACGTCGGGAACGATCGTACTCAGCAAAGAAAATAGCTGCATAGCGTCTCCGTCAGAGGAGCCATCTGCGCTTCCAGAACACCTCGGGTGCGGGATCGAAGCCCCCCTTGGAGAGGGGATTGCAGCGCAGGATCCTCCATATACCAAGCAAAATTCCCACGACGACACCCCAGTTGTTGATGCACCGCTTGGTGTACTCCGAGCAGGACGGGGTGTAGAGGCAGGTATGTTTCGAGAGATACTTCTGATAGAAGCATATCATGCGGATGCACAGCCCGCGCAAAAGGGGGATGTACATCGTTCGCCGCAGATATCTGAAATTTGCCGCGGCAAGCTGTTTAAGACAAATGTTCAATGAGCTGCTCTCTTTCGAGAATTTTTCCGATGTCTCTCAAAAAATCCGCAAACGAGTAATTCTCGCTCACATGCGGAATGAGGAGAAGCTCACAGGGAGAAAGATAGGGCGTATACCGCGAAAAGGCCGCCCGAAGCAGCCGCTTGATGCGGTTTCGCCGCACGCTCTTGCCGTGCTTTTTCCCCACGCAGACCGCCATTGCGAGACGGTCGGAGGGGCGGTAGACGACGGTGAGCGTCGGCGCGTAAACCCTTTTTCCGCTTCTATTCAGGGCTGTGATCTCCTTCTGCTTCTTCAGCCTCAGACAGCGCATGTTCTTCAGGCAGAGATGTGCTTTCTGCCCTTGTCTCTCCTTCTCTTGAGGGTCTTTCTCCCGCCCTGCGTCTTCATTCTCTCACGGAAGCCGTGGACCTTTTTCCTTGCCCTCTTCTTGGGCTGATACGTTCTTTTCATGCCTTTTACTCCTTAAGGTTATGGATTTCTTTTAGATTATAAAGAATTTCACCGCTTCCGTCAAGCGATTATTGCGCGTTTCTGACGGGCAATATCAAATACAGGGCGTCTTTTTTCTCCGCGTTCCTGAGAACGAAGGGGGAGATCGCGCTGCCGAAGGAGAGGGTGACGCTTTCCTCCCCGAGTGCCTTGAGGGCGTCGAGAAGGTACTTTGCGTTCATTGAAATGGTGAGGTCGGGCCCGTCGATCTCGGCGGGGACCTTCTCCGTCATGTCGCCGAACTCCGATTTCGAGGAGATTTTCACAAGCCCGCCGCCGATGTCGAGGGTGATGAGATTGTTCTTGTCTCCGCGGATAAAAATGGCCGCTCTCTCCACGCCCGAGATGAGCTCTGCCCGCCTGAGCAGGGCCGTCGTCAGGAAATTGGTGGGAATGACGTTCTCCCTTCTGATAAATTCGCCGTTGTAGAGACGGGAGAGCACGGTGAGGTCTTCCGTCCGCACGAGGAGCATCCCGCCCTCCGTGTAGATCGTGATCTCCTCCTCGTCCTCGGTGAGCATCCTCGAGATCTCCGTGAGCGTCCTTGCGGGGCAGATCACCGTCGTCTCGCCGCTCTTGGAGAGGATGGGTGCGTCCGCGAGAGCGAGCCTGTAGCCGTCAAGGGCAAAGGCGGTGAGCCTGTCTTTGAATTCGAGCAGACACCCCTTGAGAATGGGACGGGAATCGTCCTGCGCACAGCAGAACACCGTCGCGCCGATGATCGTCCTGAGCTCCCTCTGATTCATAACGACGCTGTTTTCCCCGATCCCGAGGTTGAGCTTGGGGAATTCCTCTGCGGGGATGGTTTGGAAATTGGACGCGGCGTCCTTGTAGCGGACCTCGAGTCCCTTCTCCGTCGTCGAGACGGCGACCTCCTCATCCGTCAGCTTCCCGATATAGTCGGCAAAGAGCTTCCCGGGGACGCAGATACCGCCCTCCTCGAAAATTTCCGCGCGGATCGTCTTGGAGATGGCAAGCTCTCCGTCCGTCGCAAGAAGGGTGACCTCCTCTCCGCTTGCCTCGAGCTTGATGCACTCCATGACGGGAGCAGTTGTTCTCACCGCGCACGCCTTGGAGACCTTCACGACCGCCTCAGAGAGAGTCGCGCCGTCGCAGACAAATTTCATAACCTTCCCTCCGTGATTGTTGGATTTTTAAAAGATAAAATAATATCAATAATAATAAGGGCTGTGGAAATGTGGACAAGCCCGACATCTTCCGCTTGCTTGTCCCTATTATAGCAAAAATCGAAAGATAAGGCAAGCAAAAAGGAGAAATTTCACAAAACAGTCGCAAAGAAAAGATGTGGACAGCCCTGTGGAGGGAGCTGTGAACAGGCTGTGGAAAAAGGGCGGCCTGTGGAAGGAATTTTTCGGGTTTTCCCCGCCGCGGGTCGAAAAAAGGGGAAGAGAGGGGAAAATCGGGAGGCTATCCACAGAGCAGCCCACATTGTGGAAAAAGTTTTCCACCTTTCTTCACAAACAGTTGATAAACAAAAAAAAGTATGCTATAATTGGAGTATGCAAGCCGAGGGACCAAATTTCGACGCACTGCTGCGCAGGATCGAAGAAAAAAAAGAGGCCTTTGACGCGTTTTATGCATTGCTCCTTGCATACAATGCGAGGTTCAACCTGACCGCCGTGACGGAGAGAGAGGAGGTTCTCCACAAACATTTCCTCGATTCCCTCGCGGGAGAGGGGTTTTTGAAGAAAAATGCAGTTTGCGCCGAGGTCGGCTCGGGCGCGGGATTCCCCTCCATCCCCCTCAAGCTCGTGCGGGAGGATTTGAAGCTCACCCTCATCGAGAGCACGGGGAAGAAGTGTGAATTTCTGCGCACGGCCGTGAGAGACCTCGGGCTCGGGGACGTCGAGGTCGTCTGCGGAAGAGCGGAGGAGCTCGCACGGCAGGAGACGTACCGTGAGAGGTACGACGTCTGCTTTGCAAGGGCGGTCGCGCGGCTGAATACTCTCTCCGAGTACTGTCTGCCCCTTGTGAAAAAAGGGGGAATGCTCCTTGCCTACAAGTCGGACAGCGAGGAGGAGTACAGGGAGGTGCTGCCCGCGTTTGAGATCTTAGGCGGCGGCAGGAGCGGGTTTGTCCGCTATGACCTGCCCGACGGCTACGGCGCGAGAATGCTCATCTATTGCGAAAAAAAAGCATCCACCCCTCAGAAATTTCCACGCGGAAGAGGGCTGGAAAGGAGGTCACCTCTGAAATGAAATGCGCTTTGACGGGACACAGGGATCTGCCCGAGACATTTGACGTCAATAAGCTCTATGACTGTCTCGAGGAGACCATCCGCGAGGGGTATGATACCTTTTATTGCGGCATGGCACGCGGGTTTGACCTGCTTGCCCTCGACTGTCTTGTCTCGCTTGCACGCAAATATAAGATCAAGCTTATCGCCTGCGAGCCCTACAAGGGGCACGGGGATGGCTTTCGTGGAGAACTGCGCGAAAAATACAGGAGCCTCCTTCAGTGGTGCGATGAGGTCACCGTGCTTTCCCCCGCCTATTACCGCGGAGCCTTCAACGTAAGGGACAGGTATATGGTGGACCATGCCGATCTCGTCCTTGCCTACTGCACGAGGGACAGCGGCGGTACTGCCTATACCCTTCGCTATGCCGAAAAAAAGGGAAAGGAAATCAAGATCCTTCAAGACTGAGCAGGTCTTTTTTTTATGCCCGAAAAACGAAAAAATGCGGCGGGGGGGGATTGAGAATTAAAAATTGAAAATTAAAAATTGAAAATTAAAAATTAAAAATTGTAGTTGACGATTGGGAATAAAGGCTTATTATCTACGGGCCATTCTAATGACGTCCTTCCTCTTGCCTGCCCCCTTTCTAAGGGGGGCGGGGTAGGGGTGGGGGTTCATTCCCAATCGGTCATGGTGAGCTTCGCCGAACCATCACCTTATCCTTGGCTCCCCTCATAGGGGAAAATTTTGCAGTTCTGTCAAGAGTTGATAACTCTTGACGCAAAATTTTCTTGGCATTTGCCCATATGCACGGGCAAATGCTGACCGAATGCGGGACTCTACCCGCATGAGAAGCTGTCGCCAACGGTGACTGAGGGGGTGTCATTTTAAATCCCGCCCCGCCACAATTTTTAATTTTTAATTTTAAATTCAGGATTCCCTTGCTGCCCCTTTAGGGGAAGTGGCCTTCAGGCCCAAGGGGTTTCCCCCCTCATCCTGCCCCGTGCGCATTCTATTTGTGGCTAAGCGCGGCACGAGCGCGAAGCGCGAAGTTAGAATCTCGCGGCGGGTCCGTAGAAGGGTACGGGAGCTTTGTCAAAAAATGCAGAATATCGCGCAAAATCGACAGGAAACGCGAGGGAGAATGCGGTATCATCGTAGGGAAAAGGAGAATAGCATGGCCTACGAAAAACGCATCTGTATTTTAAAACAAATCAAGAAGGGATTCTCGGCAGACGGGAGCGCACTCTCGGGCGTCGTGTATGCCGAGCGGACGGGAGAGACATTGCGCATTACCCTCCGTCTCCCCGGGCTCTCCGCGCTGAAGGAGGGCAGATATATGCTGGTTTTGCAGATCGGCGGGCAAAAATTCTGCCTTCCCGTTGAGGAAGAAATTCTCCCCGCGGCTCCGTCGGTCAAAAACGGCTTTGCAGCCCTCCTCGTCTTTTTCCGTTCGGAGGCGGAGCCCGTCGCCTTCGGTGCCTGCGGGAGCGAAAGAGCCGACCCTGCGCAGCTTTTGAAATTTCCGACCGAGGCCGCAAGAAAAAAGCCGATTCCGACCCCGCTGCCGCCCACGCAGATCCCCGCCTCCCCCGCGCCCAATATCCCCACCGCCCCCGGGGTCCCGCTGCCGGACCCTCCCAAGGACAGGCCCTTTCGGGACGAGGCAGTCTCCTATGACGACGAGGCGATTGCCGACGCAGACTATTTTTCGCCGTCTCATGCAGATGAAGGCGGGGAAGCTGCGCCTTTGCCGCAAGCAGAAAAAGCGGCGGGCGGCGGCACTCCTGCAGAGGATGAAGCTTCTTTCCCCCGCGGCACGCTTACATATTACGGAGAGGTGAGGGAGGAGCTTATGGCCGTGCTCAAAAAATATCCCCCCGACACCCGTTTGAAATGGGCGTTCCCGCAGTCCGAATGGGTGCGAAACGGGGGATCGCTCATCGGCATCGTCTATGAGGAGGGGATCCCGCGCTATCTGTGCGTTGCGACGAGCGGAACACCGGAGCCCGCTCTGAGGGAGCACAGCGTGTTCGTGCCCGCCTCGCCCTATTCGGATGAAGAGGGCTTCTACGTCGTCTTTCAGGACGCCGACACGGGCGCGTATGTGACTGTGTCGGAGGGGTGAAATTCGAAATTAAAAATTTAAAATTTAAAATTAAAAATTGCGGTGGGGCGAGATTTAGGAAAAAGGCCTGTTGACTACGGACCATTCCAATTACGTCCTTCCTCTCGCCCGCCCCCTTTCTAAGGGGGCGGGGTAGGGGTGGGGGTTCATTCCCAATCGGTCATGGTGAGCGTAGTCGAACTATCACCTTATTATTTTGAATCACCCCCTCTCCTACCCCTCCCCCTCAGGTATGAGGGGGAGGGCGAGCTTGTTGGCACCCATCCCCGCAAAAGGGAGAGAGCGAGCTTGTTGGAGTCCGTGGGTTTTGATGAGATCCACTCGCTGCGCTACTTCGCACCAAGGGCGGCACTCGTGCCGCGCTTAGTCACAAATAGAATGCGCGCGGGGCAGGTTAAGTCGCCGTTCTTCATCCCACTCGCCTGTTCAGAATGACGCGGCGGCCCCCTTGCTGCCCCTGTAGGGGAAGTGGCCTTCAGGCCAAAGGGGTTTCGAAACCCCTCAATCACGCAAGGGCGCGTGACAGCTTCTCATGCGGGTAGAGCCCCGCATTCGGTCAGCATTTGCCCGTGCATATGGGCAAATGCCAAGAAAATTTTGCGTCAAGAGTTATCAACTCTTGACAGAACTGCAAAATTTCCCCCCAAGGGGAGCCAAGAATAAGGTGATGGTTCGACGGAGCTCACCATGACGTGATTTTAGAATGGCCCGTAGATAATAAGCCTTTATTCCCAATCGTCAACCGCAATTTTTCATTTTTAATTTTTAATTTTTAATTCAAAAAAGCTCTGTCCGTGTTTGGACAGAGCTTTTTTTGTTACATGACCACGATGTTTTTCTGACGGAAGAGCTCCTTCATGTCGTTGGGGAAGTCGTCGTCCGTGATGAGCACGTCGATGTCCTCGAGCCGTGCAAAGGTGTGCGGCATGATTTTCCCGATCTTGGAGCTGTCGAGCATCATATACAGCGTCTTAGCTTTTTGCCGTGCCATCTTGAGAAGGTCGGCCTCGATCATCGACCCACAGGAGAATCCGATGTCGGGCGTGAATGCGGACGCCGAGATGATCGCAAGCTCGAAGTTGGTATTCTCGAAATAATCCTTTGCGACAGGGGAGGCCGTGGAAAGATTGTCCTTGATGACCTGCCCGCCGAGGACGGTGACGCTCACGTTCTTCTTCTGCGAGAGCTCTATTGCGACGGCGAGGCCGTTGGTAAAGACATGGACGTCGATGTCGGGCATCTCCTTTGCAAGGCACATGGCAGTCGTGCCGCCGTCCATAAAGAGAGAGCAGCCCGCGTCGATGAGATTGGAGGCCTTCTGGGCGATGCGAAGTTTTGCGTCGGCGTTGGAGGCTGATTTTTTTGCATAGGGCTCGCCCGAGACCTTCTGCACTTCCTTGACGGACATGGCACCGCCGCGCACACGAATGATGCGTCCCTGCTGTTCAAGCTGAAGAAGGTCACGCCGCAAGGTCATTTGCGAGACGTTGGGAAAGAAATCATCCAGCTGTTCGAGTGTCAATCTGCCGCGCTTGTTCAAAAGGTCGGCGATTTCCTCGATGCGTTCCCGTTTCATGGTATAACCCCCTTTATCAATTTTGATACTTTTCCTGTTAGATAATAACATAATCGGTTTGCGTTTGCAAGTAAATTCACAAAGTTTTTTTCACGATTCGCCATAAACATGTTGAATATTGCACGATTTCCAATAATTTTGTGATAATTTTTTTGAAAACTATTCTCATATATTGAAAATTGATAATAATTAACAATTTCTTAAAAAATAATTCAAGTGCTCCGCGGTGCAAAGAAAGCGTTTCGCCCTGCGGAAAACAGTTGCGTTTTTCGGGCGGGAATGATAAAATAACTGCGTATGAACCAGACGATTTCCGCGCTCGACGAGTATTTCATGGCGCACTACAGCGATTATGTGCGTCTTGCCGCGCTCGACGGCTACAGGATGCCCGAGCTGCTCTCCCCCTCAAGGGAGGGCGGCGTGCAGACCAAGGACCCCGCGCTCATGCGGCTCAACCATCAGGAGCGGGGAGAGGAGCTGCTTGCCCTTTTGAAAAGGGAGCAGGCAGACACCGATTATACCTTTTCCTTCCGCTTTCTGACTTTTTCCGAAAAACTGCGCCGTCCGTTCGAGCGGTACTCCTTTGCAAGGGTGCTCCCGCGCATCCTCTCGGGGCACAGCCTCACCGTGGAGGAGGCGGGGCGCATGCTCACCGTCGAGGAAAAATTCTGGAAAAAAATGGTAAAGGGCACCCTCTTCCCCGAGAAGAACACCGTGCTCGCCCTTGCCCTCGCCTGCGGCTTTACCGCAATGGACACCGAAAATCTCTTCAACGCCTGCGGGTACGAGTTTGACGAGAGGAGCGTGAGGGACATCGTCGTGCGGTTTTTGCTCGAGCAGAGGATCTTCTCGCACGACCTCATCCATGCCTGCCTCGACGAATACAAGATCACCTCTCTGCCCATAAAGTAAATAATTTCGCCCCTTTGTCATAACTTACCTCTTTGTCATAAAATGTGGGGTGTGGAATGCGCTGAGGGCGGACATCGACGCCGCCATGAAAAACGACCCTGCCGCCCGCTCCCGTCTCGAGGTGCTTCTGACCTATCCGGGGATCAGGGCACTGCGGCTGCACAGGCTGGCATTTTTCCTGCATAAAAGGGGGCTTCGGCTGCTTGCCCGCATGGTCTCGGAGCATGCAAGGAGAAAAACGGGCATCGACATCCATCCTGCGGCAAGGATCGCGGCGGGCGTCTTTATCGACCACGGCATGGGCGTCGTGATCGGGGAAACGGCCGTTGTGGAGACGGGCGTCGTGATCTATCAGGGCGTCACGCTCGGCGGCACGGGGAAGGAGAAGGGTAAGCGTCACCCCACGGTGAGAAAAAACGCCGTGATCTCCTGCGGAGCGAGGGTGCTCGGCGGGTTTGAGGTCGGCGAGGGGGCAAGGGTCGGCGCAGGTGCCGTCGTTCTTTCCCCCGTCCCGCCCCATGCCACCGTCGTCGGCATCCCCGCAAGGGTGGTGAAAATTAAAAATTAAAAATTGCGGTGGGGCGATTGAGAATTAAAAATTTAAAATTTAAAATTAAAAATTGTGGTGGGGAGAATAAGAATAAGGGCTTGTTACCTACGGGCCATCCCAATGACGTCCTTCCTCTCGCCTGCCCCCTTTCTAAGGGGGCGGGGTAGGGGTGGGGGTTCATTCCCAATCGGTCATGGTGAGCGTAGTCGAACCATCACCTTATTATTTTCTGCAGTGACCCTTCGACAAGCTACTTCGCACCAAGGGCGGTGCTCGTGCCGCGCTTAGTCACAAATAGAATGCGCGCGGGGCGGGATGAGGAGGGCCCCCTTGCTGCCCCTTATAGGGGAAGTGGCCTTCAGGCCGAAGGGGTTTGAGACGCGATGAGGTCGGGTGGCGGCGTCGAGGCGCACTCCGTCGAACCGTCGCAATATTGCTGCCACCGCAAACAACAAGTTCAAGGAAAAACCATGAAAATTTATAATTCATTGACAAGGAAAAAGGAAGAATTCGTCCCCATCGAGGAGGGAAAGGTCAAAATGTACGCCTGCGGGATCACCGTTTCGGGAGAGGCCCACATCGGACATGCCTATCAGGCCATCATCTATGATGTCTTCCGCAAATTTCTCGAAAAGCTCGGCTACGATGTGACCTACGCCCGCAACTACACCGACGTGGACGACAAGATCATCGCAAAATCCCACGAGACGGGCATTCCCGCCGACAAATACGCCGCCATGATGATCGAAAAAATCGACGCCGTCATGGCAAGAGCGCACATCGGCGAGCCCACTCTTTGGCTCAAGGCCACCGAAAATATCGACAATATCATTCATTTTATCGAGGAGCTCATCAAAAAGGGACATGCCTACGCTCCCGGCAACGGGGATGTGTACTTTGACGTCGACAGCTATCCCGCCTACGGGCAGCTCTCGGGCCGCGACAAGGAGGATATGCTCGACGGCGTCCGCGTCGACAACGACGAATGCAAGAAAAACGCCTACGACTTTGCCCTCTGGAAGGCCGCAAAGGAGGGGGAGATCGGCTGGGCCTCCCCGTGGGGCAAGGGCAGGCCGGGCTGGCATATCGAGTGCTCTGCGATGAACAGGGCCGCGTTCGGGGATCAGATCGACATTCACGGCGGCGGCAGGGACCTCATTTTTCCCCATCATGAGAACGAGATCGCCCAGTCCGAGGCGCTCACGGGCAAAAAATTTGCCAAATACTGGACGCACAACGGCCTCATCAAGATCAACGGGCAGAAGATGAGTAAGTCCCTCGGCAACGTCCTGCTCCTTGACGACATTCTCGACAAGTACTCCGACGAGGCACTCAAGTTTGCGCTCCTCTCGATGAACTACCGCGCCGACATCAACGTCACGGACGACCTCTTCCCGAACGCGGAGGGGCACCTTGTCCGCTTTTACACCCTCATCGACAGGGCGGAGAGAGCATTTCCCGATGAAAAGGGGCTGTACCCCGCCATCGACGAGAGGTTCGATGCGGCCATGAGCGACGACTTCAATACCGCCCTCGCGCTCTCGGACCTCTATGGGTATTTCAAGGAAATCTCACGCTTATTGTCCGAAAATGACCCCACGGCACGCAAAATGACCAATCAGATCAGGGCGACCTACGGGCTCTTGGGGCTTTTTTGCATGGACGCGGAGGAATACCTCAGTGCCTATGCAAAAAAGGAGGAGAACATCCCCGCCGAGGTCAGGGCGATCGCCGAGGAGAGATGGGCGGCCCGCCAAAATAAGGACTGGGCCCGTTCCGACGAACTCCGCGAGACCTTAAAATCTCTCGGCTACACCGTAAAGGACAGCAAGGAAGGGTACGAAATAATTAAAAATTAAAAATTAAAAATGAAAAATTGCGGTTGACGATTGGGAATAAAGGCTTATTATCTACGGGCCGTTCTAATGACGTCCTTCCTCTCGCCTGCCCCCTTTCTAAGGGGGCGGGGTAGGGGTGGGGGTTCATTCCCAATCGGTCATGGTGAGCGTAGTCGAACCATCACCTTATTCTTGGCTCCCCTC
>CANQWI010000012.1 GCA_947627515.1 uncultured Clostridia bacterium
AGCTCGCCCTCCCCCTCATACTTGAGGGGGAGGGGTAGGGGAGGGGGTGATTCAAAATAATAAGGTGATGGTTCGACGGTGCTCACCATGACATAATTGGAATGGCCCGCAGATAACAAGCCTTCATTCTCACTTCCCCCACCGCAATTTTTAATTTTAAATTTTTAATTTTAAATTCAAAATTCTCATCCCGCCCTGCTGTGCGCCCATGGTGGGTAGTACCGTGTATTTTCCTCGTACCGTGATGACCTTTACAAAATCTACAAAACGTGGTATACTGTAGAAAAGGGGGGCAAGATGGAAAAAACATATGTCGCGATCGACTTAAAATCCTTTTACGCCTCCGCGGAGTGTGCGGCGCGGGGGCTGGATCCGCTTGACACCAATCTCGTCGTTGCGGACAGCACACGGACGGAAAAGACTATCTGCCTCGCCGTTTCCCCGTCGCTAAAGGAGTACGGCATCCCCGGACGGCCCCGCCTTTTTGAGGTCGTGGAGCGGATGAAGGAGGTCAACCGTGCACGCAGAGAGAAATCTCCCTCCCGCAAATTGACGGGGAGCTCCAGCCGCAAAAGCGAGCTTTTGGCCGACCCCTTTCTCGAGGCCGCCTACATCGTCGCCCCGCCCCGCATGGCCATGTATGAGCAGGTCAGCGCGTCCGTCTTTGACATTTACCGCCAATATATCGCTCCCGAGGACATCCATGTCTATTCCATCGATGAGGTCTTTCTCGACGTCACGGGATATCTCGGCCTCTACAAGCTCACTGCGCACGAGCTTGCCGTCAGAATGATCCGCGAGGTCCTTCAAAAAACAGGCATCACGGCGACGGCGGGCATCGGGACGAATCTCTATCTTGCCAAGGTCGCCATGGATATCGTCGCGAAGCATGCCCCCGCGGATGCAGACGGGGTGCGCATCGCCGCTCTCGATGAGATGGGTTACAGGCGGCTGCTGTGGGAGCATCGTCCGCTCACCGATTTCTGGCGCGTGGGGGGGGGATATGCGAAAAGGCTCGAGGCAAACGGGCTCTTTACGATGGGGGACGTCGCCCGCTGCAGTCTCAGAAATGAGGACCTGCTGTATAAGCTCTTCGGCGTGAATGCGGAGCTTCTCATCGACCATGCATGGGGCTGGGAGCCCTGCACGATCGCGGATATCAAGGCCTACCGTCCCGCCGCAAACAGTCTGAGCTCGGGTCAGGTGCTTTCCTCCGCATATACGGCCGAAAAGGGCAAGCTCATCGCCAAGGAAATGACCGACCTTCTCGTCCTCGAGCTCGTCTCAAAGCGGCTCAAGACCCGCCAGATGGGGCTGTATGTCGGTTTTGACACCGAGAATCTGAGGACGGGCAAATACCGCGGCGAGATCGTAGCCGACCACTACGGCAGGCCTGTCCCCAAGCCCGCCACGGGAACGGAGAATCTCGGCGGTTACACCTCCTCCACGCGGGAGATCATGGCTGCGGTCGTGCGGCTGTATGAGCGCATCGTCGATCCGAGCCTTCTCGTGCGGCGCATGTCCGTCGTTGCAAATGACGTTCTGCCCGATGAGGCCGTTCCCGCGGAGAGGGGCGAGCAAATGGACCTTTTCACCGACTATGAAGCGGAGGAAAAACGGCGCAGGGCGCACGAGGAGACGCTGGAGAAGGAACGCCGCGTGCAGGAGGCGACTCTCGGCGTGCAGAGCAAGTACGGCAAAAATGCCCTTTTCAAGGGGATGAACCTCGAGGAGGGAGCCACGACGCGGGAACGGAACGAACAGATCGGAGGACATAAAAAATGAGCGGCAAATATGACGACATTATCGACCTTCCCCATCCGAAGTCAAGCACCCGTCCGCACATGACGAGCCTGCAGCGGGCCGCCCAGTTTTCCTCCTTTGCCGCCTTGAGGGGGTATGACGACGTGATCGCCGAGACCGCCCGCGAAACGGAGCGGGAGATCGAGCTCACCGAGGAGAGAAGGACGGAGCTCGGCGAGCTGCTCTTCTCCCTTGCAACGGGGGATGAGGCCTCCGTCACCTACTTTCTTCCCGACAACAAAAAGGCGGGCGGGGTCTATCTGACAAGGGTCGGCACCCTCAAAAAAATCGATGATATTGCGCAAAAGCTTAACTTTTCGGACGGTACGGCCATCCCCTTTTCTTGCATCCTCTCCCTCACCCGCTTGGGCTGAGTCCTGCTTGTAAAATTTTCTTTAAAATATCAAAAACCGCCACATATGTGACGGTTTTTTTCGTTAATTCATAGAAATGACGGGACCTCTTGCCCCCCTTTTGGCATCAGCTTCGGCGTGCGGCGCGGTAGGCGGCGGGGGAGAGGGACTCGGCCTTCAGAAAGAGTTGAAGGAGCTTTTCCTCGGAGAGCCCGACCCTTGCGGCGATCTCGGCCTCGGAGAGCTCTGTCCCCTCGAGCCACTCCTTGGCGGCCTCAAGCTTTTTCATGCGCTGGTAGTCGGGAAGCCCGCACTGCAGCTCCTCGCCGAAGAAGGTGCGGAGGAGCTTGATATCGACCCCCGTCTCGCTGCTGAGAAGGCGGAAGGTGATCTTTTTGTCGAGATTTGCGGCAATGACCGCGTCGATTTTATTTTTCAGCTGCGGGTCGAGCTCATAGAGGTCGCGCAAAAAGAGGTTGACGCCGAGCTCGATCATCTCCATGATGTCCCGTATCGAGCGTCTGTCATAGACGGGACGGTTCTCCCGCATCTGATGGGTGTGCGGGTTTGCATTCGCTTCGAAATAGAGCTCTCCGATCCATGCATAGGCAAACAGCGTCTCCTCATGAAAAAGCGGGACCGCCACCTCTGCAGTCTCATCGGGCAAAAACCAGATCGCGGGCGACTGCTTTCCGTCCGAGAGCCTCTTTTTGATGTTTTCCACTCGCACGCCGCGATCCGAGGCGGCGTCCGTCTCGACGATGGGCAAAAAGCGGGTATCGTATATCGCGATCGAGGTATCCACGATCTCATGCAAAAGGGAGATATATCGCTGCAGCTTTTCCTCGTAAAATTCTGCTTTTACCATAATGATTGAATTATAACACTGTTTTAATTGGGTTGCAAGCGTTTTTGCTTTCGGTATTGCATCGGGGTCATGCCCATGCCCATCTTTTCCTTGAAGAATTTCGAGAAGACGTCCTCCTTGCAGAAGCCGAGTGCCTCGCTGATCTTGCCGATGGGCAGCTGTGTGTTCTCAAGAAGAGCCTTTGCCTTGATGAAACGCTGTTGGTCGATGTATGCCTTGGGACTGACGCCGAAGTATTGCCTGAAGTAGGCGTATAAAACGTGCCGCTTCTGCCCCGTGACCGCGAGAAGATCGTCGATCGTGATGCTTTCGCCGATGTGCTCCTGAATGTACTCCGTCACGCTCTCCGTCCACGCGGTCTTGGCGACGCGGATGAGCTTCTCGTTGATGATCTCGTTGGTGATAAGCCGCATGAGCTCAATGGCGTTGTTCATCTTTTTGCTGTCGAGAAGGGGCAATTCCTCCCAATATTTGAGCATCTTTGTCTTGTCGAGATGAAGCTCCTCCGCTTTTTCCTCGACGAGCTCGGGGGATGAGAGCCTGCGGTCCACGTCGCGGAATTTTCCGATCATGAGGTATGCGGTGGGCGTGCTCTCCGATTCGATGGGCAGGACCGCCTCCGCGATCCCCGCATGGCAGGTGTACATCACAAGGCCCTTTTTCTTGCGTGCCTCCTCCGCATAGGCGGCGTCACACTGCTTGCAAAGGCTCAGAAGGGTTGGGTCGTCCCCGATGGTGGAGCAGTAGTTTTTCCATGGCCCCGCATTGACGTCGATGATCGGGGTCATGTTTGCGTCGAAGAGGGTGATGGTGATCTCGGTGAGATCGCAAAAGACCGTCAACAGCCTTCTCAGCTCCGCAGTTTCATAGACATTTCTCAGATTCATGGGCTTATTATATCAAATCACTTCTCGGAAAGCAAGCGTTTCAAAAAAATTTTTCCAATCAATGGTATTTTTGAACGATTCATGGTAGACAGTCCCCGCCCGCCTGTGATAGAATGAATACAGCCTCTGTAGATCCCTCCTTCCGAAAAAGGGCACACCCCTGCCTGCCCAAGGGGGATCACAGGAACATCGCCATATAGAGAGGGAGATAGACGATCCCGTCCTCCACTTTCAGATCGGAGGAATGAAGGACATAGGGAACAAAAAGCTGTTCCCCGAATTTAGCGATGAATTTCTTGATCGAAGAGAGGGTATAGTTCTTGCCCGATTTCACTTCGATGGGTGAGATGTTGTGGCGGGCAGTCGTTTTGCTCTTTGCAATGAGAAAATCGATCTCCATTCTCGATGCGGGGTCGGGTTCCGTCGGACAGGAATAGAAGTACAGCTTATGCCCATTGGCTACAAGCATCTGCGCGACGATATTCTCCACGAGCATCCCTTCGTTGACTTCCAATTTGTCGAAGAGAAGTTTTTTGTAGAGTTCTTCGGAGACGATGGAATTTTCGTCGAAGGCGTGGCTCAAAAGAAGTCCCGTGTCTGCCATATAGCACTTCAAGGTCATGCGGTCCATGTTGAGCTTGAGACCGATGCTGGGTGCGGTCGTGTTGTAGCAGGGGTTGACGATCATGGCGTCCGTCAGCCAAAAGAAGGCGTCCTCGTACTCTCGGAACCGCGCCGCTTTCTTCAAAGAGGACAGCTTGAACTTCTTCTCGTGCTTTTGAAGCTGCGCGGGAATTTCGTCGAAGATGCTCTCCACTTTCATTTCATAGCCTACGGCGTGTTTGACAATATCGGCGCGGTAAAGCTCCAAAATGCCCCGCTTTACGGCATCGACCCGTGCGAAATCCTTCGTGGCGACATATTCCGAAACGGCTTGGGGCATCCCGCCGACGATGAGATATTGACGGAAGCAGTCCATGACCCTGCGGTGAAGCGCCTGTCCGAGCGGCAAACGCTTCTCGAAGCAGGTGCGTAAAAATTCTGCCGTAATATCACTCCCGATTGCCCATAAAAATTCTTCAAAGTCCATCGGGACCATGCGCACATGCCGCTCTTCGGAGGGGATGAGGATGTCCTTTGCGTTCTTTTTGATGGACATGAGCGAACCCGTCTCGATGTAATCGTATCTTCCGTCCGCAACGAGATATTTGAGCACCGCCCGCGCACGGGGGAAGAGCTGCACTTCGTCGAAGATGATAAGCGACTTCCGCTCAACGAGCTTCACGCCGTAATACTGCGATAGGAAGAGAAAGAAAGTGTCAAGATCGTCGAGATAGGCGTCGAAGAGGTCGAGGACAGACTTTGCAGCGCGGTTGAAGTCCAACAGGATATAGGACTCATATTCGTTCCTTGCAAATTCCTCGGCAATGTAGCTCTTTCCGACCCGCCGTGCGCCGTCGATGAGAAGAACGGTCTTGCCCGCAGAGGACTTTTTCCATTCGAGAAGCTTGTCGTAAATTTTACGTTTCAACATAGAGACCACCAAATCGAGATTTTTAAAATCTGATTTTTACACCAAATCGAGAATTTTATACCACGATTCTAACACATTATCGAGAAATTTGCAAGTGAATTTTTGCACAAACAATCATTTTTTCATGGATGCGGCTGTCGGATGCGCCGCAAAAGAGGGCTTTGCGGAAATGACAGAGGTCTATCGGACGATCGAGGTGCTCCTCGGATATGCGGAGAGGGAGCTTTCTCTGCCGAAGAAGAACGTTGACTACGTTCGGAACGGGGTTTTTCGGCTGCTCGGGTTGGACGCATATGCGGGGGAATTGTCGGAAAATAGCATGACGGACGAAACGCCCGAGAGACTGCTCGACGAATTTTCTGCGGCCTGCATTGCGGCGGGGCTTTTTTTGCCCGAAGAGACGGAGTATTACCGCGACGCCGTGATGGGGGAGTTGATGCTCTCTCCCAAAGATGTGCAGTCGATCTTCGATACGAAACAAGAGGACGAGGGCAGCAGGGCTGCACTCGAATGGTTCTACGGGTACAGCGTCAAAAGCGATTACGTCAAAAAAGCAATCCTTGACAAAAATCCCCGATTCAATTCGCAAGGGCTCATCATAACCATCAACAAGTCGAAACCCGAGTTCCGCGACCCCAAGAAGGCGGTCAGCGGCAATTCCACCAAGACGGGCTATCCCAAGTGCAATATCTGTCACGAGAACGAAGGTTTTGCGGGAAGATCGAAGCGTACCCTTCGCACCGTTGACATCACCCTCGGTGGGGAGCCGTGGTTTTGGCAATATTCGCCCTACGGGTATTTCAATCAGCACGGCATTGCCGTCAATTATAAGCACATTCCCATGCACATCGATCGCGGCACCTTTACGCGGCTCATGGATTTTGTGGATATGTTTCCCGCATACTTCATCGGCTGCAACGCGCCGCTCGAGCGCATCGGCGGGAGCGTCCTTGCCCACGACCATTATCAGGGCGGCGGCGAAATTCTTCCCATGTTCACGGCGGGGTCCGTCTATACCATGCAAAGCGAAAAATTCCCCGAGACGGTCGTCGAAATCGTGGATTGGGCGGGAACGGTCATCAGAATCGTCTCAAGAAACCGCAGCGACATCGAGGAGATCGGAGAGAGTATCCGCGTAAAGTGGGAAACATACGAAAATCGTGCGCTCGGCATCATTCCCGCGGATGAAAAGGGGGTTCACAATGCGATCAGTCCGACCGTCGTCAGGACAAGGCGCGGCTACGAGATGAGCATTATTCTCCGCAGCAACATCACGAGCGAGGAGTTTCCTGACGGCGTATTCCATGCCCATCCCGAATATCACATGATAAAAAAGGAATCCATCGGGCTCATCGAGGCGCAGGGGCTGTTCATTCTCCCCGGGCGGCTCGAGGGGCAGCTCGGTGAAATCGAGAAGGTTCTTGCAGAGGGGAAACCGCTCCCCGAAGAGCTTGAAGAGTTCAGACTTGTCTATGACGAAATCATAAAACGCGAAGGGGCGATCGCGGACATGGGTGCCGCAAAAACCGCCATGCGCGAGGAATTGGGTTCCATTTGCAATCGGATCTTAGAGAATACGGCCGTGTTCAAAGACAAACGACAGACCGTTTGGTTTATGACAGAGTTGGGGTTTCATTTATGAGAACAAGAGAAGAGTATCAATTTAAGGTCTCGGCGGCGGGGAGGGTCAACCTCATCGGCGAACACGTCGATTACTGCGGCGGGAAGGTTCTGCCCTGCGCCTTGTCCTTAAAATGTACTGTCTACGCCCGCCCGAACGGAACGGACTTCATCAACCTTGCATGGACGGACTTGCCCGATAAGATCCCGCTCGACATCAAAAACTTAAATCAATACCGTACCTACAAACACGCCAAATATCAGGCAGGATGCGCCTATTTTTGGAGAGAAGCGGGGCATGAACTCAAGGGCTGTGATCTTCTCATCGATTGCAAGGTCCCCTTCGGCAGCGGTCTCTCTTCCTCGGCGGCAATTGAAGTTGCAACGCTCGGCGCCCTTGCTCTTGTCGCGGGGGAGCTTCCCGTTCCCGTGGAGCTTGCCCTTCTCGCACAGAAGGCAGAGCATGAGTTTGCAGGAGTGAACTGCGGCATCATGGACCAGTATGCCTCAGCCTGCGGAAGATCGGGACACGCGATGCTCCTCGATTGCAAGACGCTTGAGTGCGAACAGATCCCCATCGACACGGGGGAGTATTCGCTCATCATTATCAATACCAACAAGCCCCACGCGCTTGTAGAGAGCAAGTATAACGAGAGAAGAGAGGAGACAGAGACGGCACTCTCCATTCTCAAACGAAAACTGGATATCGAATGCCTTGCAGATGTTCGCCCCTTCAAGCTGTTGGAGTACAGAACGGGACTGCCTGCAACGATTTACCGCCGCGCCAAACACGTGGTGGATGAGTGTGAGCGGGTCCGACAAGCCGTTGAGGCAATGAAGAGGGGCGACATGAAAAAATTCGGCGAACTTCTCACCGAATCGCACAAATCCCTCGAACAGCTCTACGAAGTGACGGGGAAGGAACTTGACAGCCTCGCCCATGCCGCGTGGGATCACCCCGCCTGTGCGGGAGCACGGATGACGGGCGCGGGTTTCGGCGGCTGCACGGTTAATCTCGTCAAGCCTGCCGCCGTCGAGGATTTCAAACGAAAAGTCTGCGACCGTTACAAACAAGAAACGGGCTACGACGCGACCTGTTATGATGTGAAGATCGGAGATGGTCTCACCTATCGTGAGATATAAGGAAAAGTTTTTATAGCAAACTATAAAAACTCCCCCAAATAAGGAAGTTTTTACAGTAGATTATCAAAACTTTCGTGTCAGGCGTTCAGCAAGAAGTCGATGATGTTCTTGTGGATGATGCCCTTAGCCGAGCAATCGTGCCGATCACCTGTAATGACGTATTTGGGGAAGTTATCTTCGATCTTCAGAAGGGGACGGAACTCTCGATCCACGACGGAGCTGTCCGCGAGAAGGTAAGCGACTTGAATGTAGATCTTCTGACCGTTCTTGGTGCAGATGAAATCTACCTCATATTCGCCGATTTTCCCGACGCTGATCTCATATCCGCGGGAGAGCATCTCAAGATAGACGACGTTTTCATATAGCTTATTGTAATCGACCGCTTCCGAACTTTTCACATGGTTGCGGAGCCCGAGGTCGGTCGCAAAATATTTCTCGTTGGTCGAAAGGAATGCCTTTCCTTTCAAATCAAACCGTCTTGCCGTGAGAACGACCATTGCATTCTTTAGGGCGGCGATGTAGTTCATGATCGTTGCGACCGTGGTGGGAACGCCCTCAGCCTTGAGCCGCTTCTCGATAGAAGTTGCCGAGAAGGGATTGCCGACGTTGTCGAGAAGAAACGCTGTCAGCCGCTGCAAAAGGTCTACATCGGAGATCCTATTCCTCGCAATGACGTCCTTCATGACGATGGTATTGAATACATCGTCAAGATAGGAACGAACAGGTTCCTCTTCGTTCAAAAGAAGCCGTTGCGGGAGTCCGCCGTAGCGGAGATATTCGTCAAAGAGCTCCTCGTCGGAGCGTTGTGTCTCGCCCGTAGACAGATTCTCGGTGTAATATTGTTTGATTTCCGAGAAAGTAAACGGGTAGACGGTGAAATGGACGTATCTGCCCGCGATGTAGGTCGCAAGCTCCCCCGAGAGCAGATTGGAGTTGGAACCCGTCAGATAGATATCGCAGTCGATATCGACGGTCAAAGAGTTGATGACTTTCTCCCAACCGTCCACTTCTTGAATCTCATCGAGAAAGAGATAGAGGCGCTTGCCTTCGACGGCGCTGCTCCTCTCGCGGATATACGCATAGAGGCGGTCGGCGTCCTGCAGATGTCTGTTTTGGAAGGACTCGAAATTGATGGAGAGAAGTTGCGATTTCCCTACGCGTTCGGAAATGATGTCCGCAATTTGGGAGAGCAGAACGGTTTTCCCGCTCCGACGTACACCGATAATGACTTTGATGAGCGGTTTATCGATGAAGGGTATGATTTTGTCTAAATATTTTGTCCGACGGATCATAGTTTTCTCCTTTTTGTGTCATTGTAGCATATAAAACTCAAAAAGTCAAATGTTTTATATAGTACAGACATACAAAATTTGTCAAATTATGAATTTTGTATTGTGCAGACGACCAAAATTTCAGAAAATAAAATAACAGGAGGTATCGCGGATGAGGATTTTAGTGACAGGGGGCGCGGGATATATCGGCTCCCACACCTTGGTGGAGCTTCTCGGGAGCGGGTATGAAGTCGTCGTGATCGATAACTATTCCAACGCTTCCCCCGAGAGCCTCAGACGGGTGGAAAAAATCACGGGGAGGAAGATCGCGGTATACGAGGGCGATGTGCGCGACAGGGAGCTCCTTGAGCGCATCTTCGGGGAACAAAAGATAGATTGGGTCATTCACTTTGCGGGGCTGAAAGCGGTGGGGGAATCTTGCCAAAAGCCCATCGAGTACTACGACAACAACATCGGCGGCACACTCGCACTTTTGGACGTCATGCGCGGACATGGGTGCAAAAAAATCGTTTTCTCCTCGTCTGCAACGGTCTACGGTACGCCGAAAAAATTGCCGCTCGATGAAGGCTGCGAGGTCGGCGGCACGACCAATCCCTACGGCACCTCGAAGTATATGCAGGAGCTGATTCTGAAGGACGTCTACGCGGCAGATCCCGAATGGACGGTTGTCCTGCTCCGCTATTTTAACCCCGTCGGGGCACATGAGAGCGGGCTCATCGGCGAGGACCCCAAGGGCATTCCCAACAATCTCACGCCGTATATCGCCAAGGTGGCGATCGGAGAATTGCAGGAAGTGGGGGTGTTCGGGAACGATTATCCCACGTCCGACGGAACGGGGGTCCGCGACTATATCCACGTCGTCGATCTCGCCAAGGGGCACGTCGCCGCCATCGATAAACTCAACAAGAATGGCGTCTATACCTACAATCTCGGCACGGGGAAGGGGTATAGCGTTCTCGACGTCATTCATGCCTTTGAAAGGGCCTGCGGGCACCCGCTTCCCTACGCCATCAAGCCGAGAAGGGCGGGCGATATTGCAGAATGCTATTCGGACGCTTCCAAGGCAGAGCGCGAGCTCGGTTGGAGGGCGGAGCTCGGCATTGACGAAATGTGCGCATCCCTTTGGAATTGGCAGCAAAAAAATCCCAACGGTTACAACCCGCGCTGAACTTGCGCGGTTTGTGATACTTTCCCCCCTGACATCGTCTGCGGAGCAATCTGCAGGCGATTGTTTTTTTGGGAAGGCCTCTCGCGCCCGCGTCCCTATTATGAAAAAAATTTTCGTCGAATGAATAAATTTTTCGAAGTATTTTTACAAAGCAAGGTATTCCTGAACGGATGATGGTAGTAATGAATAGGCCGTTATGGTATAATCTCTATGATAAAATCGACATTTTCTTATCATCTGAAAAAATCCAACCTGAGAGGTAGCTATTTTGAAATTGGCACTCAATATCATTCACCGTCCCGAGCTCTCGCCCGAGTATGCGGAGAGGGCCCTCGGCGGGAAAAGAGACGTGCAGGACGAATCGCTCGATATCTTCCTGTTTCAGCAGCAATGCGCCCACGAGCAGGGGCTGAAGACGACCATCCAGGTCACCTATGCGTCGCTATTTTCGGACGAGATCGTAGAGATCGCGAAGGAGCATCATGCAAAGTACGGCGACGAGATCGGACTGTCCCTTTTGGGACTTCCCTGCAAACAGTTCAAAGAGAAGTACAAGACTGAGGACTTCTGCATCTGGATGTTCGACGAGGAGACGAAGAAAGAGATCGTAGACGACTGTTTCGGACTGTTCTATGAGAAGTTTGGGTTCTATCCGGAATCCACGGGCAGCTACTTTCTCGACGCGTTCACCATCAACTATATCAAAGAAAAATATCCGAGCGTGAAGTGCGCCGTGGCAACTTGTTGGGAAGAAGGACCTAAGGCCTACCACACTTGCAACAACTCTTGGTATACTTTCATGGACGGCGGTCCGTGGAACCCTTGGATCCCTTCCAAAGTCAATTCCCACTGCCCCGCAAGCGATGAGAAGGACGACAGCGGCATTGTGGCGATTCCGCACCTCTCCCGCGACCTCATGGCCTGCTTTGACGGGAACGGCTCCAACTTCGGCACCCACCCGCAGAACGTGCTCCGCGGCATGATCTACTATGAAGATGAAAAGGGGACCGAATATCCTTACCTCTACAACCTCATCGATCAGTATCGGCATCTTGCCAAATACAACGACGGATTCTGCTATAACATGATGTTTGTCGGCCCCGGTTGGCTGAACAAGGCGGGCAGATGGGAATCCCCCTACGAACGCCTTGCAAAATCCTACAAGGACGTCATGAAGTACTACGGCAAACTCAAAAAAGAGGGACTGTGCATCGATTTGACGATGGCAGAGCTTGCGGACTATTACCGCGAGATCCATCCCGACTATCGACGTGCCGAGTGTGCCCTTTGGAAGGATATCCTCTACGGGAGCGAAAAGGAGTATTTTTGGTACGCAGACCCGAATATGCGTTGCTGCCTTGACTTTAACCAAGGCGGCGCGATGATCGACCTGCGCCCCTATATCGCCCGCATCGAGCAAAAAACGGGCATCGGGACGGAGAATGTCTATGACGCCTCGTACCCTTACCTCATTCAGGCGAACTACCGCGCAGGGTATTTCACCCACTATGCGGGCGCGGGAACGGTGAAATCCTGCAGGGTTTCCTACCGCGGGCAGACTGCGGATCTGTGCCTGTGCAAAACCATGGCGACATTCAAAAAGCTCGAGGACGGCGTGGAGCTCACGGCAGACCCCGTCACCGTGACGCTCGACGGGCTGGAGATTCAGATCCGCTCCGTGTTCTTCTTCGAGGAGGGCACGGGAAGGATGAGGACGCGGCGGGAAATTTTAAACGATCTGCACGGCGAGGAGGTCACCCTCGAGGAGTACCTGACGGGCGGCTTCGGCACGACGGAGTACCAGCCCGACATGACGGACGTCACGCTCGGCGCAGGGGAAAAGCGTCTTCAGTACAGCTATCGCGGAAGGGGGATCGCGGACATGGGTGGGGCATTTGCCGTCCTTCCGCAGATCTGTACCCGCATCGAGCTGAAAGGAGAGGCGGACGAATTTTTCGCAGAGGAGGGCATCGCCTTCTCTCCCGTCTATCATCTGAGAGCAAGAAAAACAATCGCAAGGGGAGGACTTGAGACATGGCTCAGGCTACAAAGGGCAGACTGAATTACCGCTGTCCGCGCTGCTTTATGCGGGACATCGACATGGATATGTTCTATGACGGCGAAAAAGGAGAATACTACTGTCTCCGCTGCTGCTTCCGCGGCAGTGAGGAGGAGGTGCTTCGCCTCAATGAGGAGTACAAGGGAAAATACGGAAGGCTCAGGGAGCGCGTCGAGGAGTTCGGCGCGGACAACGAGCCGCCGAGATTCAAAAAACATATTGCGGGGGAACAGTAATTTATGCATTTGGGGATCGATGTTTCGACTTATCTTGAGGAATTGGAGCACGGAGCGGGGTACTTTGACGGGGAAGCGCAGGTGGACCCGCTTGACCTCTTCCGCATGAACGGCGTGGAGGGGATGCGTATCCGTCTTTGGGTGGACCCGAGGTCGGAGGACGGCAAGCCCTACCTTGCGGGCAACTGCGATCTTGAGAACTTTTTGCGTCTTGCGAGGCTTGCGGGGAGCAAGGGCTATAGGCTCATGCTCGATTTTCACTATTCGGACTTTTGGGCAGACCCCGGCAAGCAGACCATTCCAAAGGCATGGCGGGGACGCGATTTAAAGGAAATGGCGGAGACGGTCTATACCTATACGGGGGAGACGCTCAGAGCCATCAAAAGGGAGGGGATCGACCTTAGCTACATTCAGGTCGGCAACGAGATCACAAACGGCATGCTCTGGCCTGTCGGGAGGCTCATCGAGCAGCCCGACGGCAGCCGCACCAACTACGAGAGCCTCATCGCGCTCTATAAGGCGGGCGTCAGGGCGTGCAGGGAGGTGTATCCGCAGGCGGGGATCATCCTTCATCTCGAAAAGAGCTACGATCAGAGGATCTACAACGAATATCTGACGCACATGCAGGAGGCGGGCGTCGATTACGACATCATCGGCTACAGCTATTATCCCTACTGGCACGGGACCTTCGACATGTTCTTTGCAAACGTCGAGATGTGCAAGAAATTCGGGAAACGGCAGATGGTCGTGGAGCTCGGGTACGCATTTACGGCAGAGGACTATATCAAAAACGAGCATGGCGGGGCACAGCTTGTCGTCAGCGAGGACAATTTGGAGACATTGGGCTTCACCAAGGAATATCCTCTCACCCCCGACGGGCAGGTGCGCTTTGTGGAGGACTTTTTAAAGCTTGCTAAGCAGCACGGCATCGAGGGCGTCTACTATTGGGAACCGCTATGGATCCCCGGGGACGGGATCTGCTGGGCCTCGGAGGAGGCCATGGAGTACACGGGCGACGCCGAGCGGTATGCCGAGGCGGGCAAGAAGAAATCCACCCGCAACGAATGGGCGAACCAGTGCCTCTTCGACTATGAGGGCCGCAAGCTTCCCTCGTTCGACGGGTACAAGCTTTGAAGAATTTCGGGGCGGGGCCGCCCTGCCCCGTGTGTACGATGGGGCATAGTACACAAACGCTCTTCCCAAGCTAAGGACTGAGGAAGAGAGCATGCAGAAAGCTGATTTTAAAATGATAAGGAGATAAAGCTATGAGGAAAAGAGCTGCCGCGCTACTTCTGAGCGCACTGCTTACCCTCCCCGCGATCGGGCTCTGTGCCTGCGGTGGCGGCGGGTACGACTACGAGATCACCGTTTGGGTGGGGGAGGGCACCAAGACGCTCACCGAAAAGCAGATCGGCGATTTCAACGAGACGAATGAGGCGGGCATCAAATTCAAGGCCACTGTCCTCGAGGTCAGCGAATCGGTCGCCGCGGGGGACGCGATCGGCAATCCATCCGCCGCGGACATCGCCTGCTTTGCGCAGGATCAGGAGGCGCGTCTCGTCCGTCGGAACGCGTTGTCCCCGCTCGGGACGACGGCGGCTGCGGCGGTCAGGGAGGCAAATGACGCGGATTCCGTCGCCGCACTCACGCTCGGGGGAGAGGGCGGCACCCTGTGGGGCTTTCCGCTCACCTCCGACAACGGCTATATCATGTACTACGACAAGAGCGTGATCGCAGAGGAGGACGTCTCAAGCCTTGAGGCTCTCATCGCGGACTGCGAGGCGGCGGGGAGAAATTTTGCAATGAATCTCACCGAGACGGGCGGCGGCTGGTATACCGCGGCGTTCTTCTACGCTACGGGCTGCAGATCCGAGTGGCCCACCGACGACGGCGGCAGCTTTCTGACGACCTATGAAGACGATTTCAACTCCGAAAACGGCCTCATCGCGGCGCAGGGGATGAAAAAGCTGCTGGATTCCACAGCCTATCTTGCCTCCGACAAGGCGAGCACCTTCGGGGCAGCGATCCCGTCGGCGGTTGTCGTCAGCGGCATCTGGGACTACAACACGGCAAAGAGGGAGCTCGGGGAAAATCTCGGCATCGCGCCCCTTCCCTCCTTCACAGTGGACGGCGAGAGCTACACGCTCAAAACCTATCTCGGCCATAAATTCATGGGGATCAAGCCGCAGACGGACGCCTACCGCGCCCTCTACCTGCAACAGCTTGCGACCTATCTCACGAGTGAAAAATGCCAGCTCGAGCGGTTTGAGGCGGTGGGATGGGGCCCCTCCAATCTCAAGGCGCAGGAAAATGAGGCGGTGAAAGGCTCCGAGGCGTTGAGGGTACTCGCGGAAAGCAATATTATCCCGCAGGGCCAGTACCCGACGGATTGGTGGGCGAGCGTCGTCAGGCTCTCGCAGAACATCCAAAATTCCGAAGCGGACGCGCTGAATGTCCCGCTCGGCACCTACGAGAGCAGTCTTGCGGGGCTTTTAAGCTCCAACAACTGAGAATTCACGGGGGAGAACTATGGATAAGGAGCAGCTGAGTGCGGCCGAATATCTGCGCCTGCGCAGGTGGGAGCGGCTCGTATATCGGATATCAAAATTCTTTACCTCCATTCCCGGGAGGACGAAAAGCTTTTTTCTCAAGCTGAAAAATGCGCTCGGGAGCTTTTTCCGTGCGCTTTGGGCGAATCTTGTTGAGATCTGGACGACCTTTCGGGAGGGTAGCTGGCAGACAAGGGTCAGCTTTCTTGTGATGGGCTTCGGGAGCCTTGCCCACGGGCAGATCGTGCGCGGGCTCGCCTTTCTCCTGCTCGAGAGTGCGTTCATTTTCTACATGATCTTCTGCGGTGCGTACTGGCTCGGGAAATTCGGGACGCTCGGCACGGTCGAGACGATACAGGTGCGCGATCCCGAGACGGGGATCATGGTGACACAGTACGGGGACAATTCCTTTAAAATTCTCCTCTACGGCCTCATCACCCTCTTCTTTATCGTCGCCTTTCTCTACACGTGGCGGCTGAATGTCAAACAGAACCATATCATCGACGGCATTCTCGCATCGGGCAAAAAGCTGAAGAGCAACAAGGACGACCTGCATTCGCTCGTGGACGACAGCTTTCATAAGTCGCTTTTGTCCCTTCCCGTGTTCGGCATCGTGATGTTTACGGTCCTGCCCATCATCTTCATGATCCTCGTCGCGTTCACCAATTATGACGCGACCAACGACGGCCGCTTCAATCTCTTCCGCTGGGTGGGGCTGGAGAACTTCGGCAGGCTCTTCTCCTTCGGGGAGAGCGGCATCACCGTCGCGTTCGGGGAGATCCTTGCATGGACGCTCATATGGGCATTCTTTGCGACCTTTACCAACTACTTCCTCGGCATGTTCGTCGCGATGATGATCAACAAGAAGGGCATTAAGATCAAGAAGGTCTGGCGCACCCTGCTCGTTCTGACCATCGCCGTGCCGCAGTTCATCTCCCTGCTCTACATCTCCAACCTCTTTGCGGAGAACGGCATCGTCAACGCGACCCTCATGAGCTGGAAATGGATCAAGGAGCCCATCAAGTTTTGGGGGGACGGCATGCTCGCCAAGGTCATGGTCATTGTGATCAACATCTGGGTCGGCATCCCGTATCTCATGCTCATCACGACGGGCATCCTCATGAACATCCCGCAGGACCTCTACGAGTCCGCAAGGATCGACGGGGCGAATGTCTTTCAGCAGTACTGCAAAATTACGCTCCCGTACATGCTCTTCGTCACGGGACCGTACCTTCTCAACAGCTTTATTTCAAACATCAACAACTTCAACGTCATCTATCTTTTGACGGGGGGAAGGCCGTGGGAGCCCGCATGGATGGTCAACGGCACGCCCGCGGGAAAAACGAGCATCCTCATCACATGGCTGTTCGGCATGACGTCGGACTCGGGGGATTACAAGACCGCCTCCGTCATAGGCATCCTCATCTTCGCGGTCTGTGCGATCCTCTCGCTCATCGTCTTTACGGTGATGCCTTCCAACAGGCGGGAGGATGATTACTCATGACAGAGGACGAAAGGATCTTTGAATTTGACGCGGAGGAGAGCATCGCAGGCGGGGAATTTGACCTCGAGCCCGCTCCGCTCCCGCCCGTTGAAGAGCCCGCTCTGATACGGGCGCAGACGGCGTACGGCGAGGACAAGGGCAGCAGGAGAAACAGCTCCGTTCGGGTCAGAAGCCGCATCGTAAACACAATTATCCACATCGTCCTTGCAGTCCTTTGCACGGTGTGGATCCTGCCCTTTGTCGGGATCCTGCTCGAATCATTCCGCTGCGAGAGTCCCGGGCTCGCGGGCTATCTCATCCCCAAGCAGTGGGGCTTCGATAACTACGTGCGGCTGTTCACCGAGACGCAGTTCCCGCGCTGGTTTTTGCAGACCTTTCTCATGGGACTCGTTACGGCGGTCGTGCAGACGGCCTTCGTGCTCGCGGTCAGCTACGCGCTCTCCCGTCACCGCTTCAGGGGGCGCAGGCTCCTCATGAACCTCATGCTCATCTTCGGCATGTTCCCCGGCTTTCTGACCCTCATTCTGCTGCGCACGCTGATGCAGGACTGGGGGCTTGCGGACGCCAACGCGCCCTTCGGCCTTGCCATCATTTACTGTGCAAGCTCGGGCATGGGCTACTATATCGCAAAGGGCTTCTTCGACACCATTCCCCGTTCCCTCGACGAGGCGGCGCGGGTGGATGGAGCCTCGAGAATGCAGATCTTTTTCAAGCTCATCCTGCCCCTTTCGAAGCCCATCATCATCTACACCGTGCTCATGGCGTTCATGGCGCCGTGGGGGGACTTCGTGATGGCGCGGTTTATGGCAAACAACAACGACGCAGGCTACAACGTGGCGGCGGGCCTGCAATGGCTGATCTCCGAGACAAAGGTGGATACCAACTACACGACCTTCTGCGCGGGCGGCGTCGTGGTGGCATTGCCCATCACGATCCTGTTCATGTGTCTGCAGAAATACTACGTCGCAGGCGTCACGGGCGGCGCGGTCAAGGGATAAGGGAGGAATTATGGCAACCGTAACACTCACCAACGTCAAAAAAATCTACGGCAAAAGCACTGTTGCAGTGCATGACTTCAACCTCGAGATCGCAGACAAGGAGTTCATCGTCTTTGTCGGGCCCTCGGGGTGCGGAAAATCTACGACGCTTCGCATGATCGCGGGGCTCGAGGAGATCAGCGAGGGCACGATCGAGATCGACGGCAGAGTCGTCAACGACCTTCAGCCCAAGGACAGGGACATCGCGATGGTCTTTCAGAACTATGCCCTCTATCCCAACCTCACCGTGTTCGAGAACATGGCCTTTCCGCTCCGTCTCAAAAAGACGCCCGCAAGGCTCTCGCAGGACGAGATCTATCGGCGGGTCACCGAGGCCGCGGAGACGCTCGGCATCACGGATTATCTTCTGCGCCGCCCGCGGGAGCTCTCGGGTGGACAGCGGCAAAGGGTCGCCATCGGCAGGGCCATGGTGCGCGATTCCAAGGTCTTTCTCATGGACGAGCCGCTCTCCAATCTCGACGCAAAGCTCCGCAATCAGATGCGCGCGGAGATCATTCTGCTTCGCAAAAAGATCAATACCACCTTCATCTACGTCACCCATGACCAGACCGAGGCAATGACGCTCGGGGACAGGATCGTCGTCATGAAGGACGGCTTTATCCGTCAGGTGGGGACGCCGACGGAGGTGTTTGACATGCCCGAGGACCTCTTTGTCGCAGAGTTCATCGGCGCACCCAAGATGAATACCTTCAGGACCCGTCTCGACTGCGATGAGGAGGGGTATTTTGTCACCACCTGCGGCGTCAGGATGAGGGTGGACGGCGAAAAGGGGGAGCTGCTCAAGGCACGGGAGACGCAGCCGCAGGACATCATCCTCGGCGTCCGTCCCGAGCACATCACCCTCACCAAGCGGAGCGACCCCTCTGCCATCCCCTGCAGCATCGAGGTCACCGAGATGATGGGAAGCGAGCTTCATCTGCATGTCAAGGCGGAAACGGGGGAGGGGCTCATCGTCCGCATCCCCACCGTCTCCTTTACGGCGGCACAGCTTGCGATGCTCACGGCGGGGACAAAAATCTTTGTGACCTTCCGCGGCAAGGTCATGCACTTCTTCGATGCGGAGGAGGTCAATCTTTTGAGAAAACTGCCCGCCCCCGCAGAGGAGACGGACCTGCCGCAGCCCGAGGAGGCAAACGAACAACAAGAGGCCGAAACGGCTCAGGCTTCAGACTGATAAGGAGGTTTTTGATATGAAATTCAGCAAGCTTCGTCAAGGGCTCGTCGCGATCCTGCTTGCACTTTGCATGGTCCTTCCGTTTGCGGCCTGCGGAGAGCAGACAGAGGTCAGCGGCGTGGACTTAAGCCGCTCCACCCTCACCCTCAGCATCGGCGAGGAGGAAACGCTCACCTACACCGTCACGCCCGAGAGCGCACGCTCCGCGGAGGCGACATGGAGATCCACGGACCCCGCGATCGCGTCCGTGCAAAACGGCAGGGTGCGTGGGGTTTCCGAGGGCAGGGCAATGATCCGCGTCACCGTCGGGGGATGCTCCTCCGACTGCACCGTGACCGTCGTCGACCCGTCCAAGCAGCCCGTCCCCGCAACGGGCGTCACCCTTGCGCCGCAGACGCTTTCCCTTGAGATCGGCGGCACCGCACAGCTCACGGCCACGGTCGAGCCCGAAAACGCCACCGACAAGGCAGTCACCTTCTCCTCCTCCGCGGCGGGGGTCGCGACTGTCAGCGAGACGGGCCTTGTGACGGCGCAGAGCGCGGGGCAGGCGGTCATTACCGCGAAAACCTCCAACAACCACACCGCCAACTGCGTCGTCACCGTCGCGGGCGAGACGGGGGAAAACGAGCTTTACGTCGCAAAAGTCGGCAGCCTTTCCACCCGCGAGACGCCCTTTATCATGGCGATGGACTCCTCCGAGCTCCTCTCCCTGGAGGCGGCCCGCGAGGAAAACGGCCTCACCTTCAAGGATTTTGACGGGAAGGACGCGGATATTTTGCAGGTTTTGAAGGACAACGGCATCACCGACATCCGTATCCGCGTCTGGAACGACCCCTATGACAGCACAGACAAGGCGACCCGTCACGGCTACGGCGGCGGCAACTGCGACGTCGACAATGCGGTCGCCCTCTCCGAGCGTTGCAAAGCGGTCGGCCTCGGCGTCATTATCGACTTCCACTATTCGGACTTCTGGGCAGACCCCGCGAAGCAGAAGGCTCCCAAGGCATGGGCGGGGAAATCCGCCTCCGTCGTCGAAGGGCTCCTCTATGATTTTACGAAAAAGAGCCTCGAGGCGATCGAGGAAACGGGCGTCACCGTCACCATGGTGCAGATCGGCAACGAAACGACGGGCGGTATGGCGGGAGCAACGAGCGAGACGACGGTATTTGCCTATATGAAGAAGGGCGCACAGGCGGTGCGGGACACGATCCCGACCGCAAAAATCGCCGTCCACTATACCAACGCGGGCTCGGGGGACTACCTCGGACGTGCGGGGAAGCTTGCGGCCGCGGGCGTCGATTACGATGTCTTCGGCACCTCTTGGTATCCCTATTACGAATCGCACGGTACGCTCACGGGGCTCACCAAGCAGCTCAAGGACATTCACAATACCTATCATAAGGACGTCATGGTGCTTGAGACCGCCTATGCGTTCACGCAGGAGGACTTTGACGGCTGCGGCGGCACCGCGCTCGAGACGACCACCCAGCCAGTCACCATGCAGGGCATGGCAAACGCCGTGCGCGACGTCATTAAGGCAATTGCGGACCTCGGCGACTACGGCCTCGGGGTAGCCTATTGGGGCGGCACATGGGTCGCCGCAAGCGACAGCAATGTGGGCGCGACGAACCGTGACCTTTGCCTCAGATACGGCTGCGGCTGGGCGACCTCCTACGCGCACAGCTACGACGGCGACGCTCCCTCGGCGGGCCCCGGCGGGACGCCCGTGGGCGGCGGCTCCATGGTCGACAACAACGCCTTCTTCCGCTCCGACGGCACTCCCATCGAGGCTCTCAAGGTGTTCAAATACGTCAAGGACGGCCACACCACCGACCTCCATGCGGATTATCTCGAGGATCAGGAAATTTACTACACCGTCAACGAGGGCACGATCGAGCTGCCCGCGATGGTGAACATCGTCCTCAACAACGGCTCCAAGCAGGAGGTGGAGGCCATCTGGAGCATCGAGACCGCCACGCTGCAGGAATACATCCACACCGTCAATATGTACACCGTCACGGGCACGACGCTCTACGGCGGCACCTGCGTTTGCTATGTGTGGGTGCTGAACGTCAACCTTCTCAGCGAGGGGAGCTTCGAGGGCTTCTCAAGCTTCGGCGACTCCACGACAAAGTACGTACAGGGCGATCTCGGCGACTGGCGGCTCAGATATGAGAGAACGGAGAATCTGCAGCTCTTTGTCAGCAACAATACGGGCAACGCCCGCATGGGGACGAACAGCTTCCACTTCTGGGACGACAAGGACGTCGACTTCGACCTCTATCAGACCCTCGATTTGAGCAAGCTTCAGGAATACGGCAACGGAAAATGGGGCTGCAGCTTCGATTTTCAGGGCGCGGACGGCCTGAACACGGACATCCACTGCTACATCACCGTCAAATACAAGAACGGTGAGGAAAAGACCTTTGAGGGCACCAAGGCGCAGATGAACGGCTGGCAGAATTGGAGCAGGACCGCGCTCACGGGCGTCGAATTCGACCCCGCCGAGGTCGAGAGCGTCACCGTCGGCATCCGTGTCAAGGCAGACTTCGACGGCGCAGGCCCTTGGGGCAATATCGACAATTGCCAGTTCTATTTCGAAGGGTAAATTTGAAAAATTTCAGCAAGGAGGAGAAAGCTTCAGCACAATTTTGTAGGAAACAAGACAGCGTCCATGCGGACAAAATTTCAAAAAATAAGGGGACCGCATCCCCGAAATGCGGAAAATTGATATGGAGGAATTGTATGAAAAAAGCAAAAACCCTGCTCATCACTCTGCTTGCGACGATCATGATGCTCGCCATGGGCATCGCGCTTGCAGCGTGCGGAACAAAAACCTACACCGTCACCGTCTCTGAGACGACAAACGGCACGATTTCGCTCAGCCCCGCGGCCGAGGGGAACAGGTACGAGGAAAATGCAAAGGTCACCGTCACCGTGACTCCTGCAACGGGTTATGAGGTCGAGAACTTCACCGTCAGCACCGACGAGGACGCCGCGCTCGCCGAGGGCAAATACACGCTTAACGTGACCGCTGACACCACCATTTCCGCGACCTTCAAAGCTACCACGCCCGAACCCGTAGAGGATAAGTTCTCCATTACGAAGAACTCGCCCGAAAACGGTGAGATCGAAATCACGCCCGCAGCGGATGCGGAAGGGAAGTACGCAAAGAACACCGAGATCACCGTGACGCTCAAACCCGCGCAGGGCTATGAAGTCGATACCTTCACGGTCGGCGGCGCGGACAAGAAGGCAGACCTTGAGAACAACGTCTACAAATTCAAGATCACGGCGAACACGGCAATCAATGCGACTTTCAAGCAGACAAGCACGCAGCCTCCCGCAAAGACGACGTACACCGTCACCGTCTCTGAGACGACCAACGGCACGATTTCGCTCAATCCTACGGCCGCGGACAATAAGTACGAGGAAAACGCAAAGGTCGAAGTCACCGTGACCCCCGCGACTGGCTACGAGGTGGACACCTTCACGGTCTCTACCGATGAGGACGCCGCGCTCGCCGAGGGCAAATACACGCTTACGGTAACCGCTGACACCACGATTTCCGCGACTTTCAAGCAGACCGAGCCCGAGAAAAAGAGCTTTACCCTGACTCTTCCGCAGTCGGTCGAAAACGGCTCCGTCGAGGTCTCGCCTGCCTCTGAGGATGGCAAATACGTTGAGAACACCCGGCTCACAGTCACGCTCAAGCCCGACACAGGCTACGAGGTAGACGCCTTCACCGTCGACGGCACGGACAAAAAGTCCGAGCTTCACGACAACGTCTACACATTCGCCATCACCAAGGACACCACGCTCGCGGTCTCCTTTAAGCAGACCGTCAAGCAGTTCACCGTCACGGTCAGCGCGGGGCAAAACGGCACCGTCACGCTCGATCCCGAGGCAGACGGCAATAAGTACGACGAGAATTCTCAGGTCACCGTGACCGTCACGCCCGAGAACGGCTACGAGGTCGAGAGCTTCACGGTTTCTACCGACGAGGACGCCGCGCTCGAGGGCTCGAGCTACACGCTCACCGTCACCGACGACACCACCATTACGGTCGCCTTCAAGGAGCACACGCACACGAAGGATACCGAGAAGGGCCTTCAGCATGACGCCACGGACCACTGGTACGTCTGCAAGGACTGCGGCAAGGAGATGGAGAAGGCCTCTCATACCGCGGCAGAGGGCGCAGGGTGGCAGCAGGACGAAGAAAACAACAAGCACTATCAGCTCTGCGAATGCGGCGCGAGAGTGAATGAATCCGAGCATACCGCGAAAGACAGTCAGTGGCTGCATGATGACGGCGATGAGAATACGGGCAAGCACTATCAGCTCTGCGTTTGCGGTGCGAAGGTGAACGAAAGTACCCATGACATTGATCCCGAGGCTTATTCGGATGGCACCGCAGGCCATCACTTCGAGTGCACTGTCTGCGATTTCAAGACGGCTGTCGCGGCGCATGAGCAAGGTTCAAGTGAAGTACAAGACAATAAAGACGGCCTCAATCACTTCTATAATTGCGATGTTTGCAACGAGAAGGTATTAGAAAGCCATTCGTTTGAGTGGGATTTCAGAGGTGCGACCTTTGAGTATCATAGATGTTCTAAGTGCGATTATTACACTACATTCAGACATGAAACACAGACCATCTCCGATAAGAACGGGCAACACCATGTAGAGTGCACTAATACCCATAGTGATGTGAAATGCACCTACAAATCCGAATCGGTTCCCTGCGATATGCAATGGACGAAGCTCGAAAATGAGGCCGAGGGCCATAAGGGTAACTGCCCGACATGCGGCTATACGGTTGAATCGGAAGCGCATGATAAATTAGGTCTCGGTGGCGCCTGCTCAAAATGCGGATATCTTGGAGAGCATACACACAAGGATGAGCAAGCGAAGTTAATGAAAGACGGCAAAGAACTGACATTGACAGATTACAGGGACGGTTTGTGCGATGAATGCGGGCAACAGCTTGAGTCGCCCGTATGGGAAGCAAATACATCCGGGAAATTAACGCTTAAGGAATCCTATCAAACGGACGTCAACTACAAGAAGATTGTGATCCCGGCGGAGATTCCGGGGGTGAACTATACGAAGGTCGCCATGAACAAGAATACGAACATCACCGATGTTATTGTTCCAGGAACGATTTTCGTGGATAACCAGGCGTTCAGTGGCTGTACTGCATTGGAACATGCTGTGATTTTAAGCAAAGGTGACTCTACAGGTAAACTTCCTTCAAATTTATTCAAGGATTGTAGTGCGTTAAAGTGGGTTGTTGTCTCCGCCGAAGTCACTTCAATCAACGACACAGCTTTTGGCGGGAGCATTGCGGATGGTTGTACAATTTACTTTATGGGTACATCGACAGCATGGTCAATGCTCGTAAGTGCGTTGTCTACCAGCAAGGCTTCCTACGTGTTCCTTACGAAAGAAGAGACGACTGTACGTTATCTGAATGATGATACTGAAGCCCAGGCCTGGTATTGGAGCGAGGATGAGGTTATCCCCCATGATGGGAAAAAGAGCAATTAAGATGGCTCATGAGAGCACATCGATGTATGGGAGGTGAGACCAATGGTTTAGGTTATTTGTTGAGTTGGAAAATGAAGTGTCATAATGTTCAATACCGCTTCATGCGAAGTGGCGAAATAATACTTTATAAGGGGGATTGACCGATGGGATAATTATGATTTCAGCGTTACTCTGCGTAAAATCGCTAAGGCCCGAGGCTTTCGTCTCAGGAGAAGGGTCACCGCATTTTTCTGCGTCTTGGCGCCCCTCGTAGGGGAGCTGTCACGGCTGTCCTTGCCGTGACTGAGGGGTTCAAACCCTATCTCCCGCTGCGCGGGTACTTCCCCTAAAAGGGGAAGCAAGGGCCAAACGCACAACCACATCATAAACAGGAGCCAATCATGAAAAAAATCCTTACGCTCATTCTCACCCTGCTCTGCGCGATGTGCGCGGTATGCGCGGTGTGCACGGCCTGCGGCGGGTCCGCGCCCGAGGAGGCAGTCTATTACCTCTCCCGCGGCGAGGTGTACACCGCGGAGGCCGACATTCCCGCCGCCGATCGCTTTGCAAGGAGCGGGGACAGCTACACCCTGACCGCGGACCTTGCAGAGGGTGAAAGCTTTACCGTCAACCGCCTCGGCGGCGAGTCGCTCGGCTATGCAGCCCTCTTCTCCGTTCGCACCGAGCTTGAAGAGGGCGAAAACGGCAGCATCCTTGTGGGGGAGAGCGGCGCCTACGCCCTGACCCTCACGGACGGAGCCCTCTCCTATACCTTTAAGGCAAAGGGAGAAACGCCGCCGCCTCCGCAGGGGCCCGTGGCGGTGACGGGCGTTTCTCTCGACAAGACGCAACTTTCTCTTGAATTAAATGAGGAGACGACGCTTGTGGCGACCGTGCTCCCCGAGAACGCCGACAATCAGAACATTGTCTGGTTTACCGACGATGATTCTGTTGCGACCGTTTCAAACGGCAGGGTCACTGCGGTCGGCTACGGCACGGCGACAATTACCGTCAGCACCGCGCAGGGCGGCTTTACGGCCGAATGCGAGATCACCGTCGTCCGTCATGTCAGTGCCATCCGTCTTGACGCCGAGGCCATTACCGTCGTCGCAAACGGGGAGCCCGCGCACTTAAGCGTTGTCTATTCGCCCGCGGAGGCGACCTACAGGACCTGTGACTTCGAGATCACTGCAGGCGAGGACTTCATCTCCTTGGAGGAGGACGACGGGGAAATTCTCGTGGTGGGGCTTGCGGCAGGCACCGCGACCGTTCAGGCGACCCTCAAGGAAAACCCCGCCCTGACCGCGACCTGCACGGTCACCGTCCTCGCGGCGGGCAGCATCCTTGCAAGGCTGCAGACAAGCGTCACCGCGATGATCGACGAGCCGACAACGCTCACCGTCTCCCTTGAAAATGCGGAGCTTGCAACCGTCGCCTGGTCGGTCGCAGATCCCGCGGTCGCAACGATTGAGGGAAATGGGCCTGAGGCCACGCTCACGGGTGTCGATTTCGGCTCCACTATCGTCACAGCAGAGGTCACGTCGGAGTCGGGGACGGTGTATGAGGCGAAATGCAACGTACTTGTTTCGGATGAATGGTATTTTATCTATGGATATGGACTGGGCGTTTCAGAATATTGGGATTATTCCTATGTTACCGATAAAAATGCCGCCGAACGAGATGGACTGCTCTTTACCGAGGTAGATAGGGGTATCTTTACTCTTAAAAGATACCTTACGCCTGACAATGGGTTCCAAATCATCTTTCCGAAGGTGGGAAATTATTCACAATATGATGAAGTGACAGATAAGAATATTTGGGATAAAAATATCCCTTCTCAATGGGTAAATTCGGGATACTATTACGACTTGGCTCGTTCGGATGGGCAATATCTGTCAAATGAAAGAGATTATTTTCGTGTAAACAGACCTGGCGTTTATGCTGTTACTTTGGATTTAACGGGCGCCTCCGCAAAGGTTTACATCAAAATGGTTTCTTTGGACGTGGAATCGGTCAGTTGGAATTTAGAGGAAGGGCAAGTCGCTCTTAAGAGCGGAGAAGAGGTGAAAATCGGTTATTCGGTAACTCCCTCTGCGGCAACATTTTCCAAGGATCAGTTTGAAGTAAAATTGACCTCTGAATTTGCAAAATATGACGATTTTGTCAAGTACGATGTGAACTTTGAGGACAAGACAATCACCGTTTCCGTGAGCGGCACGCTACCGCAGTCTTTTGACGTAACCTTGAAATTGACGATCCGAGGAGTATCGACGTTTGTGGAGCTCTACATTCTTTCCGATATGGAGCCGGAAGTAGCTGTTTCCTCTGTTACCTTTGAACAAGAACATTACTACGTCAACGTAAATCAAGGCGGCGCTGAGGATGCCTGGCAGCAGTTTGTAAAAGCTACGGTCAATCAGGATGCTACGAATCAGACGGTGCGTTATTTCGATGTGACCAATTATAATGAATTAAAAGGTCATACGAGCGGCACATATGCGTCGGTAAATGCAGAGACGGGACTTGTAACGGGAAAAGTTTTAGGCACTGTCACCATTAAGGCTGTTGCATTGGGGGATGAAAGCATTTCCGATACCTGTGAGGTAACGTTTTATTCAGATGTTCTCTATTTGATTGGTGGTGCGGGAGGGTGGACTCCGCTTGACACAACTTACAAAACGACTGAGGGAACGGCATTTGAAAAATATCAATTACAAATGCTTTCGGAAACGCACTTTCGACTCGTCGCTCTTCTTGACTTTGGCGCTCAGTTTCAGATTGCCTTTTGTGGAATAGACAAAAGCTTGACGGCAATTATTTCTTATGCGGCAATGCTGCAAAAATTGAGCAATGCCGTGTTTGGTTGGGATAAAGATTATGAGAATACTAACGATTATAAGTCAACAAGAATCGTGACTGCTCATACTTATGTAATCGACGTCGATTTGAGTAAACATCGGGCATTTTGGACCTTAAGTGTTCAAGAAAAAGAAGAGTTTGGCGGCTTTGCGCTTAGCTATGATGAATCTCATACCGATTTGAAAAAAGACGATAAAGTGGAGATCGGGCTGTATTTCTTCCCCGAAACAGAGATTGCCGAAAAAGATATTTCTTATACCCTTGAGGGCGGAGAATATCTTGACGCACAGTTTGAGTACGCAACTAAGAAGCTAATTCTTACCGTTAAGTCAGTAGATAAAGGTGAGGATAAGCAGGCGACTTTGACTGTAACCGTTAAGGGCAAGCAAAATTCTATCGACTTTAAGATTCTCGCCGAGCATCATCTGAAACAGATGAAGGACAAAGATTTTCATTGGATGGAATGCACGGATGAGGGGTGTGACTACATTGAGGGGAAGGTGGCGCATAGTAGGGGCGAGACCTATACCTTCAGCCCCGAAGGGCATTATTACGCCTGCAGCGGTTGTGACATTCAATTTGATTTTGAACCGCATCAATATGATCTTGGCGAGGGCGTAGTATTCGACCTTACCGAGCCCAAAGAGTGTTCAGTCTGCCATCATGCTCTCTTTGAAATCAACGACGGCGTTCTCGAGGGCTACTATTTCACGAAAGCCGAAACAGTGAAGATACCCAATACGGTGACGGCACTCGGCGACCATGTCTTTGAAGGGCATACCGAATTAAAGATTTTGACCAATTCTGAAAAGTTGAAAAAGATAGGGGCATATGCCTTTGCGGGCTGTACGAATTTACAGACAGTGAAGATCCCGAACCCCGTAACCGAAATAGGGATGTATGCTTTCCAAGGAACGGCAGCCACCATTACATGGGGGAGAAATCCGTCGATCGATACAATCGGGAAGTATGCATTTTATGGCTATCTCGGGACGGCACTCACGATCCCCAATACTGTATTAAATTTGATGGAGTACTGTTTTGCAAATTCAAATCTTCAAGAATTCATTATTCCCGATGAAGTAGTGAATACAAAAAACACCGCAGGATATAATCTTTTCAGAGATTGCTCTTCTTTGAGGAAGGTAGTGATCGGCAAGGGAGTCACAAAAATCGAACAGTATGCCTTTACAAATTGTGCCGTTCTCGAATCGGTATTTATCCGCGGAACAGGCTTTTGGACGATCAGTATGTATGCTTTTGACGGATGCGTTTCCATCAAAGAGGTCTATATCGAAAGGCCTCTAAAAGAAACACTCACATGCGATCGGTTGTTCTTTCAAGGCAACGAAGCGTTAAAAGGGCACACCTATGTCTACTCTGCAACAGACCCTGGCGATGATCCTTTTGGCGAGCGTCATGGGACGGAATTCGGGTATTTCCGCGATTGGCTCGCGGGATGTTGGCAATGGGATGAATCGGGCGTAGCGCAGACCGATATGTCGATTTTTAGTCATGTATCGCTGTGGACCTCGGGTGAATCGTCAATTTCCCTGAACACTCCCGTCGCCCTCGCCCTCCCTCCCCGCTCCAAGCTCTACCTCTGAGCTTTCGCAAAAAACAAAAAAAGAGCACATATGTGCTCTTTTTTCATGCTCCGGTGGACTTGTTCGTGTCAAATACGCACCGCCCACCCTGTGCGTATTTGCTTGTTATGGTGGACCTGCGGAGACTTGAACTCCGGTCTTACAAGGTTCAAATGCGGACACTACACGCTTAGTCTGTGGTCAATCTCGCCCGCGCCGAGCCCGCAGACAAGCTACGGCCCGAGCACATCTCCGCAATGCCTCGCCCCGCGGGGGAGATCCGCCGAGGAGCAACATTCCCTACGAAATGACGCCCTTTCCCACGTGTAGGAGGGTGGGGAGGACGGGGCTTAATGGGTTAAGCCGCAAGTGCCGCGGGAGCGAATCTGCTCTCGACAGCGCGTCTGCCGTTATTATCAGCAATTAAAATTTTTCCCGTTGATACGGAGCCGAGCCTCCGACGTGCGTCCGACACCATCCGCTTGCAATCGAATCCGAAACAGGCCCATGGCTCCTCTATTATACGCCTCCGCCCCGCGAAAGTCAACTGTTTCCACGGCGGTTGGTGATTTTTGCCCGCTTGCGACGGCCCGCGTCTCCTGAACGAGCGGCGGGTCATTTGCATAAGGGCTTGGCGTGTAGAACGTGTCGAGTATTTTCTAATGAATTCTTCCATTGTTTTTCCCATGTCCTTATGATTTGGCTATATCTATAATTATATGTGCATTACACATAAATGTCAATGTGTATCGCACATTTTTTTAAAATAATCTTATGAATTTCGGAGCAAATTTCAAAAAGATCCGCAAGGAATGCGGCTACACGCAGGAAGAGGTCGCGCGTCACCTTAAGATATGTCAATCAAACGTCAGCGATTGGGAAAACGACGTCTCCCGCCCCGAGTATGAAAAGCTGATCGAATTGTCTGAGCTATATAAGGTCTCTCTTTATGAGCTGCTGGGGCTCGAGCCGCCAAGTTTTATATAAGACTTGCGGTATGTGTATAGTCTTTCAAAGAAATTCTAAAAATGTCTATACAAAAGAGTGAGCGTGTGGTATAATTCGGGTATGGAAGAGAAGGAAAAGATGGATGGCTATGCGGAGCACAGAGAGAAGCTATTGGCAAAATTAGAGGATGAGGAAGTGCTCAATGACTATGAGCTGCTGGAGCTTCTGCTCTATTACTCCATTCCCAAAAGGGATATCGAGGAGATCGCACATGAGCTCATCCATGC
>CANQWI010000013.1 GCA_947627515.1 uncultured Clostridia bacterium
GTGGCGGGGTCCCCCCGCCTAAGCGCACCCTATTTGGTACCCTACGGGAACCTTACTGTCCGAATGAAATACGGAGCTCGCGGCTGACCAAGAAATTGTGAAATATGGGAACTAACCCCTCGATGATTTCTTTTTTCGCCCTTGAAAAAAGAAATCATCGAATTTCAATCTCACTGCGCGGAGCAAAACCACGCTTTTGCGGCAGTGCGCTCAATTTGCGCGATACCTCGCGCTTATTGTCTCTGCAAATAACGCTTCCGAGGCCAACCCGATTGATGAACAAGGAAGGTTCGCTCGAAGGTTTTTTTTCGAAGGGACCGTGGCCGCCAAGGGCGGGCAGGGAACCAAGCAAAAAAACCTTCGAAATTATCAGTCATAGATCTTACTCATCGGCTTGTCGAGATAGACGTTTTCGATGGCCGCCGCCCAGATATCCGCCGTGGAGAGCAGCTTCATCTTCTTCAGCCGCCTCTCCTCGGGGAGATAGATGGTGTCGAGCATGACAAGCTCGTCGATGGCAGATTTTTCGAGCCGCTCGATCGCGGGGCCCGAGAGCACCGCATGGGTACAGCAGGCCTTGATCTCCTTGGCCCCCGCCGAGACGAGTGCGTCCGCGCCCTGACAGATGGTCCCGCCCGTGTCGATCATGTCGTCGACGAGAAGACACCGCTTCCCCTCCACATTGCCGATGATGTTCATGACCTCCATGACATTGGCGCGGGGACGGCGTTTGTCGATGATGGCAAGGGGAACGCCGAGACGCTCTGCGACCTTCCTCGAACGGTTGACGGAGCCGATGTCGGGCGAGACGACGACAAAGTCGCTGCTGAGCTTATCGGCATAATAGTTGTAAAGCATGGGGCCGCCGAGCAGATTGTCGACGGGAATATTGAAAAAGCCCTGTATCTGTGCGGCGTGGAGATCCATGGTGAGCACTCTGTCCGCACCCGCAGACGTGAGAAGATCTGCGACGAGCTTTGCCGTGATCGGATCGCGGGAGCGGGCCTTTCTGTCCTGCCTCGCATAGCCGAAATAGGGAATGACGGCCGTAATTCTCCCCGCCGAGGCACGCTTGGCAGCGTCGATCATGATGAGAAGCTCCATCAGATTGTCGTTGACGGGTGCAGAGGTCGATTGAATGATGAAGAGATCGCGTCCGCGGACCGTCTCGCAGATGTGAACGCTCGTCTCCCCGTCCGAAAACTTGGTGACCTCGACCTCGCCGAGGCTTGTGTTGAGCTTTTTGGCGATCCTTTCTGCCAAGGGACGGTTGGAATTGCCCGCAAATAGCTTGATTTCGTTACCGTGCGTGATCATGCGTCCTTCCTTATCCGATCGTGGTATGGATTTATTGTACCTTTTTTCCGTGCATTCGTCAATCGTTTGGCGGCAGAATTCCGTTTAAAAATATTTAGTCGAGCCTTGCGACGCCCGTGCGCTTTGCGGCCTCGGAAACCGCCCTTGCGACGGCCTCGTGTGCCCTGAGGTCATAGGCATAGGGCAAAATCATGTCTCTTGAGAGCTCTCCCTCGGGAACGCAGGAGGCGATCGCACGGGCAGCGGAGAGCATCATCTCGTCGTTGATGTCGCTTGCCCTGACGTCGAGTGCACCGCGGAAGAGCCCCGGGAAGACGAGGACGTTGTTGATCTGATTGGGCTGCTCGGAGGAGCCTGTGCCGACGATCGCCGCCCCTGCCCTGAGGGCGTTTTCCCGCGAGATCTCGGGCACGGGATTGGCGCAGGCAAAGACGATCGCGTCTCTTGCCATCGAGGCGACCATCTCCCCCGTCACGCAGTCGGGCCCCGAGACGCCGATAAAGACGTCTGCTCCCCTCATCGCAAGGGCGAGACTCCCCTTCAGGCGGCGCGGGTTGGTGATCGAGGAAATCTCCCTTTGCGCAGGATTGAGGCCGTCCTCCTCGGAGAGGATGCCCCTCTTGTCGCAGAGGATCAGCTCCCCCACGCCGAGCTTGAGGAGAAAGCGTGCGATCGAGATGCCCGCCGCCCCTGCGCCGTTTATGGTGACGCGGAGGGAGGAGACCTCCTTTCGGACAAGCCCTGCGGCGTTGAGAAGGGCCGCGGCGACGACGATGGCGGTGCCGTGCTGGTCGTCGTGGAAGACGGGGATGTCGAGGTCCTCCCTGAGCCTTTTTTCGATTTCAAAGCAGCGGGGCGCGGAGATGTCCTCGAGGTTGATGCCGCCGAAGGAGCCCGCAAGCAGCTCGATGGTCCTCACGATCTCGTCCGTATCCTTGGAGCGGATGCAAAGCGGGATGGCGTCGACGCCGCCGAAGGCCTTGAAGAGGGCGCATTTCCCCTCCATGACGGGCATTCCCGCCTCGGGCCCGATGTCTCCGAGGCCCAAAATGGCGGTGCCGTCCGTGATCACGGGGACGGTGTTCCAGCGGCGGGTGAGCTCAAAGCTCTTGTTGATATCCTTCCGGATGGCAAGGCAGGGCTCGGCGACCCCGGGCGTATAGGCGAGGGAGAGCTTTTCACGGCTGTCGACCTCGACGCGGGGAACGACCTCGATCTTGCCCCGCCATTCGGCATGCTTTTTCAGCGATTCTTCTCTAAAATTCATCTCGGCCTCCGTACGTCCAGTATTATACCGATTTTTCGGGATGCAGTCAAGGGTTCGCGGGGGGAAGGCAAAAAAAGCAAAAAATTTTCCCGCACCGAAGCTACGGCACGGGAAAATCCCCCCTGTATGACATACGCTTGAATTGCGGTATGCTTCTGAAATTTTTACGCGCTCGTCGGGATCCTGAGGACGGTGAGCGAATAGGGCCTGACCTCATAGCCGAAGCTCTCCCCCTCCCAGCCGACCGTCGAGCCGACAGGCTTCACGCTCTCCTTCTGCAGGGTGTTGAGGGCCTTGAAGTCGGCATTGAAGAGCTCTGTCACATAGGCGTAGCCCTTGGCGGTCGCGTTTTTGAAGCCGAGGTTGAGCTTGACGGCCTCGCCCGAGACATTGACGAGCTTCACGAGGATGTCCCCGTTCTCCGCTTTGCTTGCGACGTAGTAGAGCTTATTGAAGGTCTTGCCCGCGGCCCCCTGCGTCGAGGACGGGAAGACAAAAGTCTCCTCCGACGTCCACCTCATCGACGATTTGCGAAGATAATAGGTGCCCGTGTTCTGCATGAACATCTGCTGGACATAATAGTTGGCCGTGCGGACGATCTGCGTATTGGTGAAATACATCATGTCGACGTCCCACTGGTTGGCGTCGTTGTTCCCGCCCGTCAGTGCGTTTGCCCGCGTGTTGGCGACGCCGAACATGGGCGCGTAGGCGGCAAGCTCAATGACGTTGCCGTGACGCTCATAGGCGGTCATCATGGCCGCCTCCGAAAGGGCAGCGATGAGCTGGTTCTCATAGTAGTCAAACCCCGCAAGCGGTGTGTTTGCGGAATATTCGCCGACAAAGACGCCGTAGGCAATATCGGGCTCGAGCGCGGGGATGGCGTACTCGTTGTACATGTCATAGTTCTCGAGAAGCGTCGTCCAGTTCACATAGTAGTGCTGGTCGTGCACGCCGAAATCGGAGACCTTATCGATGATCCCTCTGTTCACGGCCTCCTCTGCGGCGCGCTGGGCGTCCCCCTTCTCGGTCTTATAGTTCCCGCTCGGAAGGATCGTGGTGTTCTGGCAGTCGGAGAGCGCGACGTCGTTGCCGACGATGGTCTTGACGCCGTACTTCTCGCAGGCACTTATAAAGTCAGCGTCCTTGAGGAATTCCTCATAGCAGGTCTGATAGTAGATGGGGCCGACCTGCTCGTTGCCGATGCCGACATAGTCCATCTCGAAGGGCTCGGGATGGCCCATCTGCGCACGAATCTTGCCCCAGGTCGTGGTCTCGTCCCCCTTCGCAAACTCGATGAGGTCGATGGCGTCCTGAATGTAATCACTCACGCCCTTGCCGTGACGGCCGTTGAGGAGCATGACGTTGTGGTCGGACAGGCCGCAGTTGAGCACGGGAACGGCGCTTGCGCCGAGGTTCTCGCACAGCAGGAAGAATTCATAGAAGCCGATGCCGTACTCGAGGTCGTACTGGACGGAGCCGTTGCCCCAGAGGTCGCCGTTCAGCCTGCGGGTGATGCGCTCGCCGTAGGTGCTCCTCTGTGTCTCCGTTCCGTCCTCGCCGACGAGGGTGTAGCTGAACGCGGGGACGGTGTCGTCGCCCTCGTTCTCGCCGTTCTGCACCGCGCCGATGGAGTTTTTCCAATCATAAATATACTGCGTATCCGCTGCACCGCGGCCCGCGTCGCCCTCGATGATACAGCCGCCCGGGAAGCGGACGAACTTGGGCCCGAGCTCTTGGATCGCGTCAAAGACATACTGCTTGATCCCGCCCGTCTGCTCCGAGGTCTCGAGCGCGATGCCGTCGACGTCGAATTTTCCCGCAGCGTCAAAGGCGAGTTCAAACGAGACGCCGCTGTCCGCAGTGCCCGAGGAGGTGAGCGTGAGAGTGTATTTCGTCCATTTGCCGTCCGATTTCAGGACAAGCGATTTTTCGGCATAGGTGGTGGCAGCGTCCCTGAGCCGCACGGTCATAGTCGTCGCCGAGGTCGACCTTACAAAGGCCGAGAAGGTATAGCTTACCCCCTCCTTGACGGCGATGGGAAGCTGGGTATGGCCCGTCGTTGCAAGGCCGCCGCCCGCCGCGGTCACGTTCAGAGACGCATAGCTCTCGTTGACATGCTCTGCGGCATAGCTTGCATCGCCTGCAAGCACGCCGTCCGCGGTCCCGATGGAGAACGTCGCATCCTTCTCGGTCCAGCCCGCCTTCTTGTTGCTCAGAGACTCGAAGGAGCCGTTTGCGATGAGGCTCCCGTCAAGCAGGTATCCCGCATAGTTGATGTCCTCGAGAAAGACGCCGAAGAGCGAGTCGGAGACGGTAAAGGCCTTCTCCTCGGTGCCGTCGACGGTAAGGGCGGCGTCGCTGTCCGCAAAGACGGTGAGTGTCTTGTCCGTCTTCGGACGCTCCTCCTCGCCCGTACCCCCTTGGTTGCCCGTATTTCCCTGGTTGCCCTGATTTGAGCCGCCCTCGCCGCCCGTCTCCCCGCCGCAGGCCGCAAACAGTGAGAGCGCGAGGACGGAGGAGAGTGCAAGCGCAAAAAGCTTGGTAATCTTTTTCATGTCGATTCCCCCTTGTGACATCTATTATAGCACAAATTTTTTGTTTGGCAATACTGTTTGAAAAATTTTTTAAGTATTTTATTTTCAAGTAAAGGAAACGAGCGCGAAAACGCCGCGGCAAAAAGCCGCGGCGGGGAAGATGTGAGATTATTTTGTCCTGATCCTGATGGCGGTGACGCTGTAGGGAAGGACAGTGTAGCCGAAGGTGCCTTTTTCGAAGCCGATCGTGTACCTCTTGCGGGGGCTGACAAGCTCATCGTCGGGCGTGTTGACGGCGTCCGCGGAGTCGGCGTTGAGCTCAAAGACGTCGGCGATGCCCGTCGGGGTGAGCTGGAGCGTCGTAAGGTCCACATTCGTCCTGAGCGTCGTGCCGCCCGCGTTGACGAGCTTTAGAATGACGTCCCCCGTCTCGCTGTCATAGCTTGCGACAAAGAAGATGTCGTCGCACTCGCGCGACTGCATTTTGTTAGTCGAGGTGTAGGTCGTCTTGGGCGCAGTCACGCCGTCTGCGAATTGAAGCGCGGCGGCCACTTTGTAGTTGCCCGTGTTCTTCATGAACAGCTGCTGGACGTAGTAGTTGGGCGTCAGGTTGATGAACTGGTTGTCAAAGTACATCATGTCGACCTGCCACTGGCGGTTGGCACCGTTCTGCGTGCCGAACATGGGCGCGTAGGCGGCAAGCCTGACGATATCGCCGTTGCGCTCGAAGCCCGTCATCATGGCGGCCTCCGAAAGGGCGGTCAGCATGCTGTTGTTGGTATGCTTGTAGACGATGGAGTTATTGACCGTCGGCGCATGGATCTCCTGACTGTTGACGGCATATTCGCCGACAAATACCTCGTAGGCGTTCTCGGGGTCCGACGTGAGACGCTTGTAGCTGTCGTAGAGATGAGTGTTCACCAAGAAATCGGTGAAGTTGACATAGTAGTGCTGGTCGACGACGCCGTACTCGGAGATATCCTGAATAAAGCCCGTGTCTTTGAATTTTTGAGCCGCATCCTTTGCCGCGCCCGTGGTGTTTGTCTCGGAATTTTCGCAGTGCTCGAACAGGGTGCAGTTGCCGACGATGGGCTTGAGATCATATTGCTTCAAAGCGGCCTTGAAGGCGGGATCCTTCAGGAATTTCTCGTAGTATTTATCGTAATAATCGCCCCACTGCTCGTTGCCGATGCCGATGTAGTCCATCTCAAAGGGCTCGGGGTGGCCCATCTGCGCACGGATCTTGCCCCATGTCGTGGTCTCGTCCCCCTTCGCAAACTCGATGAGGTCGATGGCGTCCTGAATGAAGTCCTGAACGCCGTTATTGAAGCGGCCCGAGAGCGCAACGGCTCCCTTTACCTGACAGCTCAGGCCGCAGTTGACGATCGGGATGGCCTTGGCGTTCAGCTTGTCGCAGAGAAGAAAGTATTCGTAGAAGCCGATTCCGTATTCGTGGGGATAATATTTGCCATCGGGCTGCCAGATGTTGCCGTTGGGGACGCGGGTGACCCACTCGCCGTAGGTCTCCGCCTCGCTCTCCACGCCATCCTTATAGAGCGTATAGGTGAAGGCGGGAAGGGTGTCCTTACCGCTTTCCGTGTCCTTGACGGCACCGATCGAATTCTTCCAATCGTAGGCGGTGTAATTGCTCGTTCCCTCGATCACGCAGCCGCCCGGGAAGCGGAAGAAGGCGGGAGAAAGGTCGGAGATGGCCCTGTACATGTAGCTTTTCATGCCAAACTCGGTGGCGTCGAGCGTCTCGAACTGCACGCCGTCAAGGTAGAAGGGACTCTCTGCCGCGGCGAAGGAGAGCTCCAGCACGATGGCGGCGTCCCCCGTGTCGGTCGCGGTGACGGTCTCCTCGAGCTTGATCCACTCGGTATCGGGCGCAGCGACGTCAAAGGTCTTTTCGGCGTAGATATTCGCCCCCTGACGGGCACGGACGGTGACCTCCCCCGTATACCCGCGGAAAAAGGCCGAGAAGAGATATTTCTGCTTGTTCTGGATGTACATGGGGACGGCGTCAAAGCCCTTGTTTGTGAACGTGCCGCCTGTGGGTGCGGAGATCTTTGCATAATACGGGCTGTTGACGTGCAGAGCAAGGGCGGCGTCGTGCTCATAGGTGACGGTAAGGCCGTTCGCCGTCCATGCATAGCCGTGAAGGGACGGATCCGCGGGGACCTTTTCAATGCCTTCGAAGCTGCCGTTTGCGATGAGATTGTCATCCATGCCCTGCGAGGCGTAGTTGATGTCCTCAAGGAAGAGGCCGAAAAGGTCCTCTGAGATCGCATAGTCGGGATTTGTCCTGTTGATCTTGCCCGAAATGGTGACCGTCGCCTGCCCGTCCACATAGGCGGGTGCCTGCTTGTCGGGCGTTTCGGGCGTCTCGGGCGTGTCGATGGGAGGCTCGCCGCCGCCCGTATCCCCGCCGCCGCTATTGCCGTTATTGCCGCCGCAGCCTGCAAGCACGGAGAGTGACAGAAGTGCACTCAAGGAGAGCGCAAGGAGTTTTTTTACTTTCATAGCTTTTCCCCCTTATGAATTCCACTGTATTGTAGCACATTTTTTTTCGGCTTGCAATAGCTTGGGGAAAAATTCAAAAAATGAGATAATTTGCCCTCCGTAAATTGGCTGCGTCATAAAGTAAAGCCGCGCCCGCCGACACCGTCGGCGGGCGCGGCTTTCTGAAATCTACCTATTGCGCAAAATACGTCACATTCCCTTTCTTGTCGATCGTCCCGTCCGTGCAGGTGATCGTATATTCGCCTGTGGTGCGGTCCCATTCATTACCCTTTTGGATCGCCTGCCATTCCTTTATCGTGCCTTTAAATTGAATATCCTTCAATCTGCGGCATAAATAAAATGCACGATATTCAATTGAGGTCACACCGCTCCCGATCGTCACGCTCGTCAGATCCGAACAACTCTCGAATGCCTCGGCTGCGATCGAAGCTACGTTGTTGGGGATCGTAATGCTCGCCAGTCCGCTGCAATCCTCGAACGCAGAATCGCCAATCGAGGTCACGCTGGTGGGAATTTTGCTGTTTTTACAGCCAAAAATCAATGTTTTTGTTTCGGTTTCAATCAAACACTCCTGTTCACAACGATAGACCTTATTGCCTTTTGCCACTACGAAATGCTCAAGCCCGCTACAATTGTAAAACGCACGGTATCCAATCGAGGTCACACCGCTCCCGATCGTCACGCTATTAAGTCCGCTGCATTTGAAGAACGCATACTCTCCGATCGAGATCACGCTATCGGGGATGGTTAGGCTCTTCAGCCCACTGCAGCCCTCGAACGCCCGAATTCCGATCGAGATCACACTGCCGGGGATGTCAATGCTCGTCAGCCCGCTACAATAATAGAATGCACTCACGCCGATCGAGGTCACGCTGTTCGGAATGGCAATGCTCTTCAGCCCACTGCAGCCTGAAAACGCATCAGCTCCGATTGAGGTCACGCTATCGGGAATTTTACTGTTTTTACAGCCTGCGATCAACTTTTTTGTCTCGATTTCGATCAAACAATCCTGCTCGCTCCGATAGACCTCATTGCCTTCGATTACTATGATGTGCTCAAGCCCACTGCAGCCCTCGAGCACAGAGCTTCCGATCGTGGTCACGCTGTCGAAAATGGTAATGCTTTTCAGTGATTTGCAATCATAGAACGCACTATCAGCAATCACTTTTGTCCCCATCCGAACGTAACACGTTCCAGAGACCGTAACCCTCGCCGTAATAAGGTGATTACCGATATAGAGAACACCGCCGTACCAATGACTTCCATCTTCATAATAGGCACACCCATTAAACGCATTACTGCCGATCTCGGTCACGCTGTCAGGGAGCTCAATGCTCGTCAGCCCACTGCAGTCCGAGAATGCCCAGGATCCAATCGTAGTCACGCTGTCGGGGATCGTAATGCTTGTCAGCTCGCTGCAGTAATTGAATGCATACTGATAAATTTCATATTCTCGTCCGCTAGGGGATTTTTGCGGAAGCATCAAGTCGGCTTTGATCTTGCCATATCCGATCAGGTAGCTTACTTCTTCATCCTCATAAAACAGGCACCCGTCGTCGGTGAGCGTTTGCTTGCTCTTCTCGTCAGTCGTATAGACATACCTTGCATAAGCTGCCACGCCCCCGTTTGCCTTGTCTCTCTTGACAATATTCAACTCCGAATAATTCCATACCTCTAAAAGCTTATAGCAATTCCAGAACGCCCCCTCACCGATCGTAGTCACGCTATCGGGAATCGTAATGCTCATCAGCCCGTGACAGCTCTCGAACGCATGAGCCCCGATCGAAGTCACGCTGTCGGGAATTTGAATGCTTGTAAGTGAACAGCAACGGGAAAACACATAATCTCCAATCGAAGTCACGCTGTCGGGGATCTCAATGCTCCTCAGTGCCCGACAATCTTCGAATGCATACTCCCCGATCGAGGTCACGCTGCCGGGGATCTCAATGCTCCTCAGTGCCCGACAATCTTCGAATGCATACTCCCCGATCGAGGTCACGCTGTCGGGAATTTGAATGCTTGTAAGGGCTTTGCAATCCTCGAATGCCTTTTCTCCAATTGCAGTCACAAATTTGCCCTGATGGCCGTAGGGGATCACAATGTCGCCACTTGCTGTACCGATTCCCGTTACGGTGTAGCTCTTTTTATCCGCATTCAAGCTGTATGTAAGCCCCTCGGTAAAGGTCCACTCTGTTTCGCACTTGTCATAGCGCACGCACTTGTTTTCGGCGGTGAACTCGTGTCCGAGCGGGACATCAGTCTCATATTTCTCGATCTCGGCAGTACCTTCCTCGTCGATGAAATCCTTTTTGCATCTTTGGCATTTCCAAAAATCGACCGTTCCCGCTTCGGTACAGCTCACACTCCCTGCATGAAACACGGTGTCATGCCCAAGCCTGCTCCCCTTGACCGTACGTGTATCCGTCTCCGTGCAGCGGACGCACGTCGCAGTCTCGGTGCCGTTTTCCGTACATGTAGCGTCGCCGTTGGAAATGTAGGTCTCAAACGTGTGGCCGAGCTTACTGCCCTTGACCGTACGGGTATCCGTCTCGGTGCAATTGGTACAGGTCGCGGTTTCGGTGCCGTCCTCGGTGCAGGTCGCGTCGTTGTTGTAGACGTAATTTGTGAAGGTGTGCGTATGCTCGGGCTTTTCCTCGCCGCCCTGCTCGACGTTAGGGCTTCCTTCCCCACTGCTGCCACCATTGCCGCTGTTGCCGCCGTTTTCGCCGCAGGCGGTGAGGCCGAGGGCGAGACAGAGGACGGTCGCAAGGACCAATAGGACTGTTAAAAATTTATGCTTCATGGAAACTTTCTCCTTTTTGTTTTTACAGGTAAAAATTAAGGACGCTCCAATCACGGAACGCCCGCATTGAGTATCCCGCAATTGTTGCCGCACAATTTCTCTCACATATGGAAAGAAGGATACACAAAATGCCAGTGTAGCCATATGTGAGAAAAATATAAAATTGTGCGGCAATGTCAGTATACCACAGCGCAGGAAAAATTGCAAGATTTTTTTGATATTTGCTTGGAAAGGTGAAAAATTATGCTCTGCGGGGTGCCCCCGCCACGCGCCGTGAGATTCTAACTTCGCACCAAGAACGGCACTCGTGCCGCGCTTAGTCACAATTAGAATGCGCGCGGGGCGGGATGAGGACTCTTACTTGGCTCCCCTCATAGGGGAGCCAAGAATAAGGTGATGGTTCGACTACGCTCACCATGACCGATTGGGAATGAACCCCCACCCCTACCCCGCCCCCTTAGAAAGGGGGCAGGCGAGAGGAAGGACGTAATTGGAACGGCCTGTAGATAACAAGCCCTTATTCTTATTCTCCCAACCATAATTTTTAATTTTTAATTTTTAATTTTTAATTCAAAAAAAACGTCTCCCGAAGGAGACAAGATTTCAGATTATCTTCTGTCCATTGCATAGGCAGCGGCGCCGTAGATGCCTGCGTCGTTGCCGAGCGAGGCGCGGACGATCTCGAGCGGTGCATAGTCGTTGGAGGCGAGGATATTTTTGTAGACAAACTCCCTGACGGGGCGCAGAAGCGTTTCCCCCTCATTGGAGACGCCGCCGCCCACGATGATCACCTGCGGACGGAGAAGGTTGACGATGTTTGCGATCCCCTCGCCGAGGCTGCGGATGTAATTTTTGACGATGCGATTTGCGGCGGGGTCCCCGCGGCGGGCTGCGTCAAAGGCCGTTTTGCCCGTGATGTCCTTTACGGTGGGAGCCTCCTCCCACATCAGCGAGTCCCTGTGCCTGAGCATGGCGGCCTCGGTCTCCCGCTTGAGTGCGGAGGCGGAGGCGTAGCGTTCGAAGCAGCCCCTTCTGCCGCAGGTGCATTTGATCCCGCCCTGACGGATCACCGTGTGGCCGAGCTCGCCGCCTGCGCTGCGGTAACCCTCGACAAGCTTTCCGTCCATGACAATGCCACCGCCCACGCCCGTGCCGAGCGTGACCATGACGGAGTCGGCATACGATTTCCCGCTGCCGAACCGTGCCTCACCGAGCGCGGCCGCATTGGCGTCGTTTGTGACAAAGACGGGAATGCCGAGATGAGAGGAGACGAGCTCCGCAAGCGGGACGTCCCTCCAGCCGAAATTGGACCAGTTGACGACGACGCCGCGCCTCGAATCGATGATCCCCGGGGACCCGATGCCCACGCCGAGGACATCCTCCCGCTCGAGGCCGTATTCGCCGATGAGCTCGAGCGCGAGACCCGCAAGGTCCCATGCCGTCTTGTCGGGCTCGTCAAATTCGTTGGTGACGCAACGCTTCTTGAGACGGACCTCCCCGTTTTCGTCGAGAAGCCCCGCCTTTGCGGACATGCCGCCGAGATCGATGCCGATAAAATATTTCATGGGATCATACTCCTTGATCAGATCGTTTTTTTGAAAACCCCTTCGGCCTGAAGGCCACTTCCCCTATGAGGGGCAGCAAGATTCCCTTCGGCCTGAAGGCCACTTCCCCTATAAGGGGCAGCAAGAACCCCTTCGGCCTGAAGGTCACTTTAAAAGCAAACGTTTAAAATCAAATCAGCCCAGCTTGATGCGCTTACAAAGCTGTCTGTAGGAGAAGATGAGGATGCTCTTTTTCAGCCTGCCCGGGAAGAGGGAGGTGAAGAACACATTGGTGCGGTAGCGGAGCTTATAGTAGAGCCCCCTGTCCCGCTCCTTGATGTGCCGCCAGAGCTCCTTCATCGCCGCCCTGCGCTCCTTTGTGTACTCGCCGAGGACAAAGAGCATCGTCGTCAGCATGTAGCTTGAAAGGGCGTGGAGCATATACCTCCTGAGCCCCTTTGGCTGGGCCTTGATCTCCTTGTATGTCCAGCGGTCGGTCATGATCTGCATGACGCGGAGCATCTGCTCGTACCGCTTTACCATATTGGGAAGATTGACGGATTGGTCGGCCCTGCCGATGAAGTAGCGGTAAAAGTCGATGTTGAGATAGCAGAGCCTTTTGGTATACGGCAGAGGGTTGTAGGAGACGATGTCGTCCACGTAGAAGGTATGCTCGGGAAGGCAAAGGCCGCTCTCCCGCAAAACGGACGTCTTGTAGACGAGGGCGTGCATCAGAAGCATCAGCGAGAAGCGGAAGGGCTTGACCCTCTCCCATGTGCAGAAGACATCGGCGGGGAGCTTTTTGTCATACCGTGAAAAGTGACGGGTGTTGTCCGCGCTGTGCTCGTAGACATAGTTGACGATGTAAAGGTCGGGTGCCCCCTCCTTGGCATGCACCTTGATCGTGGAGAGAAGCCTTTGGTACGCCTCTTCGTCCACCCAATCGTCCGAATCGACGACCTTGAAATAGAGGCCGCTCGCAAGCGCGAGGCCCGCGTTCACCCCCGAGCCGTGGCCGCCGTTCTCCTTGTCGACGACCTTGACGATCGTGGGGTATTTTGCCTCGTATTCCCGTGCGATCGAGAGGGTATTGTCCTTACTGCCGTCGTTGACGATCACGATCTCGACGTCCTCCCCGCCGAGGAGCAGAGAGTCGACGCATTTTCTCATATAGTCCTGCGAATTATAGCAGGGCACTGTAAAGGTGATGTATTTCATGGTTGGGTTTGGGGTCAAACCCCAAAAATAATGGAATTGAAAATTAAAAATTAAAAATTGTGGTGGGCGATTGGGAATAAAAGCCTTGTTGTCTACGGGCCATTCTGAATTACGTCATGGTGAGTTCCGTCGAACCATCACCTTATCCTTGGCTCCCCTCATAGGGGAAAATTTTGCAGTTCTGTCAAGAGTTGATAACTCTTGACGCAAAATTTTCTTGGCATTTGCCCATATGCTCGGGCAAATGCTGACCGAATGCGGGACTTTACCCGCATGAGAAGCTGTCACTTTAGTGACTGAGGGGTTTTAAACCCTATCCCCCCTTCGGGGTACTTCCCCTATAAGGGGAAGCAAGGGATTCCCCCACCGCAATTTTAAATTTTAAATTTATAATTTTTAATTTTGCTCTGCCTGTGCCTTGACGGCCTCGTAGGCGGCGTCCTTTTCCTTTTTCGTATCGATCGCAAGCGCGGCCGACTCGAAGAGCTCCTGCGCCTTCTTCTCGCGCTCGGCCTTCAGCTCCTCGGTGTCGTTGGGCTTGGTGGCAAGTTTTTCGCTCTTTTTGACGTGGGCGAAGTACTTCATGACCTTGGAATTGAGCTGAGAGGAGGCCGTGAACGCCTCCTTCTCGGCGTTGGAAAGGTCGGCGGCGTACTGAGCCTTGTCATAGGCGGCCTTGGCGAGGTCAAGCTTCTCCTGCGGCGCACCTGCGGCGACGAGGCGGTCATATCTTGCCTTTTTCCTTGCGGCGACCTTGTTGTTGTCGGGGAAAATGACGAGGAAGATGAAGAAGAAGATGAGCATGGAGACGCCGCCCGTGAGCACGGTCTTCAAAAGGCCGATCACGACCTCATTCCAGTTCCACCACATCAGAAGAGGATTGATGATTCCCCAAACGGCGTTGGTGAAGATGGAGACGAGCACCCAGCCGATGAAATACCACATCGCCTGATACCAAGGGTTGCCGTGGGAGCGGTAGGTGATGTTCCGCTGGAGCGGGAAGTTGATGCACTGTGCGAGGAAGACGGCGATCTCAAATGCGATGAAATTGCCGAGCCCTGCGATCTGCAGGCTGTGGCCCGCCGCCTGCGCGGCCTCGACCTGCGCCGCCGTGGAGGCGAGAATGGTTTTATTGGCCGCGTCGAGGAATTTGACGGGCTCGTTGAAGATCGCATAGTTCAGGGCATTCCCCGCCGCATCCTTCCAAGGAAGGGCGACCGCGGGCCACACGAAGGGCGTGGACCACAGCCCCGCAAACGCATAGGGCAGGAAGGTCATGACGAGGAACTGAATGATCGTGACGCCCTCGGAGAACACGATGAAGAAGAACACCATGTAGAGGATATGGGAGAATTTGGGATGCTTCTCCGCAAAGTTGTACCATACGCCCAGCCACCAACGCCAGATCTTCTGGAAAAATGCCAAAAATCCGTTCTTGGAGAGCGGCTTCAATTGCTGCTCAAGATCCTGTTCTGTGTACTCACTCATGCTGCTTTCCCTGCCTTTTTATTTTTCTTTTCAAGCTTTTTATTTTTCTTTTCGAGCTTTGCCTGCTGCTTCGCGGCCTTGCATTCGGCCTTCTCCTCCTTGGTCTTATGCAGGAACTGATGCAGCCCCTTGAAGAAGTGGCCGTCGAACATCCTGATAAGCCCCTCCATCTGACGGCGGTTCATGCCGCCGAATTTTCCGAGCCCGCGCATGGGCTGATGCAGCGTTCCCATGACGAGGGTGTTGGCCATGGCGCGCTTTTTGAACATCTTGCAAAGCTTGATGAGGGCGCGGATCACGCGGGAGAAGAGACGGCCCGTCCAGCCGCGGGCATATCTCAGATCCCCCACCGTGCTGTTCTCCGTCACGGGAAGACGGCGTTTCTTCTTGCCTGTCGGCTTCTCGGGCGTTCTCCCGAGGAGGGTGTAGTATTCCTCGTCGGGCACAGCCTTGACGTCCGCTTTGGTATAGGAGGGAAGCTTTTCAAGCTCGGACTCGGGCGCAATGCCGTACACCGTGAGCGGGGCAGAGAGACGGATGTCCTCGGAGGAGGCGCCGATGAGAACGGTGTAGTCCCCCGTCTCCACCTGCCAGCTGCCCGATTTGACGTCGTAATAGGCGAACGTCCTGTCGCTGAAGGGAATGGTGATCTCCCTGCTCTTCCCGGGGGCAAGAGAGACACGGCAAAAGCCCTTGAGCTCGCGTGCGGGACGGATGATCCTGCTCTCGGGAAGGCTGATATACAGCTGGACGATCTCGTCGCCCGCGACGCTGCCCGTATTGGTGACGGTCAGGGTCGCCCCCTTGCCGCTCACCTTGAGGTTTGAATATGTAAATTGGGTATAGCTGAGGCCGTAGCCGAAGGGATAGCTCGGCTTGACGCCCGCAGAGGTATAATAGCGGTAGCCGACGAAGAGCCCCTCGCGGTACTCCGTGCTGTCCTTTTCCCCGGGGAAGAGGGCGGGAGTGGATGTCGGGCAATCCTCATATCTTGAGACCCAGCTCTCCGCAAGCTTGCCCGAGGGATTGACCTTGCCCGTCAGGATGTCGGCGACTGCCTCCGCACCCGCCTGCCCGCCGAGGCCCGCATAGAGCACGGCGGCCGCGCCCTTCATCCAATCCGTCTCCACGACGGAGCCGCAGGAGAGGACGACGACGACCTTCTTGCCCGTTGCAAGGAGCTGAGACAGGACCTCCTTCTGATTCTCGGGAACGTTGATGTGCTCCCTGTCGAGGCCCTCTGCCTCGGAGAACTCGTCGAGCCCCGCAAAGTAGAGCACGACTTCCGCAAGGGCCGCGGCCCTCAGAGCCTTCTTTAAAAGCCCCTTCTTCTTTTTGCCGAAGCGGTCAAAGCCCCGCTCCTCGGCGACGATCTCGAGCGAGGTCCCGTGAAGGGCCTCCTGCGCGGTCGAGAGCTTGGTGGGATTGACGATGGAGGAGCCTGCGCCCTGATAGCGGGGGTCAAAGGCAAAATCTCCGACGAGTGCGACCTTGGTCCCCTTCTTGAGGGGAAGCGTGCCGTCGTTTTCAAGGAGCACCATCGCCTTCTCGGCGCATTCGCGGGCAAGGGCATGATGGGCGTCGACGTCGAAGGGCACCTCCTTTTTGGGATCGGAGAATTCGATGAGCTTTAAAATGCGCTCCACGCTCTCGTCGAGGAGGGACTCGGGGATCTCCCCCGCCTCCACGGCCTTGACAAGGTCGTCCGCGCCGTATCTGCAGGCGGGCATCTCAAGGTCGCTCCCCGCCTTTAATCCCTCAATGCGGCTGTTGGAGCCCGCCCAGTCTGTAACGACGACCCCTTCGAATCCCCAATCGTCGCGGAGGATGTCCCGCATCAGGTGGTTGTTCTCGTTGGTGAAGGTGCCGTTGAGCTTATTGTAGGAGGTCATGACGGTGTTGGTCTTCCCCTCCTTGACGGCGATCTCGAAGCCCGTGAGATAGATCTCGCGGAGCGTTCTCTCGTCAATGACGGAATCGGTGGTCATGCGCCTGAATTCCCTGTTGTTGGCCGCAAAATGCTTGATGCAGGCATTGACATGGGCAGACTGGATGCCGCGCACATAGGACGCCGCCATCTTACCCGCGAGGAAGGGATCCTCCGAGAAATATTCGAAGTTTCTTCCGCAGAGGGGATTGCGCTTGATGTTGAGCCCGGGGCCGAGGACCATATCCACCTGCATGGAGGCGGCCTCCCTGCCGAGAGCCTCGCCGACGCGCTCGCCCAAGCCCTCATCCCAGCTGCAGGCCATGATGGAGGCAGTCGGGAAGCAGGTGGCGGGGATGCTCTTGTGGAGCCCCAAATGGTCGGCGGTCTCGGCCTGCTTTCTCAGGCCGTGGGGGCCGTCCGAAAGATACATCTCCCGAACGCCGTATGCGGGATAGTCACGCGTCTTGAAAAAGGCCTTCCCCGTCAGAAAATCCGCCTTCTCCCGCAGGGTCATGCACTTCACGATGCTTTTCTTATCCATAGACTTCTCCTTATCATGTTCTGTTTTTTCCATTCTAACGAAGAATGTGATTTTTTTGCGTTTTTGTGGCATAAAGTGTCATTGAAACGGCACAAATAACAGACGATTTCCCAAAAGGTCTTCAGTTCTCTATAAAAAAATCCCCGTAAAAAGACAGAACACCCGCGAACAGTGTCCGCAAGCGTTCGTCATAAGGGGGATGAAGAAGAGGAAATGGTCCGTTCTTTCCATCTTCTGCAAACCATTATACATTCTTTTTCGTCGGGCGGCGCATTTGCGGCGTAATCTGTTATTTTTGTTACATAATTTGCAAAAAATTTTCGTTTTTTCACAAATGTTAAAAATTAACACTGTTTTTCACAAATTTTCGTCCGAAATTCACAGGGGGAGCATGATGTCGAGGATGAAGGTATGCTCTCCCGCCTCGAAGTTCATGATGCCGCCGTACTTTTCGACGATGTAGGCGATGCTCTTGACGCCGTAGCCGTGGGAGGACTTGTCGGGCTTGGTCGTCTGGGGGAACCCGCCCACGATCCTGACCTCGGAGGGGGTGTAGTTTTCGACCTGTATCTTGACCATCTCCCCCACCCTGCGCACGGTGAGCGTCACGGTCCGCTTCTCCCGATCCTCGACGCCGTTCAGGCATTCGATGGCGTTGTCGAGGGCGTTGCCGAAGAGGGAATAGATATCGACGTCGTCAAGGCGGCTCAATAGGCTCCCGTCGACAATGGTCACGAGCTGGATGCCCGCGGCGTCGCATTCCATATGCTTCTGGACGAGGACGACGTCGAGCGTCTCGCTGCCCGTCTTCTGCATCATGCCGACGACGTTGAGGGAATCGATGGCCTCGGAGACCCATTTCTCCTCTGCCTCCCCCCTTCCCGCGCCCTGCATGAGGCCGAGCTGGTGCTTCAGGTCATGGTACTTGATATTCGTCGTCTCGAGATTGCAGCGAAACATCTCATACTGCTTCTTGTCGTTTTCCCACAAGAGACGGATGATGCGGATGTCCTCCTCGAGCTTCTTGTTGTAGACGTTGGTGTAGAGGCTGTCGAGCAGGATAAAGCCGCAGACGAGGCCGAAGAAGATGTGGAAGAGCCTCAAAAAGCTGTACTCCATGTTCTCCTTTTGCAGCTCGCGGTCGGTGAAGAGGTTTAAAATGATGAGGGCGAGCACGATGAGCGTGGTGGAGAGCAGGAGCTTGATGTTGTTGGCCCGAAAGTTCTTCTCCTTCTTGAGACGCTTTGTAAAGAAGAGATAGCAGAAGGCGAAGACAGCGAGCATGCTGACGATATAGGTGAAATAGCGGAGCCAGCTTCCGTCCGACAAACCCGCACGGTCGAGCACGTACTCCCACAGATTGGAAAAGCGGAAGAGCATGTGCTGAATGACATAGGCGCTCATCGTGAGGAAGAGGGCGTTCCACAGGTCCCCCTTAAAGCACAGCATGACGGCCCCGAAGGTCAGAACGGCAAGGGCGATGTACCAAAGGCTGGCCGTGAAGGCGTTTTCGTTCCCGCCGACGCAGTAAGGATAGGTCGCGCAGGCGAGGAGAATGAGGCAAAGGATGCTCCCGATGATGCGGACGGGGGCGAGCCTCCTCGGCCGAAGAAGCGGGATGATCGGCAGAAAGGAGAGCAGCAGCTCATAGACAAAGCCGTCCGCGGTGAAAAAGGCTACGATCTTGTCCCACATCGCGCTACCTCGTGTACTTCATGTACTGCTCGACGAATTCCTTCTTCTTGTGGCGGCTCATGAGGAGCTCGTCCTCCCCCACGCGGACGACGCCGCCGACGATGGAATCCACATAGCGGAGATTGACGAGATAGCAGCTGTTGCAGCGGCAGAAACTCATTCCCTCGAGCTGCTGCTCGACCGCCTTTAAAGAGGCGCGGGTGCGGAGATCTCCGTCCGTCGTGTGAAAGATGAGATTGTGACTCTCCACCTCGATATAGCGGATGGAAGAGCTGGAGACGACCTTGACCTCCTGACGGCTGTTGATCACGATGCTCTTGTCCTCGGCGTTGCGCTTTTTGACGCGCTCGAAGGCCTTTTTCAGCACCTGAGAAAAATGAAAAAAGCGTACGGGCTTGATGAGGTAGGCGAGTGCCTCGACCTCATATCCCTGTACGGCATATTGCGGCATATTTGTGATGAAGATGATACAGCAGTCGCTCCCGATGCGGCGAAGACGCTTTGCGAGCTCCATTCCGTCGAGATGCGGCATCTCGATGTCGAGAAAGAGGATGTCGTATTTGCCGTCATAGACCTCGACAAACTCCATGCTGTCCGTGAACGTCTCCACGGTAAATTCGGCATAGCTCCCGCTCTCTGCGGCAGTCTGCAGATACTTCTGCATGACCGAAAGATCCTTTTTGTTGTCGTCTACAAGCGCGATGCGGATCATGCTCTCCCTCCCCCTGTACCTGAATTATACCTTTTTCCGCAGAGAAAGTCAAGCTACGAATTTCAGGACAGTCTGAAAATGAAATGAAACCGTAAAGCGAGGGGCGGGCGGCTCATCGGACGCCGTCCGACTCGTCGGGATCGTCGACCATGGCGGGAGAGCCGTCGTCCCGCTGGGACATGAGAAACTCGACGCCCTCCGTATGAAAGCCCTTTCCGCTGACCTCCGAGACGGTGCTGATCGTCATAAAGGCGTTGGGGTCGATCTTCTGCACCTCCGATTTGAGCGTCACGAGCTGACGGGAGGAGACGACGGTGAGGAGCATGTGACAGGGCTGCTTTAAATATCCCGTCTGGCCGTAGAGGACGGTGACGCCGCGGCTGACCTTCTTCAGGATCATATCGCGGATCTCCTTGTAGTGCATGGAGACGATCTTGACCTGAATGCGCTTCATGCCAATCGGGGTGACCTTGTCGACGACGATCGAGGAGATGAGCGTGATGATGGCACCGTACAGGACGGATTCGAGGGGCGCGGCAATGAGGTTGAGCGCGACGATGCTGAAGTCGACGATCCACATCGTGACCGAGACGGGTGCGTTGAAGTATTTTTTGAAGATGAGGGGCGGGATATCCGTGCCGCCCGTGCTTGCCCCCACGCGGAGCACGAGCCCGACCCCGAGGCCGAAGAGGAGTGCGCCGCACAGCATTGCAAAGAGCGGACTGCCGAGCTCTCCCCCCGCGCCGATGTTGTGCCCGTTGGCGTTAAAATAGGCCTCCTGCAGGGGGGTATAGAGGGAGAGAAAGCTCGGGTAGAGGAAGGTCCCCGCGCCCGTTGCGACGGCGAATTTTTTCCCGAGCAATATGACCCCGAGAAGAAAGAGGATGATATTCGCGCTGTAGACGGTGATCTGGACCGCCCAATTCGTCCATTCCTCCCCCACCGCGGAATATTTTGCAAGCATGTCCCTGACAAAGATGCCGAGGCCCGTCGTTCCCCCCATCGAAAAACCGTTGGGGACGATGAAGAAGGCTGAGCCCGCCGCCGTGATGGCGTTTCCGAGGACGATAAAGAGCACGTTCAGAAAAAAACGCTGGGTCTGCCGCTTGGTGGGTCTTTTGAAATGAAATTTTTTGTCTGCGGGCTGAGACGGCTGCGTCTGCGCCCCCGAATTCTGCTCGTTGTCCATAGCTACTCTCTTCGCCGTTATTATAGCATTCCCTTTCGGCTTTTGCAAGCGAAATCGCAGAAATGTTTGCAGTGAACGCGGGGAGCTCTTTTAAAAAATATACGCCGTCCGCAAGGGACGGCGCGATAGATTTTCCTACGTATCAGAAATTGTTGCCGCAGCCACAGCCGTTGTTCTGCGCGTAGGGGCCGAGAGCGTACTGCTGTGCGTAGTAGTTGTCGAACCCGTTGCCGCAGCCGCAGTTATTGTTGCTTGCGGGAGTAGAATTGTTGCAGCCGCAGCCGTTGTTGCCGTTTGCGGCGTTGACGGCGTTCACCCCGCTCACAAACCCGTTGGAGAAGGTGTTCCAGTTGTTGCCGCAGCCGCAGTTATTGTTGCTTGCGGGAGCAGAATTGTTGCAGCCGCAACCGTTGCCGAACAGATTGTTCAGGATCATGGAAAGCGTATTACAGGAATTACACATATTGACATCCTCTGTTGAAATGATCGGGAGGTCCCGTCAATCTCATTTTATGACGCTTCCCCCTCTCCGCGTCCCTCAAACCTGTTGACAGTTTTCAAAAATAAGGGTATACTATCCGACAAGGGAGGTGCGGCATGAAAAAGTATCGCGCGGCCAGAGTGATCTTATCTGTTCTCGTCTGCTTTTGTCTGCTTGTGACGGCCGTGGGGGCCTTTTTTGCGATCGCGGACGGCGTCACGGAGGGAGGAGCCCGCTATCTCCCCGATTATCCGAAAATCGACCTCACCCCTCTTCTTGAAAAGGAGGAATGGACGGCGGAGGACTATGAGACCATCTACCGCCAGACGGGCCTTACGAGAACGGGTGCGGACAGCGTCGCAAAAAGCGAGCTCCCGCGCTTTCAGGACGCGCTCTTCTTCGAGGGAGAGCCCTATCACGAATACACCACCCCCATCACCCCGCATGACAGGCTCAGAGATCCCGCGACGGGAGAGGATTTTACGGCTCCCATCGTTCCCCTTGAGGCGGGAGACATCCTCGTCTCCTCGACCACCCATCTCTTCGGCTGGCGGCACGGGCATGCCTCCCTCGTCGTAAACGGCTCGCAGGGCTCCGTGCTCGAATCGGTCGCCATCGGCATCGATAGCAAGATTTCCCAAAACGGGGCGAGATGGTTCCGCAGGTCGACGAACTTTATGGTGCTGAGGCTGAAGGACGCCGACACGGCCACGCGGGCGGAGATCGCCCGACGCGCCGGTGAGGAGCTCTCGGGGCTTTCCTATAATGTGTTTGTGGGCTTTTTCCTGCCGAAGGACCAGTGTGGGAACGGCCGAACGCCGACTGCGACCCACTGCTCCCACCTCGTCTGGCAGGCGTTTCTGAATGCGGGCTACGACCTTGACCCCACGGGCGGGCCGCTCGTGACCCCGCAGGATCTGAGCAACTCCCCTCTCATCGAAATCGTGCAGGTGTACGGCTTCGATCTCGATAAGCTGTGGAAATAAGAAAATTCCCCCTTGCGGCGGGTAATGAAAAAGGACAACGATAATTTTCGTTGTCCTTTTTGCTATCAAAATTCCCCTTTGCGGGGAATTTTTTTGGGAAGATCTTATTTGGCGTATTCGACGCTACGGAATTCGCGGATCACGTTGACCTTGATCTGGCCCGGGTATTCGAGCTCGGACTCGATCTTCTTGGCGATGTCTTTTGCAAGGAAGGTCGCCTGTGCGTCGTCGATCTGCTCGGGCTTGACGATGATGCGGACCTCTCTGCCCGCCTGTATCGCATAGCACCTGTCGACGCCCTTGAAGGAGGAGCCGATCTCCTCAAGCTTCTCGAGACGCTTGACATAGCCTGCGCCAGTCTCCCTTCTTGCCCCCGGGCGTGCGCCCGAGATGCCGTCTGCCGCCTGAATGAGCACTGCCTCGAGCGTCTTGGGCTCCACGTCGCCGTGGTGGGCCATGATCGCGTTGACGATCATCGCGTTTTCCTTGTACTTCTTCGCGATGTCCGCGCCGAGCTGGATGTGCGTCCCCTCCTGCTCATGGTCGACGGCCTTGCCGATGTCGTGAAGGAGACCCGCACGCTTTGCAAAGTTGACGTCGAGGCCAAGCTCCTGCGCCATGAGGCCTGCGAGCTGGGCGACCTCGATGGAGTGGCGGTAAACATTCTGCCCGTAGCTTGTCCTGAACTTGAGACGGCCGATGAGCTTGATGAGCTCGGGGTGAAGGCCGAAGATGCCCACCTCGAACATGGCATTCTCGCCTGCGGCCTTGATCTGCTGCTCGAGCTCCTTCTGCACCTTCTCGACGGTCTCCTCGATGCGGGCGGGGTGGATGCGGCCGTCCTGAATGAGACGCTCGAGCGTGATGCGGGCGACCTCCCTTCTCACGGGATCAAAGCCCGAGAGAATGACGACCTCGGGCGTGTCGTCGATGATGAGCTCGATGCCCGTTGCGTTCTCGATGGCGCGGATGTTCCTGCCCTCGCGGCCGATGATACGGGCCTTCATGTCGTCATTGGGAAGAGGGACGACGGAGACGGTCGACTCCGAGGCATTGTCGGCGGCGCAACGCTGGATGGCGAGGGTGATGATGTTCTTGGCGTTCATATCCGCCTCGTCCTTGGCCTGCTGCTCGAGGTTGCGCACCTGAACGGCGAGGTCGTGCCGCGTCTCGTCGAGGATCTCGTCGGTGAGCTGCTTTTTCGCCTCCTCGACGGTGAGCTGGGCGACGCGCTCGAGCTCCTGCAGCATGAGCTCATGCTGGCGGGAGAGCTGCTCCTGTATCGCCTGGACCTCCTCGTTCTTCCTTGCCCAATTGTTCTTCTGTGCTTCAAGGGACTGCTCCTTGCGGGAAATCTCCGTTTCCCTCTTCTCGAGCATATCCTCCTGACGGTTGAGACGGTCTTCGACGCGCTTTTGCTCGGCGCGCTTCTCCTTCATCTCCTGCTCAAATTCGTTTCTTCGCTTCAGATCCTGTTCCTTTGCCTCTAATGTTGCTTCCTTTTTGCGCTGTGCGATCTCGGTATCCGCAGTGCGGAGCATCTCTTCGACTTTCTTTTCCGTTTCGTCGAGCTTCTGTGCCGATCTCTTTCTGGAAAGCGATTTGAGTACCTGCCATGTGACGACAACGGCGATCCCCGCGCCGACGACAAGGGCAACAATGATGAGCCCGACCGCAAGGCCGACGCCCATATCCGCAAGGAGCAGGCTGCCATAGTTTGCCATAATGACTGCCTCCTCTGATGAAATAGTTCGACTTATATCCTCACACCGTCCTCAAAAAAGGACAGATATAGGCATTGTCATAATGATTATACATGATTGAACATGATTTGTCAACGGGATACGGCAAAAATTGAAAATTAAAAATAAAAAAATTCAAGCGGCGCACCCAAAAGGTGCGCCGCTCCCCCCTTATCACAGAACGGTCACTGTACGGTCATGCGTGCAGGATCTTGATATAGCTGAGATTGATGCAGAGCTCGTTTGCGGCCTGGTTGACGGGATTGGTGAATTCGAGAAGCAGGACGCCTCCCTCCACCGTGACGTCAAAGGACAGCTCCGTGCCGCAGGCAGCGTTCGTGAGCACTTTTGCGCCGTTTGCAGAGGCATCGACGTTTTTGGAGCAGCCCCAAGGGTCGGCAAGGTACACCTTCACGGTGTATTTTCCGTCGGGAAGCTCGAATTTATAGGCGAGCTTCAACGTCTGCCAGCCCTCCTCGAACTGGTTCTTGGTGTAGCGGTTGGAATCCGTCTTGCTTGCGCCGTCCGAAAGGAGCGGGTTCTCCTGTGCCCATGTCGAATTGGTGGAAACGCTCCCCTCGACAGGCACACCGCCCCTCCACGTATCGCTCTCCGTCTCGTCCCAGACGCCCCACATCCTGCCCGTCAGGGGGTCTGCGCCGTACGCCTGCTCGGTAACGGAGTTGAGCATGCCGAGCTTATCGCCCGAGGAAAGCGTCGAGGGGTCATAGTCCCCGCAATCCACAAAATAGGCGATTGTTTCGTCATGGGGCTTTCCGTCGATCCTCACCGTCTTGAAATAGGTATAGACCTCCGCGGAGGCCTCGCCGCTCTTCGCGCTCGAGATCGTGACCCTGACGCGCGTGTTCGTCGTTGCGGGATCGCCGAGCGTCTTGTTCTCCGCTACGTTCACGACGGAGGCGGGAATGGGAATAAACACGTCATAGAAATCGTCCTCGCCCGTGTAGTTCAGCGTCTTTTCATAGAACGCCTTGCCGTTCGCGCTCATACGGATGGTCTTGCCGTTGTCTGCCTTGGCGAAAACCGTCATGATGTAGTTGCTCTCGGGAGCGTTCTTGTCGACGCCGACCCAGTAGGAGAACTCGCCGTCTGCCTTCGCCGCACGGGAGCCTGCCGCACTGCCGACGGAGCCCTCCTGCCCCTCGAGGAAGTCGCCCTCGTACTGCCCGCGGCCCGGCTGAATGACTGCCTCGATCTCGGTATATTCGATCGTGGGCTCCTCGGGCTCCTCCGCGTTATCCTCGCCCTCGAAGGTGAGATAGATCGCATAGCGATGGGTGTACTGCTTGTAATGAATGACATATGTGAGCGGGTCGCCCTCGAGCCCCGTCAGGGTGAACGTCCCGTCGCTGTTCCGCGTCATATAGTCGTTGATATGCGTCCTGAAGTCCACGAGGTCGTTCTTTGCCGTCGCATATTTTGTCTCGCCGACCGCCTTCTCGGGCTTGAGCACCTGCACGCCGTGCCCTATGGTCGTCATGTCCTCTGTCCCGCGCTGCTGAGAGAGCACAAAGGGCCCGTATTTGAAGGCATAGACGCCCTTGGCATTGGGCAGGGTGTGGACGGTGACGTCCTTGCCGAGGGAAAGCGTGACGGTGTCCCCCTTCTCTGCCGTGACGGAGGCAAAGTCGTCGTTTGCAGCGACGGAGACGGTCTCGCCGTTTTTCTTCACCTCGAATTTCGTCGTCCAATCGGGGCGGCGAAGCTTTAAAACGGTTCCCCCCTTCTCGACCGCGATCGTGACCTCGTCCGAAGTTTCAAGGTCGGCCGTCATTTTCAGAGAAACGGCGTCCGTCTCGTAGGTCGAGCTCATGTACATGGCGACGTAGGTCGCTCCCTCCGCGTCATAATAGATGCTGTCGTTGAGTTTGGACATGCTCTCCATGCCGCTGCCCGTACAGCACCAGAAGTGGTTGAATTCCGAGGAATATACCTTGAAATACCCCGGTGCCATGGGCTGGAAATACATCGTCATGCCCGTATCCGGATTCTGCGAGGAGAGAATGGCGTTGATGTAGGTGTTTTCATAGTAATCGAGATACTTCTTCTCCTTGGTGAGGGAGAAGAGCATCCGCGAGAGCTTGAGCATGTTGTAGGTATTGCAGGTCTCGCAGTTAATGTTGGACTTGATCGCCCATTGGCTGTTGTCGCCCTGAAAATGCTCGTCGTTGGAATTGCCGCCCGTCACATAGGAGTGATGCTCCACGACGCGCGTCCAGAACATTTCGGCGACCCGCAGATAGGCCGCGGGAGACACCCTCTCCCCCGTATTGCTTGTGACGCCGTCGATGCTCTTGCCCTGCGTCCGAATGTAGCCGTTGAGTAGGCCTACGATCTTCGGAATGGTCGTGTTCGCATGCTGGCCCTGCAGATAGTTGGGCGCGTCCGAGAGGATGCGGTCGACCATGGACTCACTTGCAAAGGAGCCCTGCGTCGGGATGTCCTCGTCGAACTGATGCGCCGCGACGGCGTATTTTTCATCTCCCGTGAGCGCGTAGAGATTATAAAGGGCGTCGTTCATGCCGCCGTACTCGGTGGAGAGCACGGTTTTCCGTGTGGCCTCGTCCCACTGCATCACGCGATCGGCGATCCAATCGCCGAGGCCTGCCGCGATCGTGCGTGCCGTCTCGTTCTCCGCGAGCGTGGCGACGTCGATGAGCCCCGCCAAAATCTTATGCATGGTGTACCACGGCACCCATGCGTCTGCGCCGATGTTCAGATCCGTCGTGCGCTCGACATTGTCGAACTGGAACTCGACATCCGTGGGACGAATCGCGTTCCCACCCCAAAGGAAGCCCGCCTTCGAGCCCGTGCTCCCGCTGCCCGCGGCGTCCTGACACTCCTTGAGCCCGAAGATGAGCTCGGTGATGCGGTTTTTGAGCTGCTTTTTGGAGGCCTCGGAGGTCCCGCCGTTGGCATACGCCTGTGCGACCGCGGTCAGATAGTGCCCCATCGTGTGGCCCGCGATGAGAGAATTTTCCCAGCCGCCGTAGCGGGTCGCGCCGCTTGTGACCTCCAGCCCCGCATTGCGGTAGAAGTTGTAGAGAAGCCTGTCGGGGTCGAGGCTGAGAAGGTAGGATATCTCCTTCTCGAGCGCGTTCTTCGCATAGCTGTCGAGGTTTGCCGTCTCATTCATAGCCGTATACGTGATCTCTCCCTCCTTCGTGGGCGTAAATTCCCCGCCCTGTTCTTCCTCCTGCTCCTGCCGGTCTCCCGTTCCCTGCTGGCTTCCCGTTCCCTCGCCGCCCTGACCGCCGCCGCAGCCTGCGAGCACGCCGAGAGTGAGCGGGACACAAAGTAAGGAGGCGAGGAGCCCCTTCAGCCATTTCCTGTCCCTTTTGCGTTCCATTTTCGCAAATTTCCCCCTTTTTTTCACGCAGGACTTGTATCTCTGCGCAAAATATGATACTATCATTATAGGGAATTGTGCGTTTTTGGCAATCCCATTCGGAAATGCGGAGGTTTCAAAAGGTAAGGTGCTGCACTTTTGTCTTGAGACGCCCGTCGAAATGCTGTGGTTCGGAGAGTTTATCTCCCCGCAGAGAGACTGGAAGCATCTGACGCGGCGGCTGTTTGAATATGAGATGATGATCGTGACGGAGGGAGAGCTCTTTATCGCCGACGACGACAGGGAATACCATGTGCGGGCGGGAGAGTACCTCATCATGTCCCCCACGCGGGTGCAGAGAGGGACGCGGGTGTGCAGATGCAGATTTTACTGGATGCACTTCCGCTGCGAGGCTCTGCCCGCCACCGTGGCTCTGCCCGCGCAGGCGGTTTACAGAGACGCAGAGGACATCGACGCACTTGCGCATATGCTCCTCCGCGCCGAGGCAGAGCATCCGCGGAGCACGCGCTCCCGCTATCTTGCGACCCAGCTCCTCCTCACCCTCGCCGAGGGATACGCGGGGGAAAGGGGTCATCCCGAGGGACGGCTGTGCGCCTCCGTCAAGGAATTTGTCGCCTTCCACCGCTTCTCGGAGCTGCGGGTAAAGGACATCGCGCGCGAGCTCGGATATCATGAAAAATACCTCTCCGCCGCCTTCCATGCCGCGGAGGGGATCACGCTCAAGCGGTATCTTCTGAACATGCGGCTGAGCGAGGCAAAGCGGCTTCTGCTCGAGACGGACTATACCGTCTCCGAGGTCGCATATTATCTGAATTTCCCCTCGCCGCACAATTTTTCCCGCTTCTTCAGGAACGAGGCGGGCGTGACGGCCTCTGAATTCCGCGATCGAGGTCCTCGACCGTAGAGGGCATCAGCGTGCCGTTGCGGTATTCCCAAAACATCAGAGAGCGGTTGACGCCGTACTCGTTGGGGAGCTCGTACCTCTCGGCGAGCACGAGATAGGCTGCAAAGCGTTTGGCGAGCCTCTTGGAGCCTGCCGTCACCGCCCTTATGAGTCCCCATTCGGAGACGATGCAGTGCACGCGCCAGATGGGATCGCCGTTTTGCTCATAGCCGAGAATATCGGGGGGATCGACGGAGTAGCGGACCCTGATGAGGCCCTTTTCCTCCAGCTCCTTGAGGGTCTGTACGGCATTCTCCGCGCGAAATTCCGTCGGGCGGTACTCCTCGCGGTGCACGGTGCTGAGAAATTCCTCCACGTGCAGTGCCCTTTCGACGACGGGCCTGAGCTTATTCTCCTGCCAACTGCAGTGGATGGCGATCGCCCCGATGATGGCCTCGAAGAGGTCTGCCCTGTGCTTGACGGAGAGCTCCGTGTCCTCCCTGCCGACGACGAGATATTTTGCGATATCCCATTCGTCGATGAGCTCTGCAAAGTGCGCGTTGGAGACGAGACGGCTGCGGATGCCGGCAAGGTCCTTCTCGGTGATGCGGGAGGAGAAGGTCCTGTCCTCGTTGAGCCCGCCGAAGCGTTCCGCGATGAATCTTGTGGCATAATAGCCGATCACGCTGTCCCCGATGAACTCGAAGCTCTCGTTGTTCTCCCTGCGGTCTGCGGTGTAGGATTTGCGGGTGAACGCCTGCTGAAGAATGCAGAGATTCATGAGGTAGTAGCCTGTGTGCTCGCTGATTTTTTGCTTGATGTCGCTGAGCTCCGCGGAGGAAAATTTCCTGCTTGTTTTCATAAAAAACTCCTTATTTTGAAATTTTCGGCAACAAAAAAGACTGCGAAAAAACCCGAATGCGGGTCCCTCCGACAGTCCCGATATGCGGAGCCTGCGCCGAAAACGCCGTCCCTTCATGGATCACTTGCATGACCTGCATCAAGAGAGAGCGCATTCTGCCATCGCCTTCGCAATCGCCGCTGTCTATGCTGATTGTAGCACAGAGGCAGCCTCTTGTCAAGCCGTTTATAAAATTTCCCCCGCGCCCTCCTGTAGGATTACAATAGATGTGAGACAAAGGGGATAAAAAAGATAGCGAACAAGGCACTCCATGTGATATAGTTTAA
>CANQWI010000014.1 GCA_947627515.1 uncultured Clostridia bacterium
CAAAACCACGCTTTTGCGGCAGCGCACTCAATTTGCGCGATACCTCGCGCTTGTTGAACTTGCATATAACGCTTCCGAGGCCAACCTGATTGATGAACAAGGCCTATTCGCTCGAAGAATTTGTTTTTTCGCCTTTGAAAAAACAAATTCTTCGAAATTACTTCACTGCATATACCTCCTTCGCCGTCCACGGGGTCTTCATTTTGCCGAGACTGCTTCCCGGGGACGCGAGAACGATGGACTCCGTGTTGAGTGTCTCCACCGTACCCTCTTCGGTAAAGATTGCAAGGTCGTAGGCCTCCGTCACATAGCTTGCAAAGAGCACCTTTGCACCGTTCATGATGGCGGCCATCTGCCCCATGGAGCCGCGGCCGAGCGGGTTGACCTGCGCAACCAGGACGCGCTTGAATTTCTTGTCCGTCGTCACAACGACGACCTCCCCCTCATCCTCAAGCTGGCTCGCCCACAGCACGCTGTCCCCGCTCTTGACGTTCATGCCCTTGATGCAGTTTGCGGCAGATTTGCGCACGGGGACCTCGTCCATTCTCATATTCAGGCACATGCCGTTTCTTGTCACGAACATCAGCGTCTTCTCCCCCGACGTATCGAGGGGCTCCACGGTGACGAGCCTGTCCTTTTCTCCCATTTTGACGACCTCGCCCTTGCCCGCGGCAATGTCCTCGAGGGTGCGGCCCATGATGCCGCCCTGCTCCGTGACAAAGAGCAGCGCCCCCGTCTCCTCCGCGGAGAAGATCGCGATCGCCCGCTCGTCCTTGCCCGCATCGGTGAGGTCGGTGAGCTTGAGGCCCGCCTCCGTCCACTTGCGCAGGCACTCCCTGACGTTGAAACGGTAGCAATTTGCCTTATCCGTGATCACGAGCGCGTCGGAGTTGGAGAGAAGAGAGGCCCTCTTTAAAATGATGCCGCTCTTTTTGAGCGAGGGGGTGACCTTCTGCGAAATATCCTTGCCCCGTCTCTCCTCGACGCACCTGAGCTTGCCGTCTGCGGTGAGAAAGAGGGTCGCGGGCTCCCCGGGGACATAGACGTCGTTCCGCTCTGCAAAGGCCTCCTCCTCGCTCTCGGGAAGAGAAGATCTTCTCGGCACGGCGTACCTCCTTCCGAGCTCGGTGAGCTCGCGCTTGACGACCTCAAGCTGCAGTCTTTGGCTCCCGACGATGGCGGTGAGCTCCTCGATCCTCTTTTTGAGCTCCTTGAGCTCCTCCTCGAGTTTAAAGACCTCGAGCTTGGTGAGGCGGGCAAGGCGCAGATCGAGGATGGCCTGCGCCTGCTTTTCGGAGAGATCGAACCGCTTCCGCAGCTTGTCCCTCGCGTCGGAGGTGCTGTCGGCGGATTTGATGATCCGAATGACCTCGTCGATGTTGCGCACGGCGACGATGAGGCCCTCTAAGATATGACAGCGTTCCTTGGCCTGATTGAGGTCAAATTTCGACCTGCGCAGGACGACCTCCCGCTGATACTCGACATAGTAGCGAATGATGTCCATGAGACCCATGAGCATAGGCTTGCCGTTTGCAATGGCCACCATGTTGATGCCGAAGCTGACCTCGAGATCGGTGTATTTATAGAGCGCGGCGAGCACTCTTTCGGCGTCCTTGCCCGTCCCCTTGAGCTCAATGACCGCCCGCATGCCGCTGCGGTCGCTCTCGTCGGTGACTCTTGTAATGGGAGAAAGCTCGCTCTTCTGCTCCCGAAGCTCTGCGATCTTGCGGAGAAGGCTTGCCTTGTTGACCTGATAGGGAAGCTCGGTAATGACGATGCTCCGCTTGACGTTGGCGTCGTCCTCCCCCGTCGGACGCTCCCCCTCCGCGAGCTCCACGGAGACCTTGGCGCGAATGGAGATCTTTCCCTTGCCCGTCTCGTAGGCCTGCCTGAGCTCGGTCCCGAGGATCTTGCCGCCCGTGGGAAAATCGGGGGCGGGGATGTACCGCATCATCTTTTCGAGGGTGATCCTCGGATTGTCGATGTAGGCCGAAATACCCTCGATCACCTCCGCAAGGTTATGGGGCGGGATGTTGGTCGCAAGGCCCACGGCGATGCCCGACGCCCCGTTGACGAGAAGGTTGGGAAACCGCCCGGGCAGCATGTCGGGCTCCTTCAGCGAATCGTCAAAGTTCAGCGAGAAGGGCACCGTGTTTTTGTCAAGGTCGCGAAGAAGCTCCAGAGCAAGCGGCTCCAGCCGTGCCTCGGTGTAGCGCATGGCCGCCGCAGGGTCGCCGTCGACGGAGCCGAAGTTTCCGTGGCCGTTGACGAGGGTCATGCCCATGTTGAAGTCCTGTGCCATGCGCACCATGGCGTCATAGACGGAGCTGTCGCCGTGCGGATGGTATTTGCCCATGCAGTCGCCGACGATACGCGCGGATTTTTTGTGCGGCTTGTCGGGCATGAGGCCCATCTCGTACATCGTGTAAAGGATCCTGCGCTGGACGGGCTTTAAGCCGTCCTCCACGCGGGGAAGGGCGCGGTCGAGAATGACAAACTCCGCATACGGAAGCATGGAGCGGGGCAGGACCTCCTCCAGCGGGGTAACGTAGAGCTGTCCCTGCGGCTCTACCTGCTGCAACTCATTCTTCTTCATCGGATGCCTCCCCTTTCTTGCCGACACGTGCCATGAATGTATCTACCTTGTTGAAATTGGCGTATTTGTTCAAAAATTCCTTCCTGCCCTCGACGGCGTCCCCCATGAGCCGCGTCACCACCTCATCGGCCGCGATGAGGTCCTCAACGGTCACCTGCGTGAGGTTGCGGTGGGCGGGATCCATCGTGGTCCTCCAGAGCTGGTCCGCACTCATCTCGCCGAGACCCTTGTAGCGTTGGATGAGGTACCCCTTGCCGACCTTCTGGATCTTCTCCTGCAGCTCGTTGTCGTCGTAGGCATATTCCTCAACGGAGGAATTCTGCTTGTAGACCTTGTAGAGGGGCGGCATGCCGATGTAGACATGCCCCGTTTTGACAAGATCCAGCATGTAGCGGAAAAAAAAGGTGAGCAGGATGCAGCGGATGTGAAAGCCGTCCTGATCGGCATCCGAGAGGATAATGACCTTGTGGTAGTTGATCTTGTCGACATTGAAATCGTTCCCCACGCCCGCGCCGAGTGCGGAGATCATCGTGCGGATCTCCTCGTTGGCAAGCACCTGATCGAGACGCTTCTTTTCGACGTTGAGCGGCTTTCCCCTGAGGGGCAGGATGGATTGAAACTGTCTGACCCGCGCCTGCTTTGCGGTGCCGCCCGCGGAGTCCCCCTCGACGATGAACAGCTCGTTGAGCTCGGGCTTTTTTCCCGTACAGGCGGCGAGCTTGCCGACAAGCTGCAGGGAATCGATGGAGTTCTTGGCGCGGGCGGTGTCCTTTGCCTGACGGGTCGCCACGCGCACCCTCGCCGCGCCCTGCGCCTTCTTGATGATCTCCTCGAAGGCCCGCTTGTTCTTGGGATCGGAGGAGAGTGCCTTGAGCCCCTCCACCGTGACGCCCTCCACGCTCGCACGGGCCTCGGGATTGCCGAGCTTGGTCTTGGTCTGCCCCTCGAACTGGACATTCTTCATCTTGACGGATAAAACGACATTTAGCCCCTCGCGGAAGTCGTCGCCGAGGAAGCCGTCCTTGTCCTTCAGAAGCTTATTGTCCCGCGCATAGGCATTGAGCACGCGGGTGAGGCCGCTTCTGAAGCCCGCCTCATGGGTGCCGCCCTCGGGCGTCGGAATGTTGTTGACAAAGGAGAAGAGGCTCTCCGTAAAGTCGGACGTGTGCTGGATGGCAAATTCAACGAGGATGCCGTCCTTTTCGCCGCGGTAGGAAAGCGGCTTGCGGTAGAGGGTCTCCTTATTCTTGTTGAGCGCGGTGACAAAGTCCGATATGCCCCCATCGAAGCAGTAGGTGACGGAGTAGGGCTGCATGCCCTCGAAGCCGAGCTGCTTGACCTCTCCCTCCTCTTCCCCCGCAAGGGCGTCGTTCATCGTCATGCGCTCGTCCGTGAGCGTGATCATGACCCCCTTGTTGAGGTAGGCGAGCTCGCGAAGGCGGCGGTTGACCGTCTCCGTGTCGATGACCGCATCCCCGAAGACGGCGTCGTCTGGAAGGAAGTGGACAAATGTTCCATGCCGCTTGGTGCGCTTTTTGACGTCCGTCAGCGGCCCCGTGGGAATGCCCGACTCGTATTTTTTCTTCTTGGGGTCATAGTAGGAGTGAAAGCCCATTTCAAACGTCTTGCCGTCGCGGCAGACGCGGACGTTCAGCCACTTGGAGAGGGCATTCGTCACCGAGGCCCCGACGCCGTGCAGGCCTCCCGAGAAGGAGTAGTTGTGCTCGTCAAATTTCCCGCCTGCATGCAGGGTCGTAAAGACCACCTGCACGCCCGAGACCTTTGTCTTGGGATGGATGTCCGTGGGGATGCCGCGGCCGTTGTCCTCGACGGAGACGGAGTTGTCCTTGTAGATGCGGACGTCGATCCTGTCTGCAAAGCCGTTTGCCGCCTCGTCGATGGCGTTGTCGACGATCTCCCACAGGATGTGGTGCAGGCCGCTCTTGCCCGTCGTTCCGATGTACATGCCGGGGCGCAGTCGCACCGCCTCGAGCCCCTCGAGAACGGTGATGTCCCGTGCATCATAATGCTGCTGTGCCATAAAAACCTCTTTCGCGAATGATTCCAAATACAATTGTATCACATTTTGCGCAAATGCGCAAGAGCGTGTACATCGGAAATCCGCAGGGAATGAAAAATTTAGAATTAAAAATTGAGGTGATGGTTCGACTACGCTCACCATGACCGATTTGGAATGAACCCCACCCCTACCCCGGTTACGGCGGCGGCAGGGACCGCCGTAACCCCTTCGGCGAGGCCACGCCTCATGTCGTGGCGCAGCTCACAGCCCACTGGGCTGTTGAGCAGAATTGCACCACTCCACCCTTAGAAAGGGGGCAGGCGAGAGGGAGAACGTCATTAGAATGGTCCGTAGACAACAAGCCTTTCTTCTCAATCCCCCCGCCTCAATTTTTAATTTTTAATTTTTAATTTTAAATTCTCTCGCTGCCCCTGTAGGGGAAATGGCCTTCAGGCCAAAGGGGTTTCAAAACCCCTCAGTCACTAAAGTGACAGCTCCCCCTCCGAGGGGGAGCCAAGGGTAGGGCCTTATTCCGATCCAACGGCAATCGGATTTTTTGATTGGTTTGGCGCAGGGTATTGACAGGGGGCGCGGAGGGTGGTATACTTTCATCATCAAATCCAAAAAAAGGAGATTTCACGATGGCAAAAAATCCTTATTCCGGCACCAAGACCGAGAAGAATCTTTGGGAGGCCTTTGCGGGCGAATCGCAGGCGAGAAACAAGTACACCTACTTTGCCTCCGTCGCGAAAAAGGCGGGCTACGAGCAGATCGCCGCGCTCTTTTTGCAGACGGCCGAGAACGAGAAGGAGCACGCCAAGCTCTGGTTCAAGGCACTCGGTGAAATCGGCACCACGGAGGAAAATCTTCTCCACGCGGCCGAGGGCGAGAATTTCGAATGGACGGACATGTACGACCGCATGGCAAGAGAGGCCGACGAGGAGGGCTTCCACGACTTAGCGGCCCAGATGCGCGGCGTCGCGGCCATCGAAAAGGCGCACGAGGAGCGGTACCGTGCCCTTCTCAACAATGTCGAGACCAAGCGCGTCTTTGAAAAGAGCGGGGTCACCGTTTGGGAATGCCGCAACTGCGGGCACATCGTCGTCGGGACGAAGGCCCCCGAGGTCTGCCCCGTCTGCAAGCATCCACAGGCCTACTTCGAGGTCAAAAAGGACAACTATTGATCAAAAAAATTGCCGTACGGACTCCCGTGCGGCATTTTTTTATTGCTTACATTTTTTGAAGCAGGGCAAGAAGCTCGCCATAGCTGCCCGCGCTCCATCCGTCATAGGAAACGGACATGGGCCTCGGAAAATAGAGAATGAAGTCGATCCCGACGCTTTTTGCGCATACCATGTCCGAGGTCAGGCTGTCGCCGATCCACACGGCGCGGGCACGGTCATAGCCCTCGATGTGCGTCTCGACATGGTGGGCGAATCCGGACATGGGCTTATCAAATCCGATCTCTTCGGAGATGAACATACCGCTGAGATATTCCTCAAACCCCGCAAGCTTTACATGGGAATGCTGAGTCGCGGAGCCGCCGTTGGAGACGATAAACACCCTGCCCCGCCCTGAAAGCTCCCGCAGAAGCTCCCTCGCGCCGTCAAAGGGAAAGCAGATGTGCTCGAAGCCCTTGACGTAAAAGCGGGCGACCTCCTCCGCATCTGCCTGAATGCCGCACTCCGAAAAGAGCCGCTCGAAGCGCAGCACCTTGAGCCGTTCCCGTGAGAGCTCCCCCCTTTCGAGCTGCCGCCAGAGTGCGTCGTTGATGCGGTGAAAGCGTTCGTACAGTTCCGCGCCCGCCCCGACGCCCTGAGAGCGCAGGCTTTCATAAAAATTCTGCTCCTCCGCGCGGGGGAAGTCGACCAGCGTATCGTCAAGGTCGAGAAGAAAGATATCCTTCATTCCCCCTCCACCACGGCAAGGCGGCTGAGTGCCCGCGTGTATGCGATGTATTTTTCATTCTCGGTCATATCCCTGTCATAGACGGCGACGTGGGTAAACTCCAGCCCCTTGCTCTCAAAGACGGTCATGACGTTGATCCTTGTCTTGGAGAGGCCGCTCTCGGAGACAAAATTGTACCCGCGCTTGCGAAAGAGCGGCAGATATTCCTCCCGCGCGATCACGGCCTTGAGCCCCTGTCTGTCGCGGAAGAAGGCGGTCACGCGCCGAAGCGGGAGATGGGCGACGGGCTCGCCGCTCAGTCCGATGGGACGCATGTCGACCCCCTCGATGCCCGAGACAAAATCGACGATCTCGTTCGTGTTGCGGTAGTTTCGGTTGAGATAATAGACCTGTCCGCCGAGGCAGTCCCAATTTTTGAGACCGCGGAAGGGCGTGATGTTCTGTTTGAGGTCGCCAAAGACGTTAAAGGACGCGTCCGCGTGGATGAGCTTCAAAAGCTCGTACTCCCCCTCCGAGAGATCCTGCCCCTCGTCCACAAAGACAAGGCCGTAGCGGGGCGTGATCTTTCTTCCCGCCGCCGCGAGAACGTACAGGACGGTGTACCCGTCCGAGGGGAAGACGCCCTTGAGACCGTATTTGCGCTTGGCCCTTTTCACCGTCTCGCGGTAAAGCCAGCGGGCGATGTCCGTCCGATCCTTGCAGCGGCCGAGCTCGCGGCATGCGGAGGCAGAGTGCAGGACGCGGAAAAACTCCCCGAGCAGCCCGTCGTCCTCCATGCCTGTGATGAGATTTGCGATCGTGTCGGCCTCGATCTTGAGCTCCTCTCGCCGTGCAATGCGGTCGGGGTAGGTGTAGACCTCCGTCCCGCCGCTGCGGATGCGGTAGCGCATGAGGTCGGCGATCTCCCGCTCCACCGTTTCAATGAGCAGGGCGAGATCTCCCTTTGCCTGACGGAGGATCTGCCCCGACGCCGTTGCGATATACCTCATCGAGCGGTAAAATTCCACAAACCGACGGAAGAAGAGGTCGGCCTCGCAGGGCTCCTCGTGCAGGACAAAGGTGAGAAAATCCTGCACGGCGGCGAACGCGCTCATGAGGGAGCGGAAGGGCTTCGTAAAATAAAACCCGCCGTCCTTGCTGTCCTTGAGCTCGCCGAGGACCGCCCGCCGCACCCTGAGAGAGGCGTTTTTGATTTTGGTAAATTGCTTCTGCAGCACCTCGCAGGCGGTGAGGATCTCCTCTGCGACCTCACGGCAATCCTCGGCGGCAAAGAGCCCATAGATGTCTCCGTACAGCTTGGCGACCCGCTTTTTCACATCCGAGGTGAAGCGGGAGGAATAGATATAGGCGAGATATTCCTCACTCTCCCGCCCCATCGGAAGGGAGGTAAGGTCGATGCCTTCGCGGCTGAGCGCACGGAAGAAATACGCGCGGACGGTCGTCGTCCTGACCTTCTCCAGCTCAAGCACGCGGGAGAGCTCGTCGATAAAGGCGTTAAAGGAATCGGACGGCGTGATCACCAGCACGTCCCGCTCGGACAGGGCCTCGTTGTTGTACATGAGATAGCTGAGCCGGTGCAGAAGGATCATCGTCTTCCCGCTGCCCGCACAACCCTGCAGGACAAAGTCCTCCCGCTCGGGCCGCGTGATGATCTCAAACTGCTGCTCCTGTATCGTGCGGATGATGTCGCGGATGCCCGTGTCGTCCTTGCGGCTCTTGATGATGGAGCGAAGATACGGGTCAAAGAGAATCTCCTCGTCCCTGCCCGCGATCTCCTCCTCGCTCAGGACATCCTTGACGGAGAGATATTCGTTTTTAAAATCGACCACCCTGCCGCTCTGCACGGACAGGGCACGGCGCAGGACGGTGCGGTACTCGTAGCCGTTGATGGTGAAGCTGACACGGCTCTTCTGATAGTAGCGGACCGCAAGCGGCGCACGCCAGTCGACGATCTCCAGCTTCACATCCCCGCGCTTGCCGATGTAGTAGCTGTTGTACCCCTCCTCAGGGTCCACAACGTCCATGCGGGCAAAGTAGGGCTCGGAGAAAAAGCACTTGTAGCTGTTGAGCGTCCGCGTCTCCTGCGCGATCGCGGCGTTTTTGATGAGAAGCTCTCGGTAATCCTCCGCACCGTATTCCTCGCGTGCACGGATCGCGTCTGCCTCCGCCTTCGCCGCGGCAATGCGCTTCTGATGCGTGGAAATATAATAGACGCGCAAAAGCTTTAAGAGCGCAGCAAGCCGCTCCCCCTCATACGCGGCCTGCGTCTCCGCGTCAAGAAGGTCCAGATACCACTGCCTGTCGGGTTCCCGATGCGGCGAGATCAGCTCCTTTGCCCTTTCGATGTCCATCATACTCCTTACCCTATATCATACCATACTTTTTTTGATTTGTGACCTTTTTTTTGAATTTTTTTGCAAATTTTTCTGAGTACGGAGAAAGGAAAAATCGGGAGCATTCTCCCGATTTTTCAAATGAATTCATTTTTTCGCTGCACCCGCTTACGCCAGCTCCGCGTCAAGCCGCAGCTCCCCGCTGAGCCCGCTGATCGTTACGGTGTAAATTGTGATCTCGCCGACCTGATATGTGATCAAAAGCTCCCCGCCGCTGTAATCAAGGGTAATGTTTATGGAAGAGCCTTCACTCAGCTCTGGAGAACTTCCTTCTGAAAACTCCAGCGGATGGGGATCGCTTAAGGATGTATCCCGCCGATACTCTTCCTTGCCGTTGATTTTATAGCCGTTGATACCGAAGGTAAAGGTGTGGCCGTCGTTGTCCGAAACGGTCACCGCAAGGCTCTGTCCATCCTGATAAGTCCCATCAATGACAGTATCGTTCCCCTCCGTCAACGTCCTCTCTCCTGTCTTATTCGACGCATCGTCGGTTGCAGGTGTGATCACAAGATTGGTGATCGTGATTTCATCCGCAACGATATTCGTGTCGGCACCTGCTCCCATGTAAATGGTTACTGTGGCACGGTTCGTTGCAAAAGGGATAACCTTGCTTGTAAACTGCTTCGTCTCTCCTGCAGTCAAAACAAAGCTTTCTGTTCTTTCTGTTTCATCGGATTGATCGCTGAAGAGCCGATACGTCCCGCCATTCTTTGAATAAATTGTAAAGGAGAAAGAATAGTAACCGCTTGTTACAGAGCTATCAACATAGTAAAGCTGGATGCCCCACCAATTGTTATTATCGTTTTTTCCGTCAAAGGCAAATTCCAGTTTTCCGTCGGCAAATGTTTTCTTTGTAACGTTGCCAAAATAGAGATAGTATGACCATTGGTCTTTAAAACCCAAAGCTGCTCCCTCATTGTCGGCTTTCTTTATATCATTTGCGCTCGCGGAGCTAAGAGACTCGACGACAAGGATCAGGACGCCATTCTCATTCAAAAGCGTATGTTTAAATTGGTCAAACTCAAAAGGACCACCGGATGCACCCTCTGCGGGAGAATAATTTTCGCCCTTGAATCTGAACTCGACCCTATAGCGTCCAATTGCACTGATTCTATCAAGTCCCTCAAATCTTACAACATAGAGGCCATTTTCGCTTCTGATTCCTGAGGGGGCTTGCCCATAATTATTATCCTGTTGAGTCTCTAAGTTGATATAGTGGAATTCAACCTCTTTCAGATCCTCAGCGGTATACCCTTCGACGTCAAAGCAAACCTCCAGTATTGCCCTATCCAATTTGGCTCCAGATACGCTCTTGACTGTCCCTGTATGCTCTTCCCCGCCACCGCCTGATTCCTTTGCGGAAACTGTCAGATAAAGCTGTTGAGGAGGAGAACCTGAGCCTATGCTGATTTTGTAGTTCTTTTCACCCTCATCTTGTGAATAGTTGGGAGCCAACCCTGCAGAAAGCACGTCAATTTGTACTTCACCAATTATCAATACAAGCTTATAGGGCTCCTCGGCAATATCCACATTTGTTACATCAAAGTTGAATACGGAATTATTCGATTCATTAAGATTTGAATCGTTCATCAATGTTGCATTCGCAACATTGAGCTTTGCGCCTTGCATTTCTGCTTTCGTAAAGCCTTGAAGTGTAATGTTGATTGTAAGCCGTACAACTGACCCAATCTTCAAAAGCTCTGAGCCGGCATAAGCCGTTGCCTTCTTTTCAACAACTGTCAGCTCCTCGTAGGCAAGCACCACTGCGGTGTCCTCAAGCTTCACGGTATATTGAGCGTTCCCAAGCGTAACACTGAACTGTGCAGTGTTTATACTGCTTGCGGGCTTTTTGTATGTCTTGGTACCGGATGCGTAGCGCAAGGTCAGCTCATAGCTCTTGCCGCTTTCCATAGCGGTCAGCTGAGACTTATTGATCCGATAACGCAATTGATGAACAGAATCCGTCGAAATGAAAATATTATCATCGGCATTTAATGCTTCGGCCGTGATCCCTTCGATCATCAACTTAACATCGTTCTTGACCGCATTGGCATCTGCATAGCCTGTTACCTTGATCCGGAAATAAATATCGAACTCAGTATCAGAGATATAAACAATGTTTGAATCGTTGCATCCGATGATCTCCTTTTCAGGGTCAGGCTCCGTCGCATCCTTCTCATACTTCACCGTGATGGTGGCGTTGGCAGAAAGGGTGATCTCGTAGGTGTTGTTTTGATTGTCCTTGACTTCGCCGTGGTCGACCGAGACGGAGATCGTGTAGCCCTCGACGGGCGTCACGGTCAGGGTGAGGGTCGCGTCAACGGGAACGGATTCGCCCACATCGGCATCTTGGTTGGTGAGCTTGGGAGCCTGCGTGCCCTCGGGCATGCCTTCTGTAACGACCTTCACGGTATACGTCTTGGGCGTTACATCCGAAATGGTGAGCTTGAGAACACCGTCAACGATAGCAAGCTCATAGGCCCTGTAATCCAGCTCCTGATGTTTATTAACATCGGTAATACCTGTGGAGGGGCAACTCGAGAGCAATTCCTCATTTGCCGCATAGAGCTCAACGAAATAGGTATTGAATGCGGAGCTGGCCAAGGTATTCGCATCGGCACCGCCGACAAGGGTGAAGTAGATGAGATACCAGTTGCCGTTATCCTGATTGACAAGGTTGGGCTTAAACTCCTTGCCGTCGATCCTCAGCGTGATCTCATCATTGATATCCTGCGTCTTGTAATCATCCGACTGCAATCTGATGATCACCTTCACCATAGTGCCGTCAAGAAGAAGATCGCTCGCACCGTAGGCCAAAATGCGCTTGGTGGTATCCGTTACGATCGTGAGCTTCAGGCCCTCATTCTGACTAATGGTAAAGGTCTGCTTGTCGATCGTCTGCGTGTTGCTTCCCGCAATCGCACTGCTTGCGCAGTTGAACGCGGCATTGCCGTTGACGAGCAAAACGGCATACTCGGCATCTGTAAGCTTTTCAACGCCGTTTTCGCCGCCAGAGATCGTGAAGGTCAGATCCTTCCATGCCGGGTCGCCCTCCGCGACAATCGAAGTGAGAGCATACTCATTGTCTCCGATCCTGAGCTTGAAGGCGTTGAGCTCGCTCTCTGTATAGCCATACGGCTTGATACGAAGCAGGAGCTTGAGGCCCTCATTCAGTAAGAGATCCACGGCACCGTACGCCTCGATGCCGAGACGCTTATACGTCTCCGTGCCGAGGGTGAGGGCGGAGTCGGAAACGGTCAGGACGTAGATGGCGGCAAAGTGCGGCATGACGACGAGGTATTTGCTCGCGTCCACCTTGATGATGTACTGCGCGGAGGCGTCACCCACGGTCAGGGTGAGCTTGCCTTTCTCATTGCCAAAGGTGATCGCGGCACCCTCCTGCGTTCTCCACTCGCCGTCGAGAGCTTCAACATAGTCGGCGTGCAGCTTTTCTTTGACTGCCTCGGTGATAAAGTAGGTGACATCGCCTAAAGCTCTCGGGGCGGGGCTGTTTCTTCTTGCGGAAACGGGCTTTGTCGCGCCCTCGGTGAGTGCGAGGATATAGCCTGCGATCTCCCCTGCCCAGCTGAGCGAGTAATTTTTCCCGCCGGCGGTCTTGAGATAGTAAACGACGGAGCCGTCTGTTTTTTCATTGGAATCGATCGTCTGCACGGGGTCGCCGTTGACGACGACGGTGTTTGCGCCAAAGGTGAGCGTAGAGGCCTGCTCGCCCGCTTCTTCGACGCTCGTCCAAATCCCCTGCGTCGGAGCCGCCTGCGTCCCTGTCGACCCGCTCGCCTCAGGGAAGTCGACGGAAAGGTGAGGAAGTTCGACGAACTCTACGGTGACCTTTACATCATTTTCGAGAGAGTCGATCGTGTAGACATAGCTGAGCTTGCTTTCCGCATCCGCGACGGGAGTGCCCGCGACGACCTCACCCGTGTCGGGGATAAGGGCGACAGTGAGCGATTTGATCATGTAGCCCTCTGCGGCGGTAAGCGTCACAGTGACGGTCGCACACTTATAGTAGGCCACGACGCCTTCATAGACAGGATCGACCTCGGAATCGACCGCGACACTGCCATTTGCGACCTCATCACCGTCATTGACGGTGACGTAGTAGTATTCCTTAAAGACTGCGACAAAGGTGACGTCCTCCGCGGTAACGGTGTATGGATTGGAGGCGTTGTAGAGGGTATCGTCGCCATTTTCAAGGCTCCAGCCCACAAACTGATGATTCGCCTCCTCTGACACCTGTATGTTTTCGAAGTTGAAGGACGTCCCTGCATCGACATTTGTCGTATAAATGACCTCGTTGCCGTTCTTGAAGGTCAGGATCGTGTTGGAGACACGCGTTGTGATCTCGATCGAGGTCTCCTCCAACACTGTGAACGTGCAGGTGCTGCCCCGGAATTTGGAGACGTACTCTTCCCCATTGATGAGAACGGAGAGAAGCTTGTAGCCCTCGATCACATTGACGGTGAGCGTGACCTCCTCGCCGACATAGTAGCAATCTTTTTCATTTGTCTTGGGGGAGAGGGAAAGCGAGGCCGTGTAGATACCGTCCGTTTCCGTCAGGAAAACATAGACCTTCTCAAGGCCCTCCCAAACGCCGTTGTAGGTGGCATCCGTCTCGCCGACCTCGACCACGGCACCTTCAGCGAGGATATCCTCTGTGCCCGCAAGCTGCCAACCGACGAACTTGTAGAGCTCCTTCGTGTGCTCGCCGAGTGCAGGAAGGGCGACCTTGTCCCCTTGTCCGCGGGTGAGCGTCTCGGTGGCATTGCTATCGTCATTGAAGCTGAAGGTCACCGTAAGGCTCGTTGTGGTGGTCACGGTGAGAGTATTGGCGGCAGAGGCGGTGAGAGCGAGCTCGAATTCGGGGATGCAGCCCTTGGTCGTGCCGCCGTCAACAGTATCCGCGGCGTCGTACTGCACAGCCTCGCCGAGCGTTATTTTCCGAATAAGATTTTTATCATTTGCTTTAATGTTAAGAGTGACAGCTGCGTCCTTGTCTGCAAGAAGTGTCGTTTCCTGAACCTCTGCGAGAGCTGTCCCCTCGGCAGAGGGGACAAGAGTCAGCGCTGACTCTGACAATTCGAGCGAGATCTCAACAATTTCCTGATATTCGACCGCGATCACGGTGTCTTCCGCAAGAGAGGAAATCGTGTGCTCCACGGCACCGAATTTGCTAAAAGAGACGGGCTCCCCGTTCAGCGAGATGCTCTTGACCCTGTAGCCGGCATTGGGTTCGACCGAGATCGTGACGCTGTCGCCCTTGGCAAACAGCTCTCTCGTCGCGCCTGTCACGGAGACAGTGCCGTTGCCGCCCGCCTCGGGAGGCGTGACCGTGAGGACGGTCGTCCAGCCTGCGGTAAGTGCGACCTCCATCCCGTCATTGTTGTAGGCGAAGGTGATGTTTTCCAAATCCGCAATCGCCGTGCTGTTTACAGTCAGATCCTCCCATGCGTTGAAGCGGTATTCGTCCGTATCGGCGGGAGAGGTAAGCGTCAATGTGTAGCTGCCCGCAGCGTACGTTGCCTTAAAGCAGGATGCGTAGTCATAGACAAAATCGGGAGCCGCCGCGCCATCGATTTTGGTCGTGACGGTGTAGGTGGGAGCCTTGGGAGCCGCGGTGAAGAAGCGGACGATCTGATTGTCTGCGATACTCTCGAACTTGATTTCTGTATTTTCCGCGCTATAGGGGACAAATTGCCGCACGCCGTTGTTTACGGAATAGTACAAAATGCGCTCGGTGAGCTTGGAGGCGTCGACCGTGACGGTGACATCCTGCCCCGCATAATAGTCGGCGCGGAGGCTCGCTTCGGCGGCATCCTTTGAATCAACGACTGCGCCCGCGTAGACGCTCTTAGGAAGGGTGAGGGAAAGAAGACTTTCCAGTCCGTAGTACTCGACCCTGACATAGTAGCGGGTCTCATATTTGTAGCAGACGTACAGGCTGACGTCTCCCTCCACGGTGAAGGTGTAGGTGTAGACGCCAGAGCCCGCCTCGGTCTCCTTCGCATCGACACGCTTACCGCCGACGTTGAGATAGTCAAAGTCGAAGCCCTCGCTCGGCGTCATGGTGAGGGTGAGCTCGGTGCCGTATTCGTACTTGCCCTCGGTGGGGTCTTTGTCAAGCTCAGACTTGCCGAAGCCGAGGTTATTTTGAGTAATCGTGACCGTGTAGGTCCGCTTGGTGAAGGTGATTTCAAAGGATGTATCTTCTGTTACGATAAAGGAGTAGCTGTTGTAGATAAGCGTGACCTCGGCACCGTTCTTCTTGACGGTCACGGAGTAGCCGACCTCGGGCGAGACGGTGAGCGTAAGCCGGGTGCCGCTGAGATATCCCGCCTCCGTCGTGGGCTCTGCATCAAGCGACGCCGTGCCGCCCTTCAAAGCCGTTGCATCGGGCAGGGTGACGGAGTAGTAGTCGTCATAGACGATTTTGACCGTCAGATTCGCGGTGACCTTGATCGTCCAGACGCGGCCGAGCGTTTTATCCTCATGATAGGGAATGAGGCGTTCGTTCGCATAGACGGCCTTGACGGAGTTGCCGCCCGCCGTCTCCACGGTGAGCTGATACTCTGTCCCGTCAAAGATGCCCGTGAGAGCCTCCGCATACGCCTCGCCGTTGAGCTTGACGGTCCCCTTGTCCGGCGCGGGATTCTCCACGCTGAGGCTGAAGCCCTTGATGAATTCGGCAAAGAGGTAGGTCCTGTCCTCGATTGCAAAGGTGTAGGCACCGTTCTTCAAGGTCACATCCTCGCCGTTCATGCTAAAGGTCTTGACGCACCAGCCCTCCGCAGGGGAAACGGTGACCGTGACCTCCTCTCCCTTCGCATACCTTTGCCCGTTCTTGGGCGTGGAGAGGTTGACGGTGCCCTCGCCATCGTAGATATACGTCGAGACGGTGTAGCGATAGCTGTAGGTGACGACGATCTCGGTGTCCTCTGTGATGGAGAAGGAATAGGCATTGTCGACAAGGGCGACGGGCTCGCCGTTGACAATGACCTCTGCGTCGTAATCCTCGTTGGGCGCGACGGTCAGGGTCACGGGCGTGCCGTTTAAATATTCCTCCCCGTCGGTCGGTGCGGTGACGGAGTAGGTCCCGAGCCCCTCGTCATTGACACTGACGGAGAGAGAATGGGCCGATTTGTCCTCTCCCTCCTGCGTTCCCGAGGAAGCGGGCGGGGCGGAATGCTCTGCATCGGAACCGACATTGAGGTCGCAGCCGACCGCAAAAATGGCCGCACAGAGCAGGAACAGAACACTGAAAACTGCGATGAGCGTTTTCCTGATTTTGTTCATTTGAAGACTCCTTATCGTTCATTTGCTTATAATATGACAGGTTAGGATATAATAAGCATAAATATTTTATCACATGGGCATTGCAGTGTCAACACATTTTAAAAAATATGGTTTGAATTTTTTTGGATCCGATCCCGAAAACACAAAAAAAGCCCGATCATGGCATCGGGCTTCGGGTATGAGGGGGGTGAGGTGGGATGAGGAAGGAGCGGGATGAGGGGTTGGACCCTCGGGATGAGGGTCATGACGGGATGAGAAATACACCTTGCTGCCCCTTTTAGGGGAAGCAAGAGAATAAGGTGATGGTTCGACAGGCTCACCATGACGTAATTGGAATGGCCCGTAGATAACAAGCCTTTATTCCAAATTTATTCCACCACAATTTTTAATTTTTAATTTTTAATTTTTAATTTTGAATTCTCTTGCTCCCCCTTTTACAATATATATTTACTTGATCCTGAGCCGCATGCGCATGGAGTTGAGGACAGCGAGGAGCATCACGCCGACGTCTCCCAGCACGGCCGCCCACAGCGGGATAAAGCCGAAGACGGACAGGACCATCAACACGACCTTCACCGTGATGGAGAAGACGATGTTCTCCGTGACGATACGCCGCGTCCGCTTTGCCGCCCCGACTGCCCTTGCAAGGGAGGAGAGGTCGTCGCCCGAGAGCACAAAATCGCTCGCCTCGATCGCCGCGTCGCTCCCCAACGCCCCCATCGCCGCCGAAACGTCGCTTGCCGCCATGACGGGCGTGTCGTTGATGCCGTCGCCGACATAGAGGAGGGTCCCTTCCTGCCGAAGCTTTTCTGCCGCCTCAGGCTTTTCATCGGGAAGAAGGCGGGCATGGATCTCGTCGATGGGGAGCCCCTTCAGCGTGCTCTCGGCCCGCTCCATGCTGTCGCCCGTGAGGACGGCGAGCTTTTTCACCCCCTGCTTTTTGAGGGAAAGGAGGGCCTCCCCCGCATTTGCGCGAAGGGCGTCCGAGATCTCCACTTTGCCGAGCAGTTCCCCATTTTCGGCGACAAATACCGACACCATGTCCGTGGTCTCCTCCGAAATGGCGATACCATGCTCGCGCATCAGCCGTGCGGAGCCGACAAGGACATGGGTGCCGCAAATTTCACAGGAAAGCCCCATGCCCGCGATCTCCTCGACCCCTTGGGCGGTAAAGGGCGTTGCGATGTCGCGGAAGGCCTGCGCAAGCGGATGGGAGGAGCTTTTCTCTGCCGCCGCGGCATACTGCAGGGTCCTCTCCCCGCCCGTAACGGCCGTGACGGAGAACCTGCCCTCGGTGAGCGTCCCTGTCTTGTCGAATGCGACCACCTTGACGGACGCGAGCTTGTCAAGATAGACCGCGCCCTTTGTCAGGACCCCTACCCGCGCAAGTGCGCCGACCCCCGAGAAATAGGTGAGCGGCACCGAGATGATGAGTGCGCAGGGGCAGGAAATGACGAGAAAGTTGAGTGCTCTGCCCACCCAGAGGGCAAAATTGTAGCCCTGAAAGAGGGGCGGCACCACTGCGAGAACCACGGCCGCGAGCACAACGACGGGCGTGTAGATGCGGGCAAATTTCGTGATAAATCTCTCGGGCCTTGCCTTAGAGGAGGAGGAATTTTCCACGAGCTCGAGAATTTTCACGACGGCACTCTCCGCATAGGGGCGAAGGACCCTTGCCTTGAAGGCGTTCCCCTCGTTGACGCAGCCCGCAAGGATCTCATCGCCGACCCTGATCTCCTTGAAATAGCTCTCCCCCGTGATGGCCTTGGTGTCGAGCGCACTCTCTCCCTCGGTGACGACGCAATCCACGGGGACCTTATCCCCCCTTCGGATGAGGAGAATGTCCCCCTCCTCAAGCTCCTCGGGCTCTGCCTCCTCCTGCCCGTCCACGGTGAGACGGATCGCGCTGTCGCTCCGCAGCTCCATGAGCCTTCGGATGGCCCCGCGGGAGGACCCGACGGCGAGCGATTGCAAAAGCTCCCCGATCTGATAGAGCAGGACGACGGCCGCCGCCTCCATATACTCCCCGATGGCGATCGCCCCGACGGCCGCGATGAGCATGAGGAGATTTTCATCGAGAAAAACGGAGGGATGAAAGCCGTCCCTGAAGGCGCGGATGGCGTTTTTCCCCGCATTCAGGGCGACCTCCCAGCCCGCGGCGAGGAAGGCGACGAGCCAAAAGCTCACGCGGAGGGCAAAGGCCCAGCGTTCCTCGCTGTGATAGAACAGGGTGAGGCACAGCCCCGTCACGAAGAAGACGGCCGAGATCGCAATGGAGAGAATTTCCTTGAGATGGCCCTCCCTCTTCTCGGGCGCGTTGCCGTCGACGATCTCCACCTCCTCGAAATGGGAAATGACGTCCACCGCCCTTTCAAACGCCTCCGCGCTCTCATAGGTGAGGCTGACGCGCTGGTTGATAAAATCGGCAGCGGCATGGGAAATGCCGTCGAGCTTTTCGAGTTCCTCCGAGAGCTCCGACGCGCACGCCGCACAGTCGAGCCCCTTGATTTTGATGATTTTTTTCATAAAAGCCTCTCAGATATGGCAGTGAAGATGGGCACAGGCGAGCTCGAGCACGGAGAGAACATGCTCATCGTCCAGAGAATAGAGAATATTCTGCCCCTCCCGCCTTGCCTTGACGACGCCGTGCGCCTTGAGGATGCGCAACTGGTGCGAGACGGCAGACTGGGTCCCCCCGACCGCCTCGACAATGTGCAAAACGCACAGCTCCCCCTGACGGAGCGCGAAAAGGATCCTGAGTCGGCAGGCCTCGGAGATGGATTTAAAAACGGCCGCAAGACGGGAGACGTCCTCCTCCGCAGGCATGTTTGCCTTTGCCTTTTGGGCGGCAAGTTCATGCTCCGCCTCATGATTGCAGACTGTCATAGATACCTCCAAAATGTAATATAACAAATGTTATTTTTGGCTCCCTCGCGCGTGGCTGAGAGGTTCTCGGCTCCCCTCGCAGGGGAGCTGTCACGGCTGCCCTTGCCGTGACTGAGGGGTTTGAACCCCTTCGGCCCTTACGGGCCACTTCCCCTAAAAGGGGCAGCGAGGCAAGTACCCCCGCCTGCTCATCCTGAGCGCAGCGAAGGATCCCGTAAAACCAACGGACTTCATTCAAGGGGATTCTTCGCGTTGCTCAGTATGAGCGGGAGTCATGCCTCCTATATCAATATATGAATAACTGTTCATATATTACCATAAAAGAAAACCCGCCGTCAAGCATTTTCGGGCGGGAGCTGTAAATTTTTTGGAGAAACAAAGCTTTTTCCGCTGAGGTACGCCATTTCTCCGACGGGAAACAGGGTGAGCTGCTTGGAAATGAGCCGCTGACGCGTCATGCCGAGGGCATGGTTGAGGGCGGCATCGCCGTATTTTTCGTCGCCGAGCACGGGGTGGCCGAGAAAGGCGAGGTGGGCGCGGATCTGATGCGTCTTGCCCGTGTGCAGGGTGACCCTGAGAAGGCTGAAGGAGGCGTTTTGCGACAAAACCTCATACTCCGTGCGTATCTTCTCCCCCTGCGGAGCCCGTCCAACATGCACGACGGCGGCCGATTTGTCCTTTTTTAAATAGGCCTCCTCGACGGCATGCTCCCGCGGCATGTGCCCCGCAACGGCGGCGAGATAGATCTTCTCCGTCCGCTTTTCCCGAAAGCAGGCAAGAAGCTCGTCCGCGGCCGACTGCGTTTTCGCAAAGAGCATGACCCCCTCGGTGTTGCGGTCGAGGCGGTGCAGAAAGTAGGTCTCCCCCTTCTCCGCAAGCGCAGAGAAGACGGCCTCCGCGTTGACGCCGCTCTCCTTGTCGACGGCGACGACGTTTCCATCCTCATACAGCACCGAAAAAGCGGTCTTTTTCTCCTGTGCGGGGGTGAGAAAGTAGCAGACCTCATCCCCCCTTTTGAGCAGAACGTCGCGATTTATCCTCTGCCCGTTGACGCGGATGCCCTTGCCCTTCAGCAGCGTGCGAAAAACAAAGGACGCCTGTGCGTAATGCTCGTCCGTAAACCTTCTGAGTGTGGTGTTTTCTTGTACGGTGAATGCTTTCAATGAGCTCCCTCATAAGACAGAATGCGACGACGGGTGCGGCAAAAAGAAGCGCGGGCACGATCCCACCCTTCAGCAGAAAATAGGTCAGATAGCATAAAAGCAACGCCGAAAGGGTCTGGAGCGCGGCATAGAGCAGTGCCCGTCCCCAACCGACCTCCCTTGCAGTCGCGGCGACCGCGGAGACGCAGGGCGAGCAGGTCAGGATGAACACGGCAAATGCCGCCGCACTTGCGCCGCCGTACGGAAATTGCCCGAAGAACATGCGGAGGGTGCCCGCGACATTCTCCTTTGCGACAAGCCCCGACAGTGCCGCGTAGGCGATCCGCCAATCTGCCATCCCCGCGGGCGCAAACAGCCACTTCAGCCCGCCGCAGAGGACGGAGAGCATGCTCCTCTCCACAGGCACGAGGCGAAGGGAAAAATCAAAGGAGGAGAGCAGCCACGAGACCAGCAGGAAGGCAAGGATCACCGTCGCCGTCTTTATTATAAACTGTTTGACCTGAAAGAGCAAGCTTTTGAGGACAAAAATCGGGCTCGGGAGCTGGAGCGGGGCGAGCTCCATCACAAAGGGCGGCTGTTTCCCCCGCAAAAGACGCGCCACAAGAAGGGAGAGCAGCGTCCCGAGCACATACAGCCCTGCGACGGCGGGGAAGGGATTTTTGAAAAAGGAGGCGGTGAGCGTCAGAAAGACGGGCAGCTTGGCACTGCAGGGGATGTAGGGAAGGGACAGGATCGCCCTCCTCTGCAGCCTTTTATCGTCGAGGCCGCGCGTCGTCAGAATGGCCGCGGCCGTGCACCCGTACCCCATGAGAAGGGAAAAGACCGCCCTCCCGTTGAGCCCGACGCCCGCAAACAGCCCGTCTGTGAGATAGGCAAGACGGCTCAATAGTCCGCTTTCCTCAAAAATGATCAGAAAGAGAAAGAGCATCGAGATCTGCGGGAGAAAGCTGAGCACGCTTCCGAGGCCGTGCAGGATGCCGTCCTTCAGAAGAGAGCGGACGATGGGAGAGGGAACGCGCTCCGCAAGGCCGCCGAGAACGACGTCGAAAAAGTCCTCCACCGCCCCCTTCATCACGTCCCCGGGAAGATGGGGCGCAAATGTGAGAAGGAACACGAGGAGCATGGACATAAGCCACAGCGGGATACAGACAAAGCCGCGCAGCAGCCAATTGTCTGCCCTTGAAAGCTCCTGCCGCGGGGGACGGTAGCAGGAGGGAGAAAGCGGTCCCCTCTCAGCTGCGGGAGCGGGCATTTTTTGCAGGATATTGCTCAGTTTTTGCTTGAAGCCCCGCTCCTCGGAAAGCAGGACGGGCACGCCGAGAATGCGGGAGAGTTCTTCTCTCTCCAGCCCCCCGCCTGCGCGGAGAAGCTGCCTGTGCTTGGTGAGGATGAGGACCGTCCTTCTCCCACTTGTCACGGTGTCAAAGAGGGGCAGGGCACGCATCAGCCCCGCGCACTCGCAGACGAATAAAATGACGGCGTCCCGCTCCTTATCGATCCGTTCCCTTGCGAGTCTTTCCTCCATGCTCATCGCGTCGAGGGAATAGATGCCGGGGATGTCGCAGACGAGATAGCTTCTTCCCCCGAGCCGCGCCTCCTTCTCGAGTGCTCCGACCGTGACGCCGTGCCAATTCCCCACCCTCGCGTGTCCCTTGGTGAGGCGGTTGAAGAGGGTGCTCTTGCCCGCATTCGGATTGCCGACGAGAAGAAGGGTCAGTCTGTCCTGCATACCCTTACCTCCGCAGCGACGCTCCTGCCGAGCGCGGAAACAGCACTGTCCGTCGAGACGAGAAAGGTCTTTTTGAAAAAGGATGCTCTTAAAAGCATGATCCGCGCACCCGCATGGATCCCGAGGACACTCAGCCGCTCCCTGAGCGTTCTCTCCGACGAGACGCTCAAAATTACCGCCCTCTCCCCGCGCTTCAGATCACAAACCGTCATATCATAAAAAATGCGGACATGGCCTCAATTATGCCCGTCCGCATGGTTGCCGCTCCGAAAAAATCAGGTGCGGTCTGTCTCGCGTACCTCCCTGTTCCCCTGCAGCTTCAACGCCCCGCGCGTAATGATCGGCGAGATGATGAGCCAGATCGCCGCGAGCGCGATCAGCGAGTAGACGATGATGGAGCCGATCGCCCGAGGGCCCTGAAAGATCGCGGAGACAAGATTGAAATTGAAGATCCCGAAGAGTCCCCAATTGAGCGCCCCCGTGAGCACAAGGATATAAGAGATGATGTTTGCAATGACCATAATTCTCCTCCTGAAAGCAGTTTGAGCGGTCTTAGGAGGATTATGCATGTGAGCTTTTTCGCCTCGGCGCGGAGATTTTTTGTAAGCAAAAAGCCGTCGGCGGCTACCGACGGCTGATTTTTATTCAATTACTTCTTTTCATCCTTCTTTTCGGGTTTTTGCTCCTTCTTCTTGCCCTTGAGCTTGTCGAGGTCGACCTCCTCCACATTCTTCTCGGAGGGCTTGACCACGAAGAGCACGACGATCGCAACAGCGAGCACTGCGGAGATCGCAAAGAGCACGACGGAGGTGACGTTGTTCTTCAGCCAGTCGATCCTTGCGGGCGTGACGTCGACGGGGTTGCGGATGTCGATCGCCTGATATGCCGTCTTCTCGGTGTTGGCAAAGTGGCCATCCTTGAGGGTGAGCTTGACGACATAGTAACCGCTTCTCTGAGGGGTAAAGGACCCGGGCGTGTCGGAGGGAGCCCAGTGGTAGGCGTTGTCCGTCCTGTTCCAAGCCTCCTCATCGTCCTCGGTGATGTCGGAATTGTACTCGTTGATCTCGACGAAGCAGTCCTTATAACCCTCTCCCGTCAGATATTTCTCCGTATCCTCGACGAGCTCGCCGTAGGTGGGCATCGTAAGGCTCTTTTCCTTGACCTTTGCCTCGTCCAAATAGTAGAGGGAGTACGATTTCGTGCTGTTGCCGTAGGCGATAATCTCGAAATTGGAGACGGAGTAGGAGGTCCCGCGGTAGCCGAGGGGCTGGTCGTCCATGTCCTCAATGACGGCTCCCTTGTACTTGACATTGATGCGGAAGCTCGGGATCTCCTCGATGTCCCAGATGTTGGAGGAGGAGACAGCGGTGAGCCTTGACTGCCCGTCGCCCTCGTCGACATACATCTGCATCGTGTTGCCGGATGCGTCTGCCGCCATGATACGGAATTCGTACAGGCCAATCTCGTCGATCTCAAAGCGGAGATTGTTGTAGCGAAGGCTTGTCTCGGAGGAAGCGGTCGAGCCCTCTGCCGTGTTGGGCTTGCGGTAGTAGATGCTGAATCTCAGATCCCTATAGTCCGCGTAGTCGCTCTTGATGAGGCTGCGAAGGGACGGGAGATAGAAGTATGCCCCGTCGCCCACGGAGGCCTTTGCGGCCGCCTCGGTGAGCTGCGTCTGATAGTCGCCGACGACGTCGTCATAGTCTGCCGCTTTGGCATTTTCGCCGTTCTCGGCGGTGATGATCGTGTAGTAGGGAGCCTTCCTCTCGCGGTCGACGCGGATATAGTCAAAGGAGCTTTCGCCGTCGCTGAGCGTTTCAACGACATCGGCGTCCATATCGGCGTACCAGTTGAGGTAGTAGAAGAGCCTGTTCGAGGAGCCGTCTCTGCCGTCGTCAACGGTGAAGCGGATGGAGACATACTGTACCTCGGAGGCCGTCTCCTGCGTGGGAAGGAAGTAGTCGTTGGTGGAAAGGGTGGAATATCCCGTCTCGGTGTTCTGCGTCTCGGTGAGGTTGGGAAGCGTCCAGTTGCCCTCCTCGTCCTGACGGGCCATGTAGTAGTAGCGGTTGACGGTGAGAGAGGAGTCGCAGACGTCCATGACCTGATAGTCAAGGGAGAACAGACTCCCGAGCCTGAAGGCGTAGACCTTCTGATTGAGGACGAGGGCGGGTGCCGCATTGTCCTCGACGGAGCCGTTTTCGTAGAGCACGGTGCCGTCCTCCTCCACCTTGGTCGCGTCGTTTTCCTTCGCGGCGTTGCCCTTGGTGACCTTGAGGGTCTGGCAGTTGAGCTCCTTCATTAGCACCTTCTGCGCGGCATATTTGGTCTCGCTCTCTGCCTTCTCGGGCATGACTGCCTTAAAGGTGAGCGGCACGTTCTCTGTGCCGGAGGTGCGGTATTCCATATAATACCCGCCGATGTTGGTGAGCCTCGTGTGCTCGGTGCCGAGGGAAAGGCCGTTGAGGGTGAGCGCAAATTCGCCCGCGCCGCACGTCTCGTCCTCTGTGATCGCAAGCGTGATGTCGGCGGTAGGGTCCTCGATCAGAAGCTTGTCGGCTTCTGCGGGGACATAATCCTGCTCGTCCTTTTTATCCTTGTACTCCTCCTGAAGCGCGGAGTCCTTGAGATAGGCATAGAGGGAGGTGCCCTCCTTCTTGAAGATGAGTTCGTTGACGGATTTGCCGTCCTTGGTGACGTTCTCCTCGGTCCCCGAGAAGGTGATGCTGAACGTCTCGAAATTGACCTCGGGGAAGGCAAAAGTCATGGAGAAGTACTTTTTCTCCCCCGCTCTGTCCGTGGTGTAGCTGTCCTCGGCATCGCCGTCTTTGACATCCTCGTTGTAAGGAAGATACCATTTGAGCGCAAGATTCTTATGATATTCGACAGACCCCTCCCTGCGTTCGCCGCCGCCAAAGAGAAGGGAGACGTAGCCGAAGGAATCCTCTGCCTCTGCGTCCTCCTTTGTCGGAGAATAGACGCCGAGCTCGCCGCCCGTCATTTCCCAGAAGAAGGAGGAGGGCGTATACGTCGCGGCGTCTGCCCTCACGGTGGGAAGCATCCCGAAGGCAAGCCCGAGACAGAGCGCGATCAGCGCAAGAAAGGCGATGATTGTTATGGTACGTGTTTTTATCTTATTACTCATGATAATATGCTCCACGCGGATATACCGCCCGATTATCTCTACTAATTTTACAATAATTTTCCCCGCCCGTCAAGCGGTAATTGCCTCAATCTTACAAGAAATTAAAATTTTCGCGGAATTTCCGTCCCGTTTACACAAGATGAAGGCGGTCTACGCCGAATTCCTTCCACGGAGAAAGGTCGGGGGGAAGGGCGACAAAGCGCATCCGCTCCTTCGTGACGGGATGGGTAAAGGAGAGCGAATATGCCCAGAGCGCGAGCCTGCCCTTCTGCGCTCTCTCTCCCCCATAGCGCATATCGCCGAAAACGGGATGCCCCGCGCCCGCCGTCTGCACCCTGATCTGATGGCTGCGTCCCGTGTGCAGTCTGATCTCCGCGAGGGAATATTTGCCCATGGAGACAAGCGTCCTGTAGTCGAGAAGGGCATGCTTCGCCCCCTCCGTGCCCTGCGGGGTGAGGTAGACCATGTTGTTGACGGCGTTCTTCTTGAGCCAACCCTCGAGCCTTCCCTCCGCGGGGTCGAGCGTGCCGTTGAGAACGGTGAGGTACTTTTTCTCGAAATCCCCCGTCTTCATCTGCTCCGAGAGGCGGGAAGCGGCCTTGGAAGTCTTTGCAAACACCATGACGCCGCCCGTGGGCCTGTCCAGCCTGTGCACAAGGCCGAGATAGACATTGCCCGCCTTGTTGTATTTGATCTTGAGATAGTCCTTTAAAATGTCGAGCAGATTCTCGTCCCTGCTCTCATCGGGACAGCAGGCGAGATTTTGCTCCTTGAGGACGACGAGGACGTGATTATCCTCGAAGATAATATTTTCGGTGATGTCAACCATGAATACAGATGCCTCCCGCGCCGCAGGGAAGGGGGATCCCCTCCTCGGTGGGCAGTCCCACCTCGTACGCTTCGATATTTCCCTCCCCGACCGTCAACCGCAGGAGGTTGCCGAGCACCGCAGGCTGCAGGCCCGTCGTGTAGGAGTTGATGAGAAAGAACAGAAAATCGTCCGTGAGGAGCTCCGTGCAGAGCTTGACGAAGGGGAAAAGCTCGCTCTCGAGCTTCCACATCTCCCCGCCCGGGCCCCTGCCGTAGGAGGGCGGGTCCATGATGATGCCGTCGTAGCGGTTCCCCCGCCTGATCTCACGGAGCACGAACTTTTTGCAATCGTCCACAATGTAGCGGATCCCCGAGGCGATCCCCGAGAGCCGTGCATTCTCCCCCGCCCGCTCGACCATGCCCTTCGCGGCGTCCACATGGACGACCTCAGCCCCCGCCTTGGCAAGCGCGACCGTCGCCCCGCCCGTGTAGGCAAAGAGATTGAGAAGCTTGGGTTTTTTCCCCTTTTGGACGGCGGAACGCACGAGCTCGCCCGTCCTCTCCCAGTTGACGGCCTGCTCGGGGAAGAGGCCCGTATGCTTGAAGCCCATCGGCTTGATCTTAAAGGTGAGGTCCTTATATTTCACCGTCCAGCTCTCGGGAATGGGACGGCGGTATTCCCACGCGCCCCCGCCCTTGTCACTGCGGCGATAGACGGCGTCAAAGTCCATGGAGAAGAGGTCACGTCCCTGCCAAATGACCTGCGGGTCGGGTCTCAGAAGCCTGATATCCCCCCACCGCTCCAGCTTATATCCGTCCCCCGTGGCAATCACGGAGAAATCCTTCCAGCCGTCTGCAATGCGAATCATGATAGTATTATAATGGAAAAGGAAAAATTTGTAAAGTAAAAAGCAGCAGGATTAAAAATCGAAAATGACAATTTGCAACGGGGAGATTGATATGAAGCTCCGTGGGCGGCACCATGCTGAGCAGGAACGGCCGAACAGGGTCTACGGAGGAGCCGAAGTGTCTCGCCGCACCTGTTTACGGAAGCATTCCAAATACGTCATGGTGAGCGTAGTCGAACCATCACAATAATTTTTAATTTTAAATTTTTAATTTTAAATTCTCTTGCTGCCCCCGCAGGGGGCGAGCGAATCTCATCCCTCAGTACGGAGCTCCGTGGGTATATTGGGCCCCTTGCTGCCCCTTTTAGGGGAAGTGGCCTATAAGGCCAAAGGGGTTTCAGAAACCCCTCAGTCGCATAAAGCGACAGCTTCTCATGCGGGTAGAGCCCCGCATTCGGTCAGCATTTGCCCGAGCATATGGGCAAATGCCAAGAAAATTTTGCGTCAAGAGTTATCAACTCTTGACAGAACTGCAAAATTTTCCCCTATAAGGGGAGCCGAGAATAAGGTGGGACGTGATTAGAATGACACCCCCTCAGTCACGCAAGGGCAGCGTGACAGCTTCTCATGCGGGTAGAGCCCCGCATTCGGTCAGCATTTGCCCGAGCATATGGGCAAATGCCAAGAAA
>CANQWI010000015.1 GCA_947627515.1 uncultured Clostridia bacterium
GGGTTTTCAAAGAACCCCTCAGTCACTAAAGTGACAGCTCCCCTAAGAGGGGAGCCAAGAATAAGGCCCTCATCCCGAGTGCCCAACCCCTCATCCCGCCCCGCGCGCATTCTAATTGTGACGAAGCGCGGCACGAGCGCCGCCCTTGGTGCGAAGTAGGCGTAGCCGAGGGGATCTCATCAAAACCCACGGACTCCAATAAGCTCGTCCTCATACTTGAGGGGAGGGGTGCCAACAAGCTCGCCCTACCCCTCATACCTGAGGGGTAGGGGAGGGGGTGCTATTCTAAATCCTGTACCACCGCAATTTTTAATTTTTAATTTTTAATTTTAAATTTATCAACAATCCTATGGCAAGACTCAATGTAAATCCCACACGAATGGAGCTTAAGAAGCTCAAGGCACGTCTCACGACGGCCACCCGCGGGCACAAGCTGCTCAAGGATAAGTCGGATGAGATGGTGCGCCGCTTCACCGTGCTCTTAAAGGAGGACAAGCGTCTGCGCGGTGAGGTGGAGGAGGGGCTCTCGGGTGCTCTGCGTCAGTTTGCCCTCGCAGGTGCACTTACCCCGTCCTATGTGCGGGAGGCGGCCTTCTCCATGCCAACCGTCGCCCTTCAGACGGAGTGCGAGACGGAGAGCATCATGGGCGTAGATGTTCCCAAGATCACTCTCTCCGCGCAGGAGGGGAGTGCGCGGCTGCCGTATGCCTACTCGGAGATCACGAGCGAAGCAGACGGCTCTGTCGAAATGGTCTCCTCGCTCCTTCCCAAGCTTATCCGTCTTGCCGAGGTGGAGAAGGCGGTGCGGCTCCTCGCCGACGAGATCGAACGCAACAAACGCCGCGTCAATGCCCTCGAATACATCATGATCCCTCAGCTTGAGGAGACGATCAAGTACATCCGCGACAAGCTTGACGAGAACGAGCGTGCCGCGATCGTCCGTCTCATGAAGGTCAAATCCGTGAAAATGTGATTTCAAAGGGCCGCCGACAGCGGTTTTTTGATTTTTTTTCAAAAGATTGCACCCAAAAAAAGCATTCTTGTGTTGACATGATTTTTTGAATATGATAAAATAAATCCGTAAAGGTAATTTCGGAGGGAATTATGCTAAAATCAAAGAAAATGAGCCTTATCGTTCTGCTCATTGCATTTGTGCTTGTGTTCGGTGCCTTTTTTGCATCCTCTGCGATACGCGCGGACGCACTTGAGGAGAGCGTGTCGGCAATGCCCGTAGCGGAGGAGGTTGTTTCGGAGAAGGGGGGAGTCGCAGGCTATGCTGCGCTTTACTTCCTTGCAGACGGCGTCACGGGGGCCGCGCTTCTCGGCATCCATGTCTCCAAGGGATGGAAGATGGCCCTCTGGCTGACAATGCTTTCTTGGCTCCTTGCCCTTGTCGCGGGGATCGTCCTCGTCCTCCTTGCACGGCTGTTTTCGGGAAAGGACGCCGAAAAGCCCTTTAACTACGCAGCTCTGCTCGGGCTTGTCTTTGCAGTCTTCTGTCCCGTTGTCGGATGCATTCTGTCCCTTGTCGGCCAGCGTCGCGCCAAGGTCTGCGACGGGGGCAAGCTCTACTACATCGGCGGGTACATCCTCGGCGGCATCTTTGTGGCCGTCTCGATCGTCCTGCTCATTGCACACGCTGTCGTACCCTTCCTTCCTTTCTGAGAAAGCGGATATTTCAGGCAAAATCAAAATCGGGAGTATACTCGCTCCCGATTTTTCTCTTCTCGTTATTTGAAGGAGGGGATCTGAAAAAAATCCCCGCCGCAGCGGAGAAAAAATCAGACCTCTTGCGTGCAGTAGGGCTTGATGGCCTCTGCGAGCTGGTCGGGGCAGGATGTGTTTTGCCGACAGCGGATCCCCTTGAGGAGGGGGTAGATCTCGTCGGGCGTCTTTCCCTCGACGAGCCGCGCGATGCCCTGCAGATTACCGCTGCAGCCACCGATAAACTTCACGTTATGGATCTTATTCTCCGTGTCGAGATCGAAGATGATTTGCTTTGAGCAGGTTCCTTTTGTCGAATAAGTGATCATATGTTCCTCCTTGGAATGGTCAATCTACCAGCGTCTCATAGACTGCGGTGTACAGATCCTGTGCCGTATCTTCCCATTTTTTATAAATTTTATTCGCCGTTTTTTTGTCGGGGACGACAAATTTGAGCTCCAGCATGGGTTGGATGGGGGCGAGGATCTTCAAAAACACCGTGTAGGTGCCATCCTTGTTCTGAAAATAATCTGCGCGGCAGTCCTGCTTGGTGCGGAAGCGTGCGCTGTTGTTTTTGACGAATTTCGAGATCTCTTCACGGGAGCTTCGCGGGATGTTGATGTAAAAGCTCGCGAGCGTCTCCCTGCCCTCGGTGGTGATCATGTAGAGGGGTTCGTCCGCACCGGGGACCTTACAGAGGAAGCCGTCTGAAAGCAGCCTGTCGAGGAGCACCACGCAGTCCATATAGTTGAGCCAATCGTTGGACGAGGTGCACATGTCGAGCAGGGTGCGCTTGGATAGGGGACTCTCCATCTTGTCAAAGACGAAGAGGAGTATTAACTTGTTTACTGACGTTTCGCCTTTGATTTGCATGTTTTTCCTCTGTTTTCGTGAGACACAAATAAGCCGCTCAAAAGGTCAAGCGGCTGATTGTTTCGGCTTGCAGAAGTTAAGCTTCGAATTTCTTGAGCTTTTCGAGCAGATCCTCGCAGTTGTCGCTGTGGATCTCGACGGTGAGGGGCTTGGATGTGTCGAGGCTGAAGAGGCCGAGGATGGACTTTGCGTCGACGACATAGTACCCGCTCTTGATGATGATCTCATAATCATAGCTCTGGGTGATGTTGACAAACTCCTTGACGCTCGAGGACTTCTCAAGCGAGATTTGAACGGACTTCATGACTGATTCCTCCCTTATGGATCATGATTTCTTACATTATACATAAATTGCGGGATAAAATCAAGATATTTCCGAAAAAAACTTTAATATTTTTTTCTGATGTGCTATAATAGAAAAAAAGCGGCGCACACCCTGTGCCGCGGAGGATATGCTATGCAAGACGATATCGAAAAGATCTGTCGTTTTCTCGACGCCTGCGACAATCTCATCGGCTGTACATACCGTGAGGCCGAGGTCGGCATCTCTCAGACGCTTCGCGCACTTGCGGAGAGCGAGGAGCTCAAGGGACTCTTCTCTGCCGTGACCAAGGAGTTCGACTACGCCAAAATGCGCGGATTTTATTTGAGAGACCTTCCCAACGGACGGGGAACGGTCTATTTCCCCACAAGCAACGTTGACGCGCTTGCCCTTGTGTTCTGCCTGTTTGCCGAGATCGATTCGGGCGTTCTCAAGCTCTCGGACTTTCTTCTGCATTATTTTTATGTGGACGGAAGCTATACGGCAAGCTATGCACTCTTCTCAGAGCGCATCATCCGTCCCTTCCGCGATATCATCCGCGCGGCCTATCCCGCTGCGTGCGTCGGCCATTCCTACAAGCAGCCCGAGGAGACGCCGACGGCCCCCGATTCGCTGACGGAGAGGACGGCGCAGAAAAATGTCGTCTTTGAGGGAAAAATCATCACCGTGCGCTGTGACGACGCCGTTCTTCCCAACGGAAGGCCGTGCAAACGGGAGCTCGTGGAGCACCCGGGCGGTGCCTCTGTCCTCTGCATCATCGAGGGAAGAGCGGTGCTTGTCAGGCAGTTCCGCTATGCCTATGGGGAGGAGCTTTTAGAGATCCCCGCGGGCAAGCTTTCGGAGGGGGAGGACCCTGCCTCGGCCGCAAAGAGGGAGCTTGAGGAGGAAACGGGGCTTATCGCGGAAAAGCTTTCCCTTCTCACCGTGCTCTATCCGAGCCCCGGGTATTCCAACGAGAGGATCTACATCTACGAGGCAGCAGGCGTGCGTGCGGGGGAGAGCCATCCCGACAGCGACGAATTTCTCAAGGTCGAGTATGTGCCCTTCGCAGAGGCCTGCAACATGGTCGCCCGCGGAGAGATAAGGGACGCCAAGACGGTCGCCGCGCTTCTCTATTACAGGGCAAGATTACAGTAGCTTTTTGATAAAATCAAGGGGCGGCTCAGAGGAGCCGCCCCTTTTCCACGGAACAGGAGGGAAAATCAACCGTTGCAGCCGCAGCCGAGCCCGAATTTCGATGCGATCTCGGAGAGCGTGCCGTTCTTGCACATGCAGTAGAGAAGTGCCACGAGAAGGGGCCAACCGCAGCCCGAGAGCGCTCTCGAATTGAGCACGTTCCCGCCGCAGTTTCCGAGAATGAGAGCAATGATAAGGACCCAAAGGCAGCTGTTGCCGTTTGAACAGGTATTCATAGTTTTTCCTCCTTGTCGGGCGCGTCATATGTATTTTTTCCTTCGCGCCTGTATACTAAATGATATGAGGAAGAGCAGAAAATTGTTCCCAAGGTGATTCATTTGGTTGCCAAACACAAAATAGTTTGATATAATAAATTATGCGTGCTCCCCGCCGACGACACCGCAACGGGTCGTATGGCAAACGGGGAACGCAAATACATTTTTTTCTACGGATATTCCGAACGGAAATCCGATGGAGGTAATTTATGAAAAGGAAGTTGTTTTCCGCGCGGAACATCGCTCTTATGGGTGTTCTAATGGCCCTTGTGGTCATCTTGCAATCAATCGCCTTGGTGACGAGCATTTTCTTGCCGACGAGTTTGAGTTTTGTGCTCATTCCTATCGTGCTTGGCGCAGTCATTATCGGTCCTCTTGCCGGCGGTGTCCTCGGTTTTTTGTTTGGGATCATCGTTATCATTTTTGGCGTTGCGGGCTTAGATCAATTTACGTCAATGCTCCTCGCAAACGAACCGTGGCTTACCGTTCTCACATGCTTGTTGAAGGGGATCGCTGCGGGCGTTGTTCCGGGATTGCTCTATAAATTGATTGCAAAAAAGAATCGTTATGCCGCATTGGTCGTCGCTTCGCTCTCTGCACCCATCGTCAATACAGGTCTGTTCATCGTCGGCTGTCTCATGATTTCGGGCACCATTGCGGGCTTTACGGCAAACGGCACGATGTCGGAGATCGTTTACTTCCTTTTCATCGGCTGTGCCGGCTGGAACTTCATCATTGAATTTTCCATCAACCTTGTGCTCGGCCCCGCGATCCATCGCGTTGTCCTTGTCGTGGAGAAACAGCTTCGCCGTAACAGGAAACCGTCTGCGCAGGAGGAGGGGGTGGAAAATGCACAGAGCACATCCCCTCAAACGGAGAAAATATCTTGATCATCTGCATAGACATCGGAAATTCCAACATAAAATATGCCGTCTTTGACGGAGACGAGCCGCGGTTCACCTTCCGTATCGCGACCGACCTCAAGAGGACGTCCGACGAATACGGCGTCCAGCTTTGCACTATGCTCCATATCAACAATGTGGAGAAGGGAGCCATCACGGGCGGGATTTTCTCTTCCGTCGTGCCGTCGCTCGACTATACGATCGTGCATATGCTGAGCACCTATTTCGGTATTACCCCGCTCCAGATCGCCCCGGGGCTCAGGACGGGCCTCAAAATGCGTGCTGACAACGCACGGGAGGTGGGGGCAGACCGCATCGTCAACAATGTCTCTGCGCTCAAAAAATACGGGACGGAGCGGTCGATCGTCGTCGTTGATTTCGGAACAGCGACCACATTCAACATCCTGAAGGGCGGCGAGTTCATCGGCGGCGTCATTGCCCCCGGCATCAAGGGCTCGCTTGACAGTCTCGTCTCTGGGACCGCAAAGCTTCCCCGCGTGGAGATCGAGGCCCCGCGGAGCGTCATTGCGACCAACACCGTCACCAACATGCAGGCGGGCATCGTGTTCGGGTTCGCAGGGCTCGTCGAATACATCGTCAAACGCATCGGTTTGGAGCTCGGTGAGAGGCCGTTTACCGTCGCAACGGGCGGTTTTTCGGAGACCATCGCCAAGGAGACCAAGTGCATCGATGCCATTGATAAAATGCTCACGCTCAACGGGCTGAAATATTTATACGATATGAACTCGGAGGAGGGAAAATGAAAAAGATAGGCGTAGCGATCCTCGGGCTGGGGGTCGTCGGAGGCGGGACGTATAAGATCCTGACCGAACACAGGGAATTTTACCGCACCACACAGGGGGTCGACCTTGAGGTCGTCTGTGTTCTCGAAAGGGAGAAGAGCCGCATCGAATCGCTCGGCATCCCCAAGGAGCTCGTCGCCAAAAACATCTTTGAGATCGTCTCCAATCCCGACGTCAATGTGGTCGTGGAGAGCATCGGCGGCATCACGGAGGCAAAGGGGTACGTCATTGACGCCCTGAATGCGGGAAAAACCGTCGTCACGTCTAATAAGGAGCTCTTCTGCAAGTACTCCCACGAGCTTGAGCGGGACGCGAGAAGGATGAACGTCGGACTGTACTTCGAGGCCAGTTGCGTCGGCGGCGTTCCCATCATACGGACCCTGCTCGACGGCGTCCAATCGAACAAGATCTATTCGATCGAGGGCATTATCAATGGCACCACAAACTACATCCTGACCCGCATGACCAAGGACGGGATGAGCTATGAGGACGCGCTTGCGGAGGCAAAAAGGCTCGGCTATGCCGAGGCAGACCCCACGGCTGACGTCGAGGGCTTCGATGCGGCATATAAGCTCTCCATTCTCTCCTCGCTCGCCTTCCATACAAAGGTCCCGTTTGCGAATGTCTTCCGCGAGGGCATCTCTAAGCTCACAAGAGAGGATATCGACAACGGCCGCGGTCTTGGGTATGTGTTAAAGCTCCTTGCTGTCGGCAAGGAGACCGAGCGCGGCGTCGAGGTGCGCGTGCATCCCACCTTTGTCAAGAGCACACATCCGCTTGCGGGCGTGGACGGAAGCTTCAACGCCGTCTATCTCACGGGCGACTCGGTGGGGGAGGTCATGCTCTACGGCAGGGGCGCGGGCGAGCTTCCGACGGGAAGTGCGATCGTCTCGGATATCATCTATGCCTCAACGCACGACGGGAACAGATATTCCACCTTCAAAAACACCGAGGACGCCGACAAAGATGTGAAATTCGTCACAGACTTCGAGAGTGCCTACTATCTTCGCCTTACCGTCACCGATAAGGTCGGCGCACTCTCCAAGATCACCGCGCTCTTTGCAAAGAACAACATCTCCATCGTTGAGCTCATGCAAAAATCTCTGGATGCGGAGCGTGCGACCGTCGTGCTCGTCACCCATTCCACGCACGAGGAGGCCGTGAAAAACGCCGTCTCCCGTATCGACGCATCCGACGTCGCGAGGGTCGAATCTGTGATCCGTGTCCTTTCCTGAATTATGAAAAATCAAAACGGGGCGCATACGCGCCCCTTGTTTTTGTGTAAATAGCCCTTATACGCAGTATTATGTCAGGCATAGTACTGTGTAAAATCGCATTTTTTGTTATCCGATGATCAGATTGATGAGCCGTCCCTTGACGACGATGCACTTTTTCACCGTCTTGCCCGCGAGCTTCTCTGCGACCTCGGGAAGGGCAAGCGCGGCCTGCTCGATCTCCTCGTTGGAGGCGTCGCTTGAAAGCATCGCCTTGCAGACGATCCTGCTGTTGACTTGAACGGCGTATTCCGTCTCGTCGAGCCTGAGTGCGTCCGCATCCTCCCGAGGGTAGCTCTCGTCAAACACGGAGCCCTTGCCTCCGATCCTCTCGAAGAGCTCCTCGCAGAAGTGGGGGGCGCAGGGGGCAAGGATGAGGATGAGGTCGCGAACGCAGGCCTTGAAGAGCGTGGCGTCCTTTTCTCCCGTCAGCCCGTCATACTTATAGAGCGCGTTCGTAAATTCCATGATCCGCGCGATCGCAGTATTGAAGGAGAATGCCTCCATATCCCTTGTGACCCGTTGGATCGCATAATTGCGGGCATAGTTGAGTGCCCTTTCCTCGTGTCCGTAAGGGGCATTTCCGCTGTACGCGATGGATCTAATGACAATTTTCTCGACGCGGTCCATAAACCTTGCGATCGCCTTGATGCCGTCGTCGCTCCACGGCCCGCCCTCCGTGTAGGAGAACCCGAACATGAGGTAGAGCCTGAAGGCGTCCGCGCCGTATTCGTTGACATATTCGTCGGGAGAGACGACGTTGCCGTGCGACTTGCTCATTCTGTTCCCGTCGGGACCGAGAATGACTCCCTGATGGACGAGACGCTTGAAGGGCTCGTCAAAGTCGAGATATCCCATATCGCGGAGAGCCTTTGTGAAGAAGCGGGCATACAGCAGGTGCATGCAGGAGTGTTCCGCGCCGCCCACATAGACGTCCACGGGGAGCAGTCTGTCTGCTTTTTCCCTGTCAAAGGGGGCCCTGTCGTTTTTGGCGTCCGTATAGCGCAGATAGTACCAGCTCGAGCAGACAAAGGTGTCGAGGGTATCGGGATCCCGTCTTGCGGGGCCGCCGCACTGCGGGCAGGCGGTGTTCATAAATTTCTCGCACTTGGCGAGCGGGGATTTGCCGTCGGGTCGGAATTCCACATCATAGGGAAGCCTGACGGGCAGCTCGTTCTCGGGAACGGGGACCGCGCCGCATTTTTCGCAGTGGATCACGGGAATGGGGGCACCCCAGTACCGCTGGCGGGAGACAAGCCAGTCGCGGAGACGGTAGTTGACCTTTTTCCCGCCCTTGCCGAGCGAGGCGATGTAGGCTGCGATCTTGTCCCTCGCCTCCTCGCCGGCCAGCCCGTCAAATTGCGAATTGCAGGCCACGAGCCCGTCCTCCGTAAAGGGAAGCGTTGTCTCGCCGTCCCTGTTTTCAATGACCTTGACGATGGGAAGACCGTATTTCGTCGCAAAGGCGAAATCTCTCTCATCGTGGGCGGGGACAGCCATGACCGCACCTGTCCCGTAGGAATAGAGAACATAATCCGCAAGATAAATGGGCACTCTCTTCCCTGTGACGGGGTTGGTGCAGTAGGAGCCCGTAAAGACGCCCGTCTTTTCCCGTGTGGAGGAGAGCCGCTCGATCTCATTGGCGCGGGCCGCATAGTCGATGTAGGCCTCCACTGCCTCTCTCTGCTCGGGCGTCGTGAGACTTCTCGCGAGGGGATGCTCGGGGGCGAGCACCACATAGCTCACGCCGTAAACGGTGTCGCAGCGGGTCGTATAGACCTTGAATTTTTCACCGTTATCGCATTCGAATTCGATCTCGCAGCCCGTCGATTTCCCAATCCAGTTGCGCTGCATGCTCTTGGTCTTTTCGGGCCAATCGAGGCCGTCGAGACCCGAGAGGAGCTCCTCGGCGTAATCGGTGATCTTGAAAAACCACTGCGTCAGATTTTTGCGGACGACGGGGGTATCGCACCGCTCGCATTTGCCGTCCACGACCTGCTCATTGGCAAGCACCGTGTTGCAAGCAGGACACCAGTTGACGGGAGCCTCCTTGCGATAGGCGAGGCCTTTTTTGTAGAGCTGCAGGAACATCCACTGCGTCCATTTGTAATAGTCCTCGTTGCAGGTCTTGACCTCTGCGGACCAGTCGAACATCGCGCCCATGGCACGGAGCTGGCCCTCCATCGTCTCGATATTTCTGAGCGTGGAATCCTTGGGATGGACGCCCGTCTTGATCGCATAGTTCTCGGCGGGGAGCCCGAACGCGTCAAAGCCCATCGGCTGGAACACGTTATAGCCCTGCATCCGTTTGAAGCGGGCATAGGAGTCGGTGGGGCCGTAGTTGTACCAATGCCCGATGTGAAGCTTCGCGCCCGAGGGATAGGAAAACATCTCGAGGACGTAGAGCTTTTCTCTTTCCTTGTCCGCGGGATCAAAGCGGTTGAGACCCGCCTTCTCCCATCTCTCCTGCCATTTCTTTTCGATTTTCTTGATATCCATAGTTCTCCTTCATAAAACGATACCATTTTATCCCGTGACGAAAAAAATGTCAAGCCATTGAAGGCCCTCTCGGACAAAATCGCGTTTGGGAGGGCCCCTCATCCCGCGTTTTCCGTCATCTGCGCCGAAAGAAACGTAAATAAATCGCAAAAAGAAGCATACAATAATGACGTGGAAGAGATCACGGTATCCGATCAGGGCGCAAACGGCCTGTATATCACCTACCTTTACAACGCTCTGTCGGGGGTGCTTGCCCGCATCGGCGGGGGCGAGGAGCTCATTTTGGGCGAGCGTGCTGCCCTTTGCATCCGTGCCGAGGATCCCGAGGGAGAGTTGAGAGAGGAGCTCAGATACCATCTGAGCGAGATTGTCGGCGTCGGCTACAAGTACCGCTACCTTCTCGGCAGACTGAACGTCGCTCTTTCCGCACATGACAAAAATCTGCTCTGTGCCGCCCTTATTGCCGCGGACTATGAAGCGGACAGGGGATATATCGAACGCAAGCTCGGCGAGGGGCCCGAATTCAACATCGACGGCATCTATGCCTTCCGTCTCGGCCTGCTTCGAGAGAAGTGGGAGCACATCATCGAGTATGTCCCCGCAGGCTTCACCGCAAACGACCTGAAGCAGTTTTGCGACTTTCTCGTGGGGGAGAGCAAAAACAAGATCTATCTTCAGGGGAGGACGGTGTTCGGCGAGAACTTCAAGCCGCTCAGACGCAGCTCTCTCATCGGTCCCGAGGACACGGAGACGGAAATCATGCTCTCGGACGCGGGGTTCGTCTACTGCCTCGGCGATGTGGGGGACGAGGTGAGTGATTTTTTACAAAAATTTTATGCGGAAAGGGCGATATTTTCTTGACAAACGCAAAAAATCAAATTACAATAGGAAATACTTAAAGACAAGTAGCGCCGAACATCCTTCCCAGAGAGTGGGCCCGCGGCTGGAAGGCCTGTAAGGATCTTCGGAGGGCGAAACCGCTTTATTTTACCTTCCGACAATCAAAAGCGGCTCTTCGGAGCAATTAAGGTGGAACCGCGCAAATTGCAATTTGCGTCCTTAAATGAACCCGAAATGGGGGATTTTGAGGGCGAATTTTTATTTTTTTGCATTATGCGAAGTACTATGTCTGACATAATAGGAGGAGGATTATGGAAATTACACTCAAAAACGGCGATCTGCTTCAGCTCGACGCAGGCTCGACCGCCTATGACGCGGCGTTGAAGATCTCTGAGGGACTTGCAAGGAATGCCGTCGCGGCCAAGGTCAACGGGAGGCTCTGCGACCTTTCGCATCCGCTCTCCGAGGGGGACAGCCTCGAACTCGTTACCCTCAAGGACAAGGAGGGCCTCGACGTTTACCGTCACACCTGCGCCCATGTGCTCGCGCAGGCGTTGAAGACGGTCTATCCGACCTGTAAGCTTGCCATCGGGCCCACCATCGAAAACGGGTTCTATTACGACGTCGATTTCAAGACGCCCATCACGATGGAGGATTTTGACAAGATCGAGGCCGAGATGAGGTCCATCATCAAGAGCAACCTTCCCATCGAGCGGTTCACCCTGCCCCGCGACGAGGCCATTGCCCTCATGAAACGCTATCATGAGACCTACAAGACGGAGCTCATCAAGGACCTTCCGGAGGGCGAGGAGATCTCCTTCTACAAGCAGGGGAGCTTCACCGACCTTTGCCGCGGCCCGCACCTTCCCTCGACGGGCAGGATCAAGGCATTCAAGCTCTTGTCCATCACGGGTGCCTATTGGAGAGGGGATTCCTCCAAAAAAATGCTCACCCGCATCTACGGCACCGCATTCGCAAAGAAGGACGAGGTCGAGGCCTATATCCAGAAGCTCGAGGAGGCCAAAAAGCGGGATCACAACAAGCTTGGGCGGGACCTCGGCATCTTCATGACAAGCGACGTCGTTGGACAGGGCCTTCCCATTCTCATGCCCAAGGGGGCCAAGATGCTCCAGATCCTCTCCCGTTTTGTCGAGGATGAGGAGGCGAAGCGCGGGTTCATGATCACAAAGACCCCCAACATGGCCAAATCCGACCTCTACAAGATCTCGGGCCACTGGGCACATTACCGTGACAAGATGTTTGTGCTCGGCGAGCTTGACGAAAAGGGCGAGGCAAGGAACAAGGATGAGGAGATCATGGCACTCCGTCCCATGACCTGCCCCTTCCAGTATCAGATCTATAAAAACGGGCTCAAATCCTACCGCGATCTTCCTTGCCGCTATTCGGAGACGGCCACGGAATTCAGAAACGAGGCCTCGGGCGAGATGCACGGGCTCATCCGTATCCGCCAGTTTACCCTCTCCGACGGGCACATCATATGCACCAAGGAGCAGGTGGAGGAGGAGTTCAAACGCTGTCTCGATCTTTCCTATTATATCCTCGATTGCCTCGGAATGCGTGGGGACGTCACCTTCCGCTTCTCCAAGAGAGGAAAATCCAAGTCGGATAAGTACATCGACGACGATGCGGCATGGAATGCGACGGAGGCCATGATGAAGAAGATCCTCGACGACCTCAAGCTCGACTATGTCGAGGCAGACGACGAGGCTGCCTTCTACGGCCCCAAGCTTGACGTGCAGACGAAGAATGTCTACGGCAAAGAGGACACCCTCATCACCATTCAGATCGACTTTGCGGCGGGTCACAGCTTCGGCATGGAGTATGTGGATGCGGACGGTACCAAACAGACTCCCTATGTCATTCATCGCAGCTCCATCGGGTGCTACGAGAGAACGCTCGCAATGCTTATCGAGAAGTATGCGGGGGCATTCCCGCTCTGGTTTGCGCCAGAGCAGGTCAAGGTGCTTCCCGTCACCGACAGGGCGGCCGACTATGCGAAGGAGGTCGTCGACGAGCTCACTGCGGTCGGCATCCGTGCCTCCGCGGACTACCGCAACGAGAAGATCGGCAGGAAAATTTTCGACGCAGAGCAGGAGAAGGTGCCCTACAAGCTCGTCGTCGGCGATAAGGAGATGGAAAACGGCAGCGTCTCCGTTCGCAAGCGGGGCGCGGGGGACATCGGCTCCATGTCAAAGGATGATTTCATCGCCCTTGTCGTCGAAGAGGACGAAAGCAAGGTGATCTTTTAAGCAAAACAGTGTGGCGGGATGGCCGCGAAAAGGAGAATTTTATGAAAAGATTTCGTTATCTCATTGCAAGCGTGCTCCTGATCTGCCTCTCGGCGATGCTTCTTCTCTGCGCGTGCGGAGGAGAGGGATCATCCTCAGGCAGCGGCTCACCTGCAGGAAATACGTCCGCGGGCGAGGTCGGCGGTCTTGTTTTCAACAAGAAGTATGTCTACGGTGCGTTCGGGGAGAACAGAGAGAACTATTTTCTCTTCCGCTCCGACGGGACGGGGGACTATGTGCGCAACCGCGATTATGATTACGCCGCGGCTGAGCACTACACCATGCATTTCAAGTGGTTCTATGCGGACAAGGAAGCGTCTGCCGTCGTATGCTTCTATGACGGTGTGGAATACGGACAGGGACATAAAGGAGTAGAGGTCTCTGACGATACCAAATATCTCGTCACTGTCTCCGAATATGTTCTCTGCTCGAACGACAGAAGCCCGTATGCCTACTACATCAACGAGGATCACGTCGGTGAGCTCACAAATTACGGGAAGGAATGATTTTCCCGCAAGGAGACGAAAAAATCAGAAAATGACCTGAAAAATCCTTGACAAGAGGGGATGTCTGTGGTATACTTCATACCGTCAAGCAGAAGCAGACCCTTCTCCCCGTGATTGCTACAGTGATGCGGGTCAATGAATTTCGGGAATATCACGGTTCTCCGTGCATAAAAAAGTTCAACGGGTCTCGCAGATGCGAAACCCGTTTTAATTTTTGAGAGGATTATGGCAGGTAAACAGAATCAGAATCAGAATCAATTGAATGGCGAGATCCGTGACCGTGAGGTCCGTCTCATCTCCGAGACGGGGGAAATGCTCGGCATCATGTCCTCCCGTGAGGCACAGCATCTCGCTGACGAGGCAGGGCTCGACCTTGTCAAAATTTCTCCGACGGCAGTCCCGCCCGTCTGTAAGATCATGGACTACGGCAAGTTCAAGTTCGAGCAGGCCAAGAAGGAGAAGGAGAATAAGAAGAACCAGAGGACCGTCGAGCTCAAGGAGGTCCAGCTCTCCATGACCATCGACGTGGGGGACCTCAACGTCAAGGCACGGCAGGCGCAGAAGTTCTTGGAGCAGGGGAACAAGGTCAAGGTCACCATTCGTCTGCGCGGCAGGCAGATGGCGCATGCCAATCTCGGCAAGGACGTCATTATGAGCTTTTACGAGGGGCTGAAGGAGTTTGCCATCATCGAGAAGCCGCTCAACATGGAGGGGAGGAATCTCATCCTGATCCTCGCTCCCGCCAGGAAATAACGGTATACCGCTCCGCAAGGGGCTTCAATACATCAAAACCAATTTTGGAGGATACAGAAATGCCCAAACAGAAATCGCACAGCGGTTCTAAAAAACGCTTCTGGCTCACGGGCTCCGGCAAGGTGAACAGGGCTCACGGCGGCAAGAACCACAAGGCAGAGACCAAGAACAGAAAGAGAAAGAGAAATCTGCGCCAGTCCGCTCTCGTCTCCGAGACGCAGGCAAATACCGTCAAGCGCATGATTCCCTATAAGGATTAAGGGAGGAAGAGGCTATGAGAATTAAAAGAGGCGTCAACGCAGTCAAAAAGCGCAGAAAGATCTTCAGGCTCGCAAAGGGCTATTATGGCTATAAGAGCAAGAATTACCGTATCGCCCGTCAGGCGGTGATGAAATCCCTCCAATATGCATACGTCGGAAGGAGACTGAGAAAGCGCGATATGCGCAAGCTTTGGATCGCCCGCATCAATGCAGGGGCAAGGCTCAACGGGCTTTCCTATTCCAAGCTCATCCACGGGCTCAACCTTGCGGGGATCACCCTCAACCGTAAGATCCTTGCGGACCTCGCCGTCAGCGATCCCGCCGCATTTGCGGATATCTGCGGCAAAGCGAAGGCCGCTCTGTAAAAAACATAAAGCCTTTCCGAGAAAGGCTTTTTTGTCATGATTGTCATTAAATCAAAACAAAATCCCATTGTCAAGCAGATCTCCTCCCTCAAGGACAAAAAGGGGAGACGGGAGAGGGGGACCTTTCTCGTCGAGGGCTGTAAGATGGTGCGGGAGTGCGTCGGGAGCGGCCTTGAGGTCGTGCTCGTTGCCGTTTGCGAGGGGTACGAGGGGGAGACATATTCCCTTCCCACCGTCGTGCTCGGCGAGGATGCTCTTCGGGCCGTCTGCGATGAAAAGACCCCGCAGGGCATCGTTGCCGAGGTCAAAATCCCGCAAAATTCGCTCAAACCGCCCCAAAAGAGCTGTCTATTTTTGGACGGCGTGGCAGATCCCGCAAACATCGGCGCGATCCTCAGGACGGCCGCCGCGGCGGGGTTCGAGGAGATCTATCTTTCCGACTGCGCCGACCCGTACTCTCCCAAGAGCGTGCGCGCGAGCATGAGCGGCGTGTTCTATGCGAGGCTCATGCATGGGACACGGGATGAAATTTTGCAGACGCTCAGCGGCGTTCCCATGATTGCGGCAGATATGGACGGTGAAAATATCTTTATATTTCGCCCTCCCGAAAAATTCTGCCTCTGCATCGGAAACGAGGGGAACGGCCTCAGCAATGAGGTCAGGAGCCGTGCCGCCTTTACCGTCGGCATCCCGATGGAGGGCAGGGTCGAAAGTCTCAACGCCGCCGTCTCGGCGGGAATATTGATGTATTTATTAAAGAAAGGAGTTTAAGCTATGTCAGGTCACAGCAAATGGCACAATATACAGGCAAAGAAGGGGAAGGCAGACGCCGCAAGAGGCAAGCTCTTCACCAAGATCGGCCGTGAGCTCGCGGTCGCCGCAAAGGGGAATCCCAATCCCGCCACCAACTCCAAGCTTGCCGATATCATCGCCAAGGCAAAGGCGGCGAACATGCCCAACGACAACATCGAGCGTTCCATCAAGAAGGCTGCAGGGGAGCTTGGCGACAAGGAGTATAAGGAGCTCACCTACGAGGGCTACGGCGTGGCCGGCTCTGCCGTCATTGTCATGACGCTTACGGACAACAACAACCGCACCGCAAGCGATGTCCGCTCCATCATGTCCAAATTCGGCGGCTCCCTCGGCACGACGGGAAGCGTGAGCTATATGTTTGACAACAAGGGCCTCATCGTCGTCGAAAAGACGATGTCCGAGGACGAGATCATGGACCTTGCTCTCGAAGCGGGGGCCGACGACGTTCTCACGCAGGAGGATGTGTATGAGATCTACACGGATCCCGCAGCCTTCTCTCAGGTCAGGACCTATCTTGAGGGGAAGGGACTGGAGTTTCTTCAGGCTGAGGTCTCGATGATCCCGCAGAACAAGATCACACTCCCGCCCGACAAGCTCGAGACTTTCAAAAAGATGCTCGAACGTCTTGAGGAGAATGACGATGTGCAGGACGTCTATCACAACGTCGACCTTCCCGAGGAAGAGGAGGAGGAATAAAAAAGAGCAGGGCCATCTGCTTTTTTCAAAACAATAATAATCCACCCGCGTCGGTGGATTTTTTGCTATTTTTTCCGTGTGAGCTCGTTTAAGGCGAAGCCCAAAAAGTATTCCGCGGTCGAGTTTTTGCGGATGAGCCCGCGGGCCTCGTCGGGCGTACACCAACGGACGCTGTCGATCTCCTCGTTCAAAACGATCTCTCCCTCCTCGGCCATTACAAGAAAGCCGAGCATGAGAAGATCCTTCGCCTCATGATAGCGGGATGCAAGATATTTCCATTTGACGGCCGAAAGGCTCGTCTCTTCCTTGAGCTCCCGCGGAATGGCCTTCTCCGCGCTTTCGCCCTTCTTGACGTACCCCGCAAACAGCTTGTAGTCGTCGTCGCCCGTGTGTCGTGCAAGCAAGATCTTGTTCTCCGCGCGGTTGGTGACCGCCATGGAAACAGCTACGGGGAAGAAGGGGAATTTGAATTTCCGACACTTGTCGCAGTAGGGGACAAGGCCTTCATTTTCGAGAAATCGCAGCGTGAGCTTTTCGCCGCAGTCTCTGCAATACATACATTCACCTCCCTCGTATTTTCTGTATTTTACGATGATTTCAAATAATTGTCAACCTGTTTTTGTGAAAAAACAAAATTTTATTGTAAAAATTTGCCATTTTTTTGTAGAATTTTGCATTTTTGCCCCGAATCGCTCCCGAAGTTTTCCTGCCGAAAATCCCCTCGCGATGCTTGACAAGGAAAGCAGTATTATAGTATAATAAAACGTACTGTGCGCGGGGAGCATTTTGCCCGAAGCGCAGTGCATATTCCGACCCAAAGGAGGGCCAAAAATGCTGACTTCCATCTGCGGGATCAACTGGGGCGATGAGGGAAAGGGCCGCATGGTCGACCTACTCTCGAGCGACTACGATATCGTCTGCCGCTATCAGGGCGGCAACAACGCAGGGCACACCGTGATCAACGAGCGGGGGAGGTTTATCCTGAATCTTTTGCCCTCGGGGATCCTGCGGGAAAACGTCGTCAACGTCCTCGGTCCCGGTATGGTCGTGGATATCAAGCATCTCAACGAGGAGATCGGGCGGCTCAGGGAGAAGGGCGTCCGCATCACGCCCGACAACCTCAAGATCAGCGACAGGGCCGTCATTACGATGCCCTATCATGTGCTTCTCGATTGCCTCGAGGAGGACCGTCTCGCGGGGAAAAGGTTCGGCTCCACCCGCCGCGGTATCGCGCCCGCCTATGCGGACAGATATATGAAAAAGTGCTTCCGTATGGGGGAGCTTCTCTCGCCTGATATTTTAAAGGAGAAGATCCCTGGCATTGTCGAATGGAAAAATCTCACCGTCGCAGGGGGCTACGGCCATGCGCCCGTCACCGTGGAGGAGACGGAGGAGTACTTTAGGACTTACGGAGAGCCCCTAAAGGACTACATCGTCGACACGGGACTCTTTCTCAACGAGGCAAATGCGGCGGGCAAGCGCATTTTGTTCGAGGCCCAGCTCGGCGCACTCAGGGACATCGACTTCGGCATCCTTCCCTATACCTCGAGCTCCTCGACGATCGCGGCCTATGCGCCCATCGGCGCGGGCGTGCCCAATCTCAGGCTGGATAAGAGCATCGGTATCATGAAGGCGTACTCGACCTGCGTGGGCGAGGGCCCCTTCACTGTGGAATACTTCGGCGAAAAGGCCGACAGACTGCGTGAGGCGGGGGGCGAATACGGTGCCGCGACGGGCAGACCGCGCAGGGTAGGTCCCTTTGACGCAGTTGCCTCACGGTACGGCGTCCGCTGTCAGGGTGCGGATGAGGTCGCCCTCACAAAGCTCGACGTTCTCTCGGGCTATGAGGAGCTCGAGATCTGCACGGCTTACGAGCTGGACGGCAGGCTTCTGCATGAATTCCCGTATCCCGACGTTCTTGACAGGTGCAGACCCGTCTTTGAGACGGTCAAGGGCTGGAGCTGCGACATTTCCAAGTGCAGAAGGCTTTCCGAGCTCCCCAAGGAGGCCGTCGATTATATTCGCCTTCTCGAAAGGCTCTGCGCCTGCAGGATCTCCTATGTCTCGGTGGGAGCCGAGCGCGACGCCTATATCAAGCTATAAATATCGGCATGAAAAAGACTTTTTACAAGCTACACGGCATCGGAAACGATTATATCTACCTTGACTGCTTCGATTGGATGCCCGAGGATCCCTCTGCGCTCGCCATAAGGCTCTCCGACCGCCATTTTTCGGTGGGGGGAGACGGCGTCATTCTCGTCTGCAGAAGCGAGATCGCGGACGGGAAAATGCGGATGTTCAATGCAGACGGCAGCGAGGGAAGGATGTGTGGAAACGGCGTCCGTTGCGTCGCCAAATTTCTGTATGACATCAAGGGCGTCCGCAGGGATGTCCTCACCGTGGAGACGCTTTCGGGCGTCAAGACGCTGACCGTCGACGCGAGGTCGCCCGACGGCCTTTCGGCAGAGATGTTTACGGTGGACATGGGAACACCCGTGTTCGCGCCCGAGGACATCCCCGCACTCTTTGCAACCGAGCCCGTTCTCTCCCATCCTCTCATCGTGGGGGGAAAGAGCTACCGCGTCACCTGCCTCTCGATGGGCAACCCGCACTGCGTTGTGTTCGGAGATGATCCCGACGGCATCGAGGTTGAAAAAATCGGTCCGCTCTTTGAGCATCATCCCGCCTTTCCGGAGCGCGTGAATACGGAATTCGTGCAGGCACTCGGCAAAGACGAGCTTAAAATGCGCGTATGGGAGCGGGGAAGCGGGGAGACGCTTGCCTGCGGGACAGGGGCGTGCGCGTCTGCTGTTGCGGCCGTTCTGAACGGTCTTGCGGAAAAGGACGTCCCGATCAAATTGCATCTCAGAGGCGGGGATCTCTCCGTCGTCTACACGGGGAAAACCGTTCTCATGACGGGTCCTGCGGCTCTCGCCTTCGTCGGCGAGGTCGAGATTTGAGGAGGATCAGCGAGGAAGCTCATGACCAAATATATCTTTGTAACGGGCGGCGTCGTCTCAGGCCTCGGGAAAGGCATTACGGCGGCCTCGCTCGGACGGCTCCTGAAAATGCGCGGCTACAAGGTCGCCTCACAGAAGTTGGACCCTTACATCAACATAGACCCCGGCACGATGAGTCCCTATCAGCACGGGGAGGTTTTCGTCACCGAGGACGGGGCCGAGACCGACCTCGACCTCGGCCACTATGAGCGTTTTATCGACGAAAATCTCAACAAATACTCCAATCTCACGACGGGGAAGGTGTATTGGAACGTCCTCAACAAGGAGCGGGCGGGGGAATACCTCGGCCAGACCGTCCAGATCATTCCCCATATCACCAACGAGATCAAGTCCTTCATCTATCAGGTCGGGAAGACTGCGGGTGCGGATATCGTCATTACCGAGATCGGCGGCACGACGGGGGATATTGAATCCCAGCCCTTCCTCGAGGCCATCCGTCAGGTCGCCCGCGAGGTCGGCAGGGAGAATTGCTGCTTCATCCATGTGACCCTCGTGCCCTTTATCTCGGGCTCGGAGGAATTCAAGAGCAAGCCGACCCAGCACTCCGTCAAGGAGCTACAGGGCATGGGTATCTTCCCCGACATCATCGTCGCCCGTGTCGATTCACCGATGCCCGAGGATATCCGCGAGAAGATCGCAATGTTCTGCAACGTCGACCCGTACTGCTGTATCGAGAATCTCACCGTCCCCGTGCTGTACGAGGCGCCGATGATGCTCGAGAGGAGCAATTTCTCCGAGACCGTCTGCAGGACCCTGCACCTTTCTCCCAATGTGATCGACCTTTCCGAGTGGCAGGAGATGCTCTCCCGCATCCATGCGCGGAGCAGGACGGTAAAGATCGCCCTCTGCGGAAAATATGTCAAGCTCCACGACGCCTATCTCTCCGTTGCAGAGGCCCTCGCCCACGGCGGATATGAAACGGACGCAAGAGTGGAGATCAAGTGGGTGGATACCGAAAGGCTCACTCCCAAGAATCTTTCACAAACGCTCGGCGACGCGTCGGGGATCCTCATCCCGGGCGGGTTCGGCGAACGGGGGATCGAGGGCATGGTCCTTGCCTGCAAATTTGCCCGCGAGCATAACATTCCCTATCTCGGCATCTGCCTCGGAATGCAGATCGCAGTGATCGAGTTTGCAAGGAATGTTCTGAAAATATCAGACGCCAACTCCTCCGAGTTCTTCCCCGAGGGTCCGCATTCCGTCATTGACCTCATGCCCGACCAATACGGCGTCAAGATGGGCGGAACGATGCGGCTGGGGGCCTACCCCTGCAGAGTGCTCGGGGAGCAGATGAAAAAGGCGTACGGATGCGACCTCGTCAGTGAGAGACACCGTCACCGTTTTGAATTCAACAACGACTACAGGGAAGCCTTCGAGAATGCGGGCATGACTGTCGCGGGAACCTCTCCCGACGGTGTCCTGTGCGAGGCGGTCGAGATCGACAAAAACGACTTTTTCATCGGCGTGCAGTTCCATCCCGAATTCAAATCCCGTCCCAACAACGCACACCCGCTCTTCCGTGAGTTTGTGCGTGCGGCGGTCGTCTATCAGGAAAAAGAATCATGAGGATCAACAGAAATTTTTTGAATTTAAAGGACTCCTATCTGTTTTCAACGGTCGGTGCCAGGACGGCCGCCTACAAAAAGGCGCACCCCGAGAGGGAGGTCATACGTCTCTCCATCGGCGACGTCACCCGTCCGCTCGCTCCCGCCGTGATCAGGGCGATGCACTCTGCCGTTGACGACATGGCAAGGAGGGAGACCTTCAAGGGCTACGCGCCCGATCAGACCTGCTACGGCTACGACGCGCTCCTCGATTCCATCCTTGCAAGCTACAGAAGAAAGGGCGTGACGCTCGAGAAGGGGGACATCTTCATTTCCGACGGCGCAAAGTCCGACTGCGGGAACATTCTCGACATCCTTTCGACGGACAACGTCGTCCTCGTGCCCGACCCCGTCTACCCCGTCTATCTCGACACCAACATCATGGCGGGGAGAAGGATCCTCTTTGCGGACGCCAACGAGGAGAACGGCTTTTTGCCCATGCCCGATAAAAATGTCAGGGCAGACATCATCTATATCTGCTCGCCCAACAACCCGACGGGCGCGGCCTACACCAAGGAGCAGCTCGGCGAATGGGTCGCCTATGCCCTTGAAAACGACGCACTCATCCTCTATGACGCCGCCTATGAATACTTTATCACGGACGAGCATCTTGCCCGCAGTATCTATCAGGTGGAGGGGGCGAAGGAATGCGCCATCGAGATCTGCTCCTATTCCAAGACGGCGGGCTTTACGGGCGTCCGCTGCGGCTACACGGTCGTGCCCAAGCAGCTTGTCAAGGACGGGGCCTCCTTGAACCGCCTGTGGGCGAGAAGGCAGTCGACAAAGTTCAACGGCACCTCCTACATCACGCAGATGGGGGCGGCGGCCGTCTTTACCGAGGAAGGGGAGCGGGAGATCGGCGAGAGCATCGGGTACTACCGCGAAAATGCGAGGATCATCTCCGACGGGCTTGACGCGCTCGGCATCTTCTACACGGGAGGCAAGAATTCTCCCTATATCTGGATGAAATGCCCCAACCAAATGGACAGCTGGAGCTTTTTTGACTATCTTTTAGAGAATGCGAGCGTCGTCGGCACCCCGGGGAGCGGGTTCGGTAAAAACGGAGAGGGGTATTTCCGTCTCACTGCCTTCGGAACACATGAAAATACGATGGAAGCGATGCGCAGGATCGCAAAGCTTCTCGGGAAATAAGAGAATTTTATGGAGAACATCACAAGAAGCGCGGGCGTTCTGTGCCACATTTCATCTCTTCCCGGGAGATACGGCATCGGGTCGCTCGGCAAGGAAGCATACGCCTTTGCAAGGTCTTTATCCTCGGCGGGCGTAGGATATTGGCAGGTGCTGCCCCTCGTGCAGACGGGCTTTGGCGACAGTCCCTATCAATCGGTGTCCTGCACCTCGGGGAATCCCTATTTTATCGACCTTGAGGAGCTTGCAAGGGAGAAGCTTCTGACAAAGGAGGAGCTGAAAAATGCCGAGCACAGGGAGCTCGACTACGGCGAGCTCTACAACGAGAGATACGAGACGCTCCGTCTTGCCTTTTCCCGCTTTCAGTTCGACGGTGACGACTTTCGCCGCTTCGTCAAGCTGGGCAGATTTGAGGATTATGCCCTGTTCATGACGGCAAAGACGGTGTTTGGGGGAAGCTTCTGCGATTGGGAGGAGCCCATCAGGTATCGGGATTCCGCCGCGCTCGAGGCGTTCCGCACACAGCATCATGAGGAATATCTCTTCTGGCAGTTTCTGCAGTATGAATTTTGGAAGCAATGGGACGCGCTCAGAGAGTATTGCGGCAGGCTCGGCGTAGCCATCATCGGGGATATCCCGCTCTACGTTGCATATGACAGCGCGGATGTCTGGGCGCATCCGACCCTCTTTAAGCTCGACGAAGGGCTCAGGCCGACCAAGGTGGCAGGCGTCCCGCCCGACTATTTTTCCGCGACGGGCCAGCTGTGGGGGAATCCCGTCTATGATTGGAGAACTCACGCGGCAGACGGCTACAAATGGTGGACGCAGCGGCTCCAGTCTGCACTTTCTACATATGATCTGGTCAGGATCGACCATTTCCGCGGCATCGACCGCTACTATGAGATCGATGCGGATGCGGAGACTGCCATCGGCGGTGTTTGGCGGGAGGGGCCCAAGGAAAAGCTCTTTGCGGGTCTCGGTATGGAAAAGGACCGCATCATCGCAGAGGATCTCGGCGTTGCGGACGACGGGGTACGCGCTCTTCTCAGGAGGACAGGATTCCCGGGGATGAAGGTCCTGCTTTTCGCCTTCGACGGCAATCCCGACAACGATTTTCTCCCAAAAAACATCCATGAAAACAGCGTCTGCTACACCGGCACGCATGACAATGACACCGTGAAGGGGTATACCGATTCCCTTGCGGCAGAGGATTTTATCCTGCTCCGCGCAAGGCTTGCGATGGCCCTCGAGGACAGCGGCGTGGAGATGAAACTCATGAAGAACGGGGAGAACTTTCCCGAAGCCTTCATCCGTCTCGCCCTCGCGTCGGAGGCAGGGCTTGCGATCGTGCCCATTCAGGACATTTTGGGACTTGGAAACGAGGCCCGCATGAATCTACCCGGTACGACGGGTGAAAATTGGCTGTACCGCCTCGACAGACCCATCGGGCGCGCCATGGCAAAATATAAAAAAATGATAAAATATTATCGGAGGTAACTTTTATGGCAAAAGAAAAGAAGGGATTCTTTGCGGAATTCAAGGCGTTCATCACCCGCGGAAACGTGCTCGACATGGCCGTCGGCGTGATCATCGGCGGTGCGTTCAGTGCGATCGTCACCGCGCTCACCAATCAGATCCTCATGCCCCTCATCAACATGATCCTCTTTGCGATCACAGGCGGGCAGGGCCTCACCGAGATCTACACGTATCTCCACAAGGCAACGATGGTCGATGAAGCGGGCGCGACGGTTGTCGACCTCGCGAACTCCATCTACATCGATTGGGGCGCATTTATCACGGCGATCATCAACTTCCTGCTCATCGCACTTGTGCTCTTCCTCATCATCAAGATCATCAACACCATCCATGAGAAGGCAAACGCACTCAAGACGATGTATGAGCCCCTGACCAAGGAGGAGGTCAAGGCCCTCCGCAAGCAAGGGAAGGGCTCGGACGAGATCGTCGTTGCCGCGAAGGAAAAACAGGCGCAGATCGAGAAGGAGGCCGCTGAGGCCGCCGCAAACGCTCCCGCCCCCGCTCCCACGGCCGAGGAGCTCCTTGCTGAGATCCGTGATCTTCTTCAGGCACAATCGGCAAGCACCAAGGAATAAACTGCTCACATAGAGAGGATGGAGATGAAATTTTTCGGATTCGGAAGAAAAAAACGCCCGCAGGGTCCCGCGTTTGCGGAAGCGGAGCGTCAAAGCAAGCAGCTCTGCGAATCGCTCGGCATCAAGGCGAGCGTCGAGAAGAAGGAGGACACCGTCAGCGTGACCTCGACGGAGTTTTCCGTTCTCGGCCATCCCGCAGAACGGTTTGACATTGACTATTCCTTTTATCCGAAAAACGGGCATACCAATCTCACCCTCTATGTCTATTTCGGCGAGAAGCAGGCAACTGCTGAGAATCTGCGGCTCATCAATGACTTCAACCGCAAGAGCAGCTATTGGATGGCCTGCATCGAGACAGAGGCAAATATCCCGTACCTCGGGTTCTGCGCGTCCGTCTCAGACCCCATTCCCGAGGACATCATGCGCCATGCCGATTGGCTGCTGCGCTTTTTGCCTGCGAATGGCAATCGCGAGACCCTTTTGCAGCTTCTTGCTCCCGACGATTCCCCGTCGGAGGACAAATCGGGTGAGTAAATCAGAAGGGACGGAGCTTCGGCTCCGTTTTTTCATGCTACAATGCACATAATTTGCGCCCTCCGACTACAATGAACGGGGAGAGAGTATGCGCATCTGTTTTGTGACAAAGGGCACCCTCGGCGAGTTTTCGGATAGGCTTGAGGGGGAATCGGCCGACATCGTCTGTCTCGGCTTTCAGGCGATCGGGCGGGTCAGCTACGAGCGGGAGCTGAGAGGGGAGACCAGCCTCTTTGAGGACGTCGCCCTGCTCTCCAAGGAGATGAAAAATGTCGTCGTCTGCGGCTGTTACACGGACGCCCGCGGGGTAAGGCGCAAGTCTGTCGTCGTTGCAGAGCGCGGCCGCATCCTCGGGGTCGCCGATATGGTCAATCGTCTCGATGGGGGAGAATTCCGCGGCGGTGCAGGCGTCAAGATTTTTGACACTGCTGCGGGAAAGCTCGGCGTCGTCGTCGCGGAGGATCTGTACTTCCCGCGCGTCATTGAGACGCTCTCCGTCTGCGGTGCAGAGGTCGTGCTTTGCGTCTTCGAGGAGCTGAGCGAGAGCCTTGAACAGACGCTCATGCG
>CANQWI010000016.1 GCA_947627515.1 uncultured Clostridia bacterium
GCCTTGTCGTCGGCACGGGGGAGTTAAGCGAGCTCGCCCTCGGCTGGTGCACCTATAACGGCGACCACATGTCGATGTACGCCGTCAATGCGTCCGTTCCCAAGACGCTTGTGAAATATCTCGTCCTCGCAGAGGCAGAGCGGCTGGGCGGCACGGTGAAGAGGGTCGCAGACGGCATTCTCGGCACCGAGATCTCGCCCGAGCTTCTCCCTACAGGCGCGAGAGGGGAGATTGTCCAGCGGACAGAGGATATTATCGGCCCGTACGAGCTCACGGATTTTTATCTGTATCATATGCTGAGAAGAGGGGAGACGCCCGCAAAGACGCTCGCCCTCGCCGAGCTTGCCTTCCGCGGCAAATACGACCGCGCCACCCTCAAAAAGTGGCTCGTGAGCTTTTACAGACGGTTTTTTGCCCAGCAGTTCAAGCGCAACTGCCTGCCCGACGGCGTAAAGGTGGGGGCCGTCTCGCTCTCGCCCCGTGCCGATTGGCGCATGCCCTCGGACGCCTCTGCCGCCCTTTGGCTCGAGGAAGCGGAAAAGCTGTAAAATTAAAAATTATAAATTAAAAATGAAAAATTGAGGCGTAGGGCATTATTTGGGCCTGCGGGGCGGGTAACGCCCTTGGCTCCTCTTGCAGGGGAGCTGTCACGCAGTGACTGATGGGTAACCCCTTTGCCCTTCGGGCACTTCCCCTAAGAGGGGCAGCAAGCGTACCCTTGGCTCCCCTTGCAGGGGAGCTGTCACGCAGTGACTGAGGGGTTTCAGTCTGAATTTCTCCACCACAATTTATAATTTTTAATTTTGAATTTTCAATTTCAAGGAGTTATCATGTCATTCCAAAAGAATTTTGCATGGGGCGTTGCGACTGCGTCCTATCAGATCGAGGGCGGCACCTACGAGGACGACAAGGGTCTCAGCGTCTGGGACGTCGCCTCGGAGACGGAGGGCCGCGTGTTTGAGGGCCACAAGGGCCACATCGGCTGCGACCATTATCATAAATGGAAAGAGGACGTCGCCCTCATGAAGGAGCTCGGCATCAAGGCCTACCGCTTCTCCATCAACTGGTCCCGCCTCATTCCCGAGGGAGAGGGCAGGGTCAGCGAAGCCGGTAAGAATTTCTACTTAAATTTATTCAAGGAGCTGAAAAACGCAGGCATTCAGCCGTGGGTTACCCTCTTTCACTGGGACTATCCCTACGCGCTCTACAAGCGTGGCGGCTGGCTGAATCCCGCAAGCTCCGATTGGTTTGCGGCCTATGCAAGGACGGTTGCGGAGCTCTTCGGCGACTATTTGGAGCACATCATCCTCATCAACGAGCCCGAGTGCTTTGTCGGACTTGGCCATTTTACCGCAGGCCATGCGCCCTTTTTAAAGCTCCCCGTCCGCGATGTCGCGCAGGTCTCCCACAATGTGCTTCTCGCCTGCGGCAAGGCAGAGAAGGTGCTGAGAAAAGTCGTCAGCCATCCGCTGAAAATCGGCACCGCACAGGCCTATTGGCCCGCCATCCCCGCGACGCATGAGGAGAAGGATATCGACATGGCAAGAAGGGAGACCTTTGCCTGCCATCATGACTTCGGCGGCCCCGCGCTTTGGCTGGACCCGCTCCTCAAGGGGGAATATCCCGCGGACTTTTTGGCGTGGTTCAGGGAAAACGGCTTTGTCCTGCCCGCAAAGGATATGGAGATCATCAAAAGCAAACTCGATTTCTGCGGTCTCAACACCTATTCGGGCAATCCCGTGCGGGATGAGGACGGCAAGCCTGTCTATCCGCTGCCCTCGCCCGCCGTGCCAAAGACGGACATGCGCTGGAATGTCTACCCCGAGGTCATGTACTACGGTCCGAAATTCATTTACGAGCGGTACGGCCTCCCCGTCGTCTACACCGAGGACGGCGTCGCGCTTGCCGAGTGGAAGGACCTGAACGGCGAGATCAACGACTTCAGCCGCATCGACTTTCTCAAGCGGTACCTCCGCGAGCTTCACCGCGCCGCGCAGGAGCTCCCCGTGGAGGGGTACTTCTATTGGACGCTCTACGACAATTATGAATGGACGGAGGGCTTCTCGAAAAAGTTCGGCCTCGTCCACTTCGATCCGGAGACTCTCGCCCGCACTCCCAAGAGGAGCGCATGGTTCTATAAAAAAATCATTGAAACCAACGGCGACGAAGCGTTGAAGTAAAAATTTAAAATTAAAAATTAAAAATTAAAAATTGAGGCGGGGCGTGATTAGAATGAAAGCACCGTAGGTTTTGATGAGATCCACTCGGCTTCGCCTACTTCGTACCAAGGGCGGTGCTCGTGCCGCGCTTAGTCACAAATAGAATGCGCGCGGGGCGGGATGAGGACGTGGGTATGGGGTTAAGCCCTCATTCCGAGCCCCCGAAGGGGGCGAGCGAATCTCATCCATAAGTACGGAGCTCCGTGGGTTTTAATGAGATCCACTCGGCTTCGCCTCGGGATGAGGGGGAGGACGGGATGAGGGGCAAAACCATTCTCAATTTTTTCACCACAATTTATAATTTTTAATTTTTAATTTTCAATTTCTGATTAAAATAGTCGAGGTAAGTATGCGTTGTCTTTATTGTAATTGCACAGAGAACAAGGTCATCGATTCCCGCTCGGCCGACGACGACAGGTCCATCCGAAGAAGACGGGAATGCATCGGCTGCGGCAGACGGTTCACGACCTACGAGACCATCGAGATCACGCCCATCCTCGTTGTCAAATCGGACGGCACGCGGCAGGCCTTTGACGTCACCAAGATCCGTCAGGGCATCGTCAAGGCATGCGAAAAGACGTCCGTCTCCCTCGAAAAGATCGACGCCCTCGTCGAGGACATCTCCAAGCAGATCTATAATTCCATGGAGCAGGAGATCACCTCCAAAAAGATTGGCGAGCTGGTCATGGAGAGACTCAAGGAGATCGACGAGGTCGCCTACGTCCGCTATGCATCCGTGTACCGCTCCTTCAAGGACATCTCCTCCTTCATGAGCGAGCTTCAGCGGATGATGGAGAAAAAGGAAACGGAGAGCAAATAATTTTATGGATAAAAGACAGGTCTCTGTCGGCGGCGTCCTTCTCGGGGGAGGCCGTATCGCCGTGCAGAGCATGACGACCACGAAGACGAGCGACCTCAACGAGAGCGTCGCTCAAATTCTGCGGCTCGAGGAGGCGGGGTGCGACATCGTCCGCGTCGCCGTGCTCGATGAGGAGGACGCCCGTGCCATCCGCTTTGTCCGTGAGCGTATCCGCATCCCGCTCGTCGCGGACATCCACTTCTCAGCCCGTCTTGCCGTCCTTGCGGCGGAAAACGGGGCAGACAAGCTCCGCGTCAACCCGGGCAACATCGGAGGGGAAAGGGAGCTTTCTCTCGTCGCAGACGCCCTCAAGGCCCATCACATCCCCGTGCGGGTGGGGGCGAATACGGGCAGTATCGAGCCGCATTTCTATGAAAAATACGGCCGCAGCGCAGCCTCTCTCGTCGAGAGTGCGCTCTCTAATGTCTCCGCGTTCGAGAGGCATGGCGTTTTTGACATCGTCATTTCCGTCAAGGCGTCCGATGTCCCGCTCACCGTCGAGGCGTACACCCTTTTGCATGAAAGGACGTCCTACCCGCTGCATGTGGGGGTGACCGAGGCGGGCGGGGGGGATTTTGCCCTCACGAAGAGCGCGGTCGGCATCGGCTCCCTTCTTCTGAAGGGCATCGGCGACACCGTCCGCGTCTCTCTCTCCGACGACCCCGTCAAGGAGGTCTTTGCAGCCCATGACATCCTGCGTGCCTGCGGGCTCGAGAAAAATTTTGTCGAGGTCGTCTCCTGCCCAACCTGCGGCAGATGCATGTACGACTGCACGGGCCTTGCGGCGCGTGTCAGAGAGCGCGTCAGGGGCGTCAAAAGACCGCTCAAGGTCGCCGTGATGGGCTGTGTCGTCAACGGTCCCGGTGAGGCGCGGGATGCGGACCTCGGCATCGCGGGCGGGAGGGACTACTGCATGCTCTTCCGAAAAAACGGCAGCATGGAGCGGGTCGCCGCCGCGGAAGCGGAGCAATTATTTTTGAAAAGACTTGAGGAGCTCCTGCAATGAGAAGCAAACAGTTTTTGAGCGAGATCCGTCAGAGAGAGAATCTGAAAAGAGCGGTCCTGAGAGGGCTCGTGGTCGAGGGGTACACCGTAACCTTTCGCCTCGTCACCGACAGGACTTATACCGCGGAGGATGTCGCCTATGCGGAGAGGGTCGCCTCACGTTATGTACCCGCGGGCTTTCAAGGCAGGGCGGCCGTCATGAAATCCATCCCCGACGCAGAGGGCGTCAGGTGTGCCATTCTCGACATTTTAAAGAGACGCTCGCCCGCCGTCGCAGCCTTTATCCTGCCCGAGGAGGTCGTTGTGGAGACGGACGAGGGCGGCGGTCGGTTTTTTATCCCCATCGATGAAAACGAGCGGGCCCTTCTCTCCGCAGACGGCGTGCTCGACGCACTGCATGAGGAGCTCGGGCGTATGTTCTGCGGCACTTGGACGGGGGAATTCCGCTTTAAAAAGAGGGAGATGGGGGAGATCGAGGAGACGTCTCTGCCGCCCGCAGAGCGCGTTCTCGCGCCCCGTACCTTCAAGGTGACGGAGTTTTCCCGGATCGACGGCGGGGAGGCAAGGACTGCGATCTACATCGCCGACCTCAATAAAGAGGCGCAGGGAGTTGCCGTCTGCGGCAAAATTTCCTACATCGACGAGCGGCAGACCAAAAACGGCAAGCCGTGGTTTTCCATCACGCTCTCGGACGGCACGGGCAATCTCAGGGCGTCCTGCTTTCCGCGCAAGGCCTCGCTGGAGAAGCTTCGGGGTCTGCGGCCCGAGGACAGCGTGCTCCTTTCGGGCGACTATGAGCTCTACAACGGAAGCTTTTCCTTTAAGGTCAAAACGGTGGACTACGGGAGGCCGCCCAAGGACTTTGTCCCCGAGGCCCGTCCCTCCCGTCCCTGCCCCGCGCAGTACCGCGCCGTCTTTCCCGCACCCGACGTCAACATGGTGCAGGGCGGCCTCTTCGAGGAGGCGACGCTCTCCGACGCCTTCAAAAGGCGCGTCTTTGTCGTATTCGACCTCGAGACGACAGGCCTCAACATGAACCCCGTCGGCGGTCAGGTCGACAGGATCATCGAGCTCGGTGCCGTCAAAATTCAGGACGGGAGGATCTGCGAACGCTTTTCCACCTTTGTCGCTTGTCCCACAAGACTCCCCGCCGAGATCGTCCGTCTCACGGGCATTACGGACGACATGCTCATCGGCGCACCGAGGCTCGAGGACGTCATTGCGGACTTCTATCGCTTTGCCTACGGGGCCGAGCTTGTCGCCCACAACGGGTTTATGTTCGACTTCCGCTTTATCCGCTATTATGGCGAGAAGGAGGGCTTTCTCTTCAACAACCGCACGCATGACACGCTCAACCTCTCGCAGGAGCTTCTGCCGATGCTGAGCAACCACAAGCTCGACACCGTCGCGGAAAAATTCGGCTTCACTTTCAACCATCACCGCGCCTACGACGATGCCTTTGTCACCGCCAAAATTTTCCTCGAATTCGCCAAGAGGAAGGAGCTTTGAGCCTCCCCGCCCCGATTGATAATTTAAAATTTTCATTTTAAATTTTCCGAGAAATGCTTGCAAAATCGTAAAGAGTGTGGTAAAATAGAGATACTTAATCGATGAAAAGAGATTGAGAGCGGGTTTCCGCTCTCAAATTTCTTTATTCGGGGGGAATATGAGGGTCAAGCCGCTCACAGAGGTCGTTGAATTTTTACAGCCGTTTGCAGCCGAGGTCGGCGTGGAGATCGTCGACGCCGCATGGAACATGAGGGACCGCTCTCTCACCATTTATATCGACAGGGAGGGCGGGATCGATATTCTCACCTGCGAAAAATTCCACCGCCTCATCGACGCGCCCCTCGACGAGCTCGACCCCACCTTCGGGGAGGCCTATACCCTCAACTGCTCCTCTCCGGGGCTTGACCGTCCCTTTAAGACGCAGAGGGATTTCGACCGTCATTTGGGAGAAAGGGTCGAGGTGCATCTCTACGCCCCGCTCGAGGGCGGGAAATATCACGAGGGCCTTCTCAGGGCCTTCGACGGCTCATTCGTCACGATAGAGTCGGAGAAGGGGGAGCTTTCCTTCCCGTTCGAAAAGTGCGCAAAGGTCTGCCTTTGCATCGAAATATAAAATCAACCGTCAAAGCAGAAGGAGTTTTGTTATGGCAACCAAGGATTATAAGGAGTTCTTTGAAGCACTCGCGGATCTCGAACGCGAAAAGGGCATCAGTGAGGAGGCCTTTTTAAAGGCACTCTCGGATGCACTCTCCTCGGCCTACAAGCGGCAGTTCGAGGACGACACGGGCATCGTTGAGGTCCGCGCCGATCCCGAGAAGAATACCATGCGTTTCTTCCTCATCCACACCGTCGTGGACGCGGAGGAGGCGGGCGATGGGGAAATTCTGCTCGAGGACGCCCTCGAGAAACGTCCCGACGCCAAGGTGGGCGACGTGCTCGAAGAGGAGTTCATCCCCAAGGATTTCTCCCGTATCGCCGCACAGACCGCAAAGCAGGTCATTTTGCAGAAGATCCACGAGACCGAGCGCAACAACACCCTCTCGGAGTTCTCCGACAAAGAGGGCGAGCTCATGAGCGGCCTCGTGCGCAAGGTCGAGGCGAAGAATATCTACATCGAGCTCGGTAAGGCCCAGATCGAGGGCCTCATGCTGCCGCAGGATCAGGTCCCCGGGGAGAAGTATGTCCCGGGCGACAGGATCAAGGTGCTCGTCAAGCGGGTAAAGAGCGGCGGGAAGAACGCGCAGGTGCTCGTCTCCCGTTCCTCCTCGGGCCTCGTGAGAAGGCTCTTCGAGGAGGAGGTGCCCGAGATCAAGCAGGGCGTCGTCACCATCAAGTCCGTCTCGCGTGAGGCGGGCCACAGGACCAAGCTCGCCATCGCGTCCGAGGATCCCCGCATCGACGCCGTCGGTGCCTGCGTCGGCAACAAGGGCGCACGGGTAAACGCCGTCGTGCAGGAGCTCGGCGGGGAGAAGATCGACATCATCCTCTGGAGCGAGAATCCGCTCGAGTTTATCGCGAAATCCCTCTCTCCCGCAACGGTCATTTCGGTGACCCAGCTTTCCGAGAAATCTGCGATCGCCGTCGTCCCCGACGACAAGCTCTCCCTTGCCATCGGCCGTGACGGACAGAACGCCCGCCTTGCCGCCCGCCTCACGGGCTGGAAGATCGACGTCAAGAGCGAATCCGCAGCCGCCAAGCTTGACCTCGGGGTCTATGACGGCGCGGGAGGGGAGGCGTAAATGTCCTCGGAGCGGAGGATCCCCATGCGCACCTGCATCGCCTGCAGGCAGGAAAAACCCAAGAAGGATATGCTCCGCATCGTCAAGAACAGTGCGGGGGAGATCTACTTGGACTTTTCGGGCAGGGTCGCGGGCCGCGGTGCATACATCTGTAACGGCGCGGACTGCGTCAGGCGGCTGAGGCGGTACCGTCTTCTGAACAAGGCCTTTTCCGCAGAGGTGCCCGAGGAGGTGTATGACCGCATCGAGGAGGAGTTCGGTGAATAAGGCTCTCTCCTATCTCGGACTGTGCCGTCGGGCAGGCAAGCTCACGCTCGGCCTCAACGCGCTCGGGACGGTCAAAAGGTGCTATCTCATCGCCGTGGACCCTGCGGCGTCGGAGAATTCCAAAAAAGAAATCAAAAAACAGCAGGCAAGGCTCCACTGTCCGCTCGTCCTTCTCGAGGGTCTCGGGGAGGCCGTGGGAAAGCCCGGCTGTATGGTCGCGGCGGTCGCCGAGGAGCATCTTGCCGCAGCCATCTTAAAGCAAATCGCAGAATAGATCAGGAAGGTATCGAATGGCATACGAGAATATTGAAAAATTAAGCTTATTCGCCGCAGATCAGGCCACCGCCGCACTGCAAAAGGCGATCGCCTCCAGTGAAAAGGAGCTCTCTGAGCTTTTGAAGAAGCTCTCCGAGCTCGAGGCGGCCGTTCTCAAAAAGCGTGCGGAGGAGGAAGCCCGTCGGGAAGAGGAATTGAGAAGACAGGAAGAGGAGGAGAGAGCGCAGGAGGAGGCCCGTCTCGAAGCGGAACGGCTCGCCGCGGCGCAGAAGGAGGAGGAAAAGGCCTCTGTAGCGTCCGAGGAACCTGCCCCGCCCGCACCCGCGGAGCCCGTCAAGGCCGCTCCCGAGAGGGAGGCACGGCCCGTACCCGCACCTGCCGCAAGGCCGCGTTCCGAGCGTCCCGCAAGACCCGCAGGAGCTCCCTCCGAGACAGCTCAGCCCCGTCCGACCTTCCGTCCCGCCGCAAAGCAGGAGACGAGGGATCGGCAGGGTGCAAGGCCCTCCTTTACGAGCGGTCAACGCCCCGCACAGAGCGGTCGCCCGCCTCTCCCGCCCCGTACAGGCGGTGCCTTCCGTCCATCCGCGGGCACGGGAATGGGGCAAAGACCCCTCCGTCCCGCCGCGCCCCCGCCTCCCGCACCCGTGCAGAGAAAGGAGCCGCCCAAGAAATTCGAAAAGACCTTTGTCGAACGCCGTCCCGTCAACAAGCGCGCCCTCATTCGTCAGCAGGGAGCGACCGTCGGTGATTTCGACGAGAACAAGAGCGGCTACCGCAAGGCCCGCTTCGGCAAAAAGGGCGTACGGCGGGAGGCCCAGACCGTCAAGATCGACCACGCCGTCGTCACGAGCCGCGAGATCCCCATCAAGGTCCTCTCCGAAAAGCTCGGCATCTCGGCCGTGGAGATCGTCAAGCGTCTCTTCAAGGAGGGGGTCACCAAGACGGTGAACGAGTCCATCGACTACGACAACGCCGCCTATATCGCCCTCGACCTCGGCATCGACCTCGAATATAAGCCCGAGAAGACGGCGGAGGAGACCCTCATCGAGGCGCATGAGGAGGGCAGCGGCGAAAACACTGTCCCCCGTGCACCCGTCGTCACCGTCATGGGCCACGTCGACCACGGCAAGACCTCTCTTCTCGACAGGATCAGGAGCACCAACGTCACAGAGGGAGAAGCGGGCGGCATCACGCAGAGCATCGGTGCCTACACCGTCACCCTCGGCGAGGGGAAGCAGATCACCTTCATCGATACCCCCGGCCATGCCGCCTTTTCCGCAATGCGTGCGAGGGGCGCAAGGGTCACGGACATCGTTGTGCTCGTTGTCGCCGCCGACGACGGGATCATGCCGCAGACGGTCGAGGCCATCGACCATGCCAAGGCCGCGGAGGTCCCCATCATCGTCGCCATGAACAAGATCGACAAGCCCCATATCGACCCCGACAAGGTCAAGCAGGGGCTCATGAAATACGACCTCGTCCCCGAGGAATGGGGCGGCGACGTCATGGTCGTCCCCGTCTCCGCAAAGACGGGCGAGGGCATTCAGGAGCTGCTCGAGAGCATCTACCTTCAGGCTGAGATGCTTGAGCTTCGCGCCGACCCCACGCGGAAGGCAAAGGGCGTCGTGATCGAGGCCAAGCTTGACAAGGGCAAGGGCCCCATGGCAAGCGTTCTCGTCCAGAACGGGACGCTCCGCACGGGCGACAACCTCATCTCGGGCACAACAATGGGCCGTGTCCGCGCCATGTTTGACGACAAGGGCAAGCAGGTCAAGGAGGCAGGCCCCTCGATGGCGGTCTCCGTTTTGGGCCTTGAGGACGTCCCCGGAGCAGGGGATGCCATCTTTGCCGTCGAGCAATCCCTCATGAAGAAGGTGCAGGAGGAGCGCAAGAACAAGGAGCGCGAATCCATGATCCACGAGATGAAGAAGACCAGCCTCGACGATCTCTTCAAGGATGTCACCGAGGGCAATCTCAAGACGCTCAACGTCATTGTCAAGGGGGACGTGCAGGGCTCCGTCGAGGCCGTCAGGGGCTCGCTCGAAAAGCTCTCCAACGACGAGGTCCGCATCAAGGTCATCCATGCGGCCGCAGGCGCGATCTCCGAGAGCGACATCACCCTCGCCGACAGTGCAAATGCCATTGTGATCGGCTTCAACGTCCGTCCCGACAGCAAGGCAAAGACGCTTGCGGAGCGTTCCCACGTCGATGTCAGGCAGTATCGCATCATCTATGAGCTTCTCGACGACATGGAGGCCGCCCTCAAGGGCATGCTCGCCCCCAAGTTCAGGGAGGTCTACATGGGCAAGGCAGAGGTCAGGGAGACCTTCAACATCACGGGCGTCGGCACCGTCGCAGGCTGCCTTGTCGAGGAGGGCAGGCTTGTCCGCGGCGGCAAGCTCCGCATCTACCGCGACAACGTCATGATCGTCGAGGGCAATGTCAAGACCCTTAAGCACTATAAGGATGAGGTCAAGGAGATGGCGGCAGGCATGGAATGCGGCTGCGCGATCGACGGCTTTAACGAGATCCGCATCGGCGACTACATCGAGTGCTATATCATGGAGGAGATCAAGCAGTGAAGCGCACCGATCGTCTCAACAGCGAATATCGGAGAGAGATCTCCGCGATCTTAGCGGGGCCTCTCAAGGATAAGGAGCCCGATCTCAAGGGCATCGTCTCCGTCACGGAGGCAGACATCGCCCCCGACCTCAAGACGGCGAAGGTGTATCTCAGCATCTATGCTCCCGAGGAGGAGAAGGAGAGGACCTTTGCCCTCATCAGGGAGAACGCGGGCTTTGTGCGCAGAGAACTTTCCCGCGTCATGCGGATGCGCACCGTTCCCGTGCTCACCTTCCTGCTCGACGGAAGCATGGAGTACGGCTCGAGGATGGACGAGCTCTTTGCCGCGATCCACAAGGACGAAGAATGAACACCATCGAGGAAATTGCAAATATTCTGAAAAAACTCAAAAGCGCGGTCATACTCACTCACATGCGCCCCGACGGGGATACCTTGGGAAGCGCGTTGAGCCTTGGCCGCGCTCTTTCTCTCATCGGCGTCAAAAATGAGATCTTGAACGAGGAGCCCATTCCCGCACGATTCTCCTTTCTCGAGGGCGTCGAGGAGGTCAAGCTTGGCCCGTCCTTTGACGCAGAGGCCATGATCCTTGTCGACGTCAGCGCGGAAAACCGTCTCGGCCGTTTGCAGGAGTACTTTCGAAGACGTGTGCACAAAAAGCTCACCGTCGCCATCGACCATCATCAGTCCAACCTGCGCTTTTGCCGCTACAATTACGTCGCGGAATGCTCCTCCAACTGCCAGCATATCTATAAGCTCATCCTCGCGCTGGGCGTCGAGCCCGACCGCAGGATCGCGCAGGCACTTCTCACAGGTCTCGTCACGGACTCGGGCCTCTTCTCGCATGCGGATGTCTCAGAGGAGACCTTTCTCACCGCCGCGGCCTGTATGAGGGCGGGTGCGGACGTTGCGAAAATCACCTATGAGGCCTACCAAAAAAAGACCAAGGCGCGTGCTGACCTCTATGCAGACGCCGTCTATCATCTGCGCTACTTCCTCGGCGGCAGGCTCGCTGTCGCGGTCGTGCGGCAGTCCATGCTGAAAAAGTACGGCGTCGGCGCGGATGCGACCGAGGGCATCGTGGATTTCGCTCTCTCCGTCGACAGCGTCGCCGTCTCCGTCTGCATCATGGAATTCGATCGGGAGAAGTACAAGGTCTCCTTCCGCGCAAGATCGCAAAACGTCAGCGAGATCGCAAGGGTATTCGGGGGCGGCGGCCATGTCCTCGCCGCGGGCTGTATGCTCTTCGGCACCGAGGAGGAGGTGCTCGACCGCCTTGCCTTTACCGTCTCACAGTATATCGAAGCATGACAGGATTTATCAACATTTACAAGCGCGAGGGGATCTCCTCCGCATACTGTGTCAACCGTCTCAAGCGGCTGACGAGGACCCCCTGCGGGCATATGGGGACGCTCGACCCGCTGGCAGAGGGGGTCCTTCCCATCGGCGTGGGCAATGCGACCCGCCTCTTTGACTACCTTTTGGGGAAGAAAAAGACCTACCTCGCACGCTTCCGCTTCGGCTATACGTCGGACACCCTCGACAGGGAATCCGAACCGAGGGTCGCGGGCATGGTACCCCCAAAATCCGTCATAGAGGGGATTTTGCCTGCATTTACGGGAAAAATTTCCCAGCGTCCTCCCGCCTTTTCGGCCGTCTGTGTTGACGGCAAGCGCAGCTACGAGCTCGCCCGCAAGGGGAGGGAGGTCGACCTGCCCGCCCGCATGGTGGAGATCTGTTCCCTGCGCCTCGTGCGTCAGGTCGGCGAGGACGAGTTTGACCTTCGGATCGTCTGCGGCGGCGGCACCTATATCCGTTCTCTCGCCCGCGACATGGGGGAGGCACTCGGGACGGGCGCGTATATGACGCGGCTCATTCGCGAGGCCGCGGGACCCTTTGAGGCGGAGACCTCCGTGCCGCTCGACGCGCTCACTCCGGAGAACGTGCAGGACTATCTCATCCCCGTCGACGCCATCCTGCCCTTTGACAAAATCGAGGTCACCGACGAACGCTTCTTCCATGGCGTGCGCATCCCCGTCGAGCGGGAGGACGGCACCTATAAAATTTACCGCGACGGGCAGCTTTACGGCACGGGCATTGCGGAGGGGGGAATTCTGCGTCCCGACAAAAAGCTATGCTGATCCAATCGTTTTCCTCATGTCCTCTTCACGGGGAGGGGGGCTACCCCTCAACGCAGTCCTACACTCTCGTTCTTGGCGGCTTTGACGGGCTCCACCTCGGCCACAGGAGCTTGCTTGACGAGGCGAAAAAAAGCGGCTCTCCCATCGCCCTCACGACAATGTTCGGAGAAAAGGGCAGGGTGCTCTTCACAAGGGAGGAGCGTCGCGTTCTCTTTGAAAGGGCGGGGATCGCTTGCCTTCTGGAGTTTGATCTAAGCGGCGGGCTCAGGGATCTTGTGGCAGAGGAATTTCTTAGAGAGCTCTTCGCATTCATCCCTGTCTCGCGCGTCGTTTGCGGCGAGGATTTCCGTTTCGGCAGGGGTGCTCTCGGCACTCCCGCGCTCCTGAGACAGCTCTCACCCTGTCCCGTCTCCGTTCTTCCGATCCTGAAGACGGGGGAGAAGGACGGCGGGGAGAAGATCTCGGTCTCCCTCTGCAAGCGGTTGCTCGGGGAAGGGGAGCTTTCCGGGCTCAATGCATGGCTCGGCAGCGGATATTTTCTCCGCGGCATTGTGGAGCATGGTAGAGAGGTCGGCAGAACGTACGGCTTTCCCACACTGAATCTGACCGCTCCGCATGAAAAGCTGCTCCCACCCGACGGCGTCTACGGCGGCTTTTGCGTCACGCCGAAGGGGCGGTACGGGACCATCGTCAATCTCGGCCCGTGTCCCACCTTTGACGTCGCGGAGCGCAGGGTCGAGGCGTATCTTGACGGCTTTTCAGGCGACCTCTACGGCGAAACGGTGGAGGTCTACCTGATGGAGTTCTATCGCGGCATTGAGAAATTTTCCTCTGCCGAGGCCCTCAAGGCCCAGCTGCAAAACGATATTGCCCGTCTACGCACCCGCTCCCTCTGAGGGCCGCTTGCCAACCTCTCATGGAGAATTGAGACATTGTCCTCATCCTACGCCTTTCCTCATCCCGCCCCGCGCGCATTCTATTTGTGACTAAGCGCGGCACGAGCACCGCCCTTGGTGCGAAGTAGGCGAAGCCGAGTGGATTTCATCAAAACCCACGGGGTTTCGTACTTATTGATGAGATTCGCTCGCCCTCTTCGAGGGCTCGGAATGAGGGACCAACCCTTGCTGCCCCTTATAGGGGAAGTGGCCTTCAGGCCAAAGGGGTTTTGCCCTCATCCCGCCCCGTCCTCATCCCGCCCCGCGCGCATTCTATTTGTGACTAAGCGCGGCACGAGCACCGCCCTTGGTGCGAAGTAGGCGAAGCCGAGCGGATCTCATCAAAACCCACGGGGCTTTCATTCTCACTCCCCACCACAATTTTTAATTTTTAATTTTGAATTTTTAATTCCCAATACGCCCCACCACAATTTTTAATTTTGAATTCCACCTTCAGGAGTACATACCATGATAAAATTCGGTCCGAGCGGCAATTGCGAGGCCTTCTATGCGGCGGGCTACGAGCACACCGAGGATTCTGCACATTTTGTTAAGGAGCACGGACTTGATTGCTTCGAATATTCCTTCGGTCGCGGCGTCAGAATGACCGAAAAGAAGGCCGCCTCCATCAAAAACGCCTTCGCGAGGGAGGGCGTCGAGCTCTCCGTCCATGCGCCGTATTTCATCAATTTTGCGAATCCCGACGATGAAATGGCCGCAAAATCGTACGGTTACGTCCTTGAAAGTGCCAAAATGGCACGCTTGATGGGGGGAAGGCGCATTGTCTTTCATCCCGCCACGCAGGGCAAGGAGACGCGAGATGCCGCCTTTTCCCGCACCCTCGACAGAATCAAAATATTAAGAGATTACATCTATCTCAACGACCTGCAGGACATGATGTTCTGCCCCGAGACCATGGGCAAGACCGCCCAGCTCGGCACGGTGGAGGAGATTGCGGAAATTTGCAGGCTCGACCCCGTATTCACCCCCTGCGTCGATTTCGGCCATGTCAACGCACGGGAGCAGGGGAGCTTAAGGACGGAAAGGGACTACCTTGACCGCCTTGAGCTTTTGATCTCTGCCGTCGGAGAGGCGCGGATGAAGTGCTTTCACGTCCACTTCTCCAAGATCCAGTACGGCGCAAAAGGGGAGATACGGCATCTCACCTTTGAGGACACCGTCTACGGGCCGGAATTCGAGCCCCTTGCCTGTGCACTTCTGCGCCTTGGGCTCGAGCCCTACATCGTCTCCGAGTCGGCGGGCACCCAGACCGAGGACGCCATGGCGATGAAGGCGATGTATCTGAAATTGAAAAATTAAAAGCTGCGGCCCTGCCATTTTTCATCCCCTCCGATTTCTTATAAAAAAATTGTTGACGAATCGGCCTTGATTTGGTATAATATGGCTATGATTGCGGAGAAATTGCGCAAAATATATGAAAATTCCCATGCCGACGCCCTCTTTATCGAGTGCGACTTCCTGCGGAGATACCTCACGGGCTTCTATTCGACGGACGGCTACGTCATTCTTGACGGGGAGGGCTGCAAATTTGTCGCCGACCTTCGCTATCTCGAGGCGGCGGAAAAACAGCTCAAAGGCACCGCCGTCAGGGTCGTCGAGGGCTCCTATCCGCAGGCATTGGAGCTCATTCACGGCAAAAAAACGCTCGGCATACCCTATCCCTTTATCGATGCGGCCGCTTATGAGCGTCTCGGAAAGGACTTCACCCTCGTCGATTGCATGCCTGCCCTCAAGGACGCCATGCTCTATAAGTCCGAGGAGGAGCTCTCTCTCATCGGCAAAGCCTGCGACATCGCAGAGGAGGCATTTTTAAAGCTTCTACCCGAAATCAGGGAGGGCATGACGGAGAATGAGGTCGCCGCCCTTCTCGAGTACAACATGCGCATGCTCGGTGCAAGCGGCACCTCCTTCGAGACGATCTGCGCCTTCGGGCCGAACGGCAGCGTTCCCCATCATGAGACAGGGGACACCCGTCTCCGCTTCGGCGACCCCATCCTTCTCGACTTTGGCTGTAAGGTAGAGGGGTACTGCTCGGACATCACCCGCACTTTTCTCTTCGGCGACGATAAAAAGCATGAGGAATTTAAAAGGACGTACGACATCGTGCTTGCCGCCCATGACCTCGTGAGAGAAAACCTCGTTGCAGGCATGACGGGGAAGGCGGGGGATGCAATTGCAAGGGAGCATCTCAAGAAATTCGGGCTCGACAAGTACTTTACCCACTCTCTGGGGCACGGCATCGGCCTTCAGATCCACGAATTCCCCAATCTCTCCCCGCGTTCGGAGCAGGTGATCGAGGACGGCATGGTCTTTTCGGATGAGCCCGGCGTCTATCTCGCGGAAAAGCTCGGGATCAGGATCGAGGACAGCATGTATATGAAGGGGGGCAGGACGCATTCCTTCATGAAAAAAACACAGAAAAATTTATTGGTTTTGTAATCAAAGGAGATACAGAGTATGGCACAAATCATGGCAGGCGACATCAGAAAGGGCACCACGTTCGAATACAAGAGCGGCGTCTACACCGTCGTCGAATTCCAGCATGTCAAGCCCGGGAAGGGCGCGGCATTCGTCCGCACCACCCTCAAGAACGTTGTCACGGGACAGGTCCTCTCGGATGAGACCTTCAATCCCTCGATGAAGCTCGAGACGGCACAGGTCGAGACCAAGAAAATGACCTATTCCTACAACGACGGCGAGTTCTACTACTTCATGGACGAGGAGTTCAACATGACTCCCCTCAACCGCGAGCAGGTCGAGGACGCGCTCCGCTATATCCGTGAAAACGACCTCGTCACTGTCCGCTTCCTCTATGACAAGGCGTTCTCCGTCGAGCCCGAGAACTTTGTCGAGCTCAAGGTCATTGAGGCTGAGCCCGGCGTCAAGGGCAACACGGCGACCAACGTCACTAAGGCCGCGAAGGTTGAAACGGGTGCTGTTTTTCAGGTGCCTATGTTCGTCAACGAGGGCGACACGATCCGTATCGACACCCGCACGGGCGAATATATGTCCCGCGTCTGAGGCCGCTTTGTCGGCTCTCTGTTCGGAGCATTTATGAAATTTGTCGCACAGCGGGTATTGTGCGCGAAGCTTACCGTAGGTGGCCAGCCCGTCTCCGAGATCGGACACGGGCTTGTCGTTTATTTTGGCATCCGTGTCGGCGATACCCAAAAACAGGCGGAAAGGTGCGCCGAGAAGCTCGCAGCCCTGCGCATCTTTGAGGATGAAGCGGGCAGGATGAACAGGTCCGTCCGCGATGTGGGCGGCGAGGTACTCCTCGTCTCGCAGTTTACCCTCTATGGAGACGCGAGAAAGGGGAACCGTCCCTCCTTTACGGATGCGGAGCGTCCCGAGGAGGCTGAGCCCCTCTATCTTGCCGCGGGAAAGGCTCTCGAGGCGCAGGGCGTCCCCGTGAAATACGGCGTGTTCGGTGCGGACATGCGCATCGACCAGACAAACGACGGCCCCGTCACCATCATTTACGAATTATGAAAGTCGTCTATCTCGGCACAGGTGCGGCGGAGGGCATCCCCGCACTATTCTGTAATTGCACATACTGTCGCGGTGTGAGGGAGAGAGGGGGAAAGGAGCTTCGCTCCCGTTCGCAGGTCATCATCGACGGCGAGCTCTCCATCGACTTCCCGCCTGATGCTTTTCTGCATACGCGGAAGTACGACCTCTCCGCGCTCAAATATCTTCTCGTGACCCATTCGCACATGGATCACTTCTACGCGCATGATTTTATCCTCCGCGGCTATAAATATGCGGAGGGCATGACGGAGCCCGTTCTCCACATCTATGGGAATAACGAGGTCATGTCCGTCTTTCGCGAATGCACCGCCCGCGAGCTGCGGTCCGACGTCATGGAGCATCTCGCGCTTCATCCCGTCGGGGCCTTTGAGGAATTCTCCTTTGGCGGCTACGAGGTCTATTCCCTTCTTGCAAAGCACTCCTCCGACGAGCCCCTTCTCTATCTCATCGAGAAGGATGGAAGGCGTATCCTGCATCTCACCGATACGGGCAGGCTCCCCGACGATTCCCTGCGCTTTCTGTCGGAGATCGGAGGAAGGCCCGTCGATCTTATCACCCTCGACTGTACCTTTCTCTATGGCGTGACCGAGCCCTCTGCCCGCCACATGGGGCTGGATGAAAACATGCGCACGCTTGCAAGGCTCACTGAGATCGGCCTTGCCGACGGGCACACGAGGAGGGTGATCACGCATTTTTCGCACAACGCCCGCCCCACGGCAGAACTGCTTGCCCGTGCCGAGCAGGAATTCGGCGTTCTCGCCGCCTATGACGGCATGGAGGTGGAGATCTGAGAGGCCTTGAAGGGCTTCAATGAGGTAACATGGGTCTTTTTTCCCGTCTGAAAGCTCTTTTCGGTAAAAAACCAAATATCAAGCTCGGGCTTGCCCTCGGAAGCGGGGGCGCAAAGGGCATGGCACACCTCGGCGCGATCAAGGCGTTTGAGGAGGCGGGCCTTTCCTTTGCAGTCGTGACGGGCGCGTCCATCGGCGGCATCGTCGGGGCACTCTATGCCCGCGGCTTCTCTGCGGCCGATATGGTCGGCATCGTCGAGAACGTCAACCGCAAGGAGTTCTCCAAGGGCCTCAAGCCCTTCGCCGACATGACCTTTATCGAAAAATTTCTCGAAAATTACCTCGACGGCGACTTTTCATCCCTTCCGATCCCCTTTGCCGTCGCCGTGACGGACGGGGAGACCAACCGCAGCGTGCTCCTCAGGGAGGGGAGGCTCGCCCGTGCGCTCACCGCCTCTGCGGCCATCCCGCCCTTTTTCAGGGGAGTGGAGATCGGCGGGAAGCGATATTTCGACGGTGCCTTTTCGGACGCCGTTCCCGCAGATTATTGTAAACAGCTCGGCGCAGACCTTGTTGTCGGGGTGGACCTTTCGGCATACAACCGTCCCGAGGAGGAAAAGGGGGCACTGTCCCGTCTCGTCGGCTCGGCCATCTCCGCAATGACGCCTGTCAGGTATCTCGAAAACGCAAGGACCCGCGGGTATGCCGCCGCCGACATTATGCTCCGTCCCGACCTCTCGCGGTACCGCGCGACAAGCATCGACCGCGGCTCTATGGACAAGATGTATGAGATCGGCTACAGAACCGCAAAAGAGGAGCTCGGGCACATTCTGGAAAGGATCACCGCTTGGAGGAAAAACAGATGATACGCATTGTAACGGCAGGAGAGTCGCACGGGAAGGGACTGTTTGCCATTCTCGAGGGCTTTCCCGCGGGGTTAAAGCTCGACTTGGGCGCGATCAACGCCCGCCTTAAGCTCCGACAGAGCGGATACGGCAGGGGCGCACGGCAGAAAATCGAGGAGGACCGCGTAGAAGTCCTCTCGGGAGTGAGAGATCTTGTGACGCTGGGAAGCCCCATCACCCTCGCCGTCTGGAACCGCGACTATGAAAATTGGAAAGAGGTCATGGCTCCCGAGGGATGCGACGTGACAAAGAGGCAGCTCACACGGGTTCGCCCCGGGCATGCCGACCTTGCAGGGGTAATGAAGTACGGCGGGTCGGATGCGAGAAATATTCTTGAGCGTGCCTCCGCACGGGAGACCGCTGTCCGCGTCGCAGCGGGGGAGCTCTGTCGCCAATATCTTGCCGCGCTCGGCATTCAGCTTACGGGATATGTCAGGAGCGTCGGCCCTGTCTGTGACGAAAAAAGCTACACCTACGATGAGATTTTACACCGTTCTCCCGTCCTCGGCATGGCAGACCGCACCCTCGAGGCGGCGGCCATTGCCCTCATCGACAGGGCAGGGGAAGAGGGAAACACCTTGGGCGGCGTCCTTGAGCTCCGCGTGAGGGGGCTGAAGGCGGGCTACGGCAGCTGTATGACGTATCGGGAAAAGCTGGACGCCCGTCTCTGCGCCGCCCTCATGAGCGTTCAGGCTGTCAAGGGCGTGGAGGTCGGCCTCGGTTTCGGCGCGGCAAGGGCCTTCGGCTCGGACGTGCATGATGAGATCATGGAAAATTTTACCCGCCTTACCAACCGTGCGGGTGGAATCGAGGGGGGAATGTCAAACGGCGAGGAGCTTGTTCTCCGTGCGGCCATGAAGCCCATTCCCACCCTGAAAAAGGGGCTCCGCACCGTGGATCTTGTCACGCATGAGCCCGCAGTCTCGGCGGCAGAGCGCAGTGACGTCTGTGCGATCCTCGCCTGTGAGACGGTTTTGGAGGCCGCTCTCGCTTCAGAGCTTGCATGCGTCGTCTCCGAGCGTCTCGGCGGCGACAGGCTGGAGGAGGTTGTTCGCCGCAACGGAGAGCTCGCATGAGGACCTTTCACATCAAATTCAGGGGCATGAGGCAGGAGAGCATCATCGTCTGCCGCAAAAATGTCCTCTCCAAGCAGCTCAAGGAGGAGCTTCCTCGGCTGCAGGCGGGCGGCGCGCTCATTTTTACCGATTCCAATGTCTTTGGGCTCTATCAGAGGCAAATCAAGGCACTCTCGCTCCCCGTCTTCGTCATGCCCGCGGGGGAGGAGCATAAGACAGAACAGACGCTCTTCTCTCTCCTCAGTGCGATGGCGGAAAATCACCTTCGCCGCAGCTCCACGCTCATCGCCCTCGGCGGCGGCGTCGTGGGGGACGTCGGCGGGCTCGCCGCGAGCCTCTACATGCGCGGCATCTCCTGCATTCAGGTCCCGACGACCCTTCTTGCGCAGGTGGACAGCTCCGTCGGCGGCAAGACTGCCATCGATTTTTGCGGGGTAAAAAATCTCATCGGCGCATTCCATCAGCCCGAGCTTATCTATGTCGACCCCGCCTTTCTCAGGACGCTTCCGCAAAGGGAGCTCCGCTGCGGGCTCGGGGAGATCGTAAAGCATGCCGCCCTCAATGGCAGCCTCTTCGACAGGCTCCTGTCGTGTCGGGATACGCTGTTTGACATCGACCTTCTCGCGGAGCTCGTGCCCGAAAATATCGCCGTCAAGGCCGACATCGTGCAAAGGGACCCCATGGAGAGGGGCCTTCGCCGCTCTTTAAACCTCGGCCACACGACGGGCCATGCGATCGAGCTCACGCAAAAGAGCTTGTCCCACGGGGAATGCGTCCTTCTCGGCCTTCTGTATGAGAGCCGCATCGCGCAGGCATATCTTGAGACGGACGGGGAGTATCTGGGGAAGCTTAGTGCGCTCATCCGCACCGTCCTTGTCTGCGATCCCAATGAGATCGATGTGGAAAACGCCGCCCGTCTTGCCCTTCTCGACAAAAAGAATACGGCAAGGGACAGCGTCACGCTTGCAGTCCCCGTGAAAAAGGGGGAATACGCCATGCTCACGCTCGGATCTTCGGCCTATGAAGCCGCTCTGCGTGAGCTCAGAGGTACACTATGAGGCTTGCAGTTGTCGGCAAGGACGTCTCAAAATCGACGAGCCCCGCCATCCATGAATTTATTTTGCACAGCTTTTCCGCGTCCTGCTCGTATGAGCGGGTCAGCCTCCCGCCCGAGGAATTTTCTGCCCATGCCGAGGAGCTTTTCACGCGCTTTGACGGGTTCAATGTCACCATTCCCTTCAAGGGGGAGATCCTTCCCTTTTTGAAGGGGCTCAGGGGGGACGCTGAGGTCTTTCGCGCCGTCAACACCGTCGTGACAAGCACTCGCCTCGGCTACAACACGGACGGGTACGGGTTCATGCTCATGCTTCAGAATGCGGGCGTCGAGGTAAAGGGGAGATCCGTCCTCGTGCTCGGCGCGGGCGGCGCGGGGAGAAGCTGTATCAAAAAGCTTGCAGACGGCGGCGCGGACGTCTATGCCTATGAGCGCGATTATCCCCGTCTTCTGAGCGTGAAGGAGGAGCTCGGCGGGTTCACTCCCCTTGCGGACATCCCGCTGCGGCCCTTTGACATCCTTCTCAACTGTACGGGGATCGGCATGCACGACACCGAGGGGCAGACCCCCGAGATCTCCCTCGAGGGGAGAAAAACGCCCGTCAACGAGGCACTTTTGTCCCTTGCGGGAACGGCGGTCGACCTCATCTATGTGCCGAAGGAGTCGGAGCTTTTGCGCATCGCCCGCTCGCTCGGCAAGAAAACGGTCAACGGCGAGGCCATGCTCTTTTATCAGGCCTATCTGTCGGATTGCATCTTCTTGGGGGAGACTCCCGAAAGCGACGAAGCCGGGCGGCTTTGGAATGAATATAAAAAAGAGGTAACGGAATGAGATTTTTGGTACTGAACGGCGTCAATCTCAATCTCACGGGGAAACGGGAGAGGGACGTCTACGGCGGGGAGACCCTTGAGGACATCAACAGGGAGCTTGAGGACTTTGTCGAGGGAAAGGGGCATGCTGTCGACTTTTTCCAGAGCAATCTCGAGGGAGAGCTTTGCACCGAGCTCCAGCGGGCAGAGGGGATGTATGACGGCATCGTCCTCAACGCGGGAGCCTTCACCCACTACAGCTACGCCATCCGCGACGCCATCGCAAGCATCTCGGTGCCCGTTGTCGAGGTGCACATGTCAAATATCTGTGCGCGGGAGGAATTTCGCCGTAGGTCTGTCCTCACGGAGGTTTGCAAAGGGGCGATCCTCGGCTTCGGAAAATACAGCTATCTTCTGGCATTGGAGAGTTTTTTGGTATGAATATCGTACTCTGCGGCATGATGGGCGTCGGGAAGTCCAGCGTCGGCATTCAGATCGCCCGCAAGACGGGCAGAAGGTGGTATGACACCGACATCGTGATCTCCGACCGCCACGGCAGCATCTCGGATATCTTTGAATACTACGGCGAGGCACATTTCCGCGCACTCGAGACAGAGGTCGTGCGGGAGCTTTCGGATCGGGACGACCTCGTCATATCGACGGGCGGCGGCCTTGTCCTCAAGTCCGAGAACAACGAGCTTCTGAAGAAAAACGGCAGGATCTTCTTCATGCGTGCCTCCTTCGAGACCCTTCTCACCCGCGTTCGTGCGGATGAGACGCGACCCCTTTTAAAGGACAACGGCAGGATCGCAGATAAGCTCCGTGAGCTCCTCTTTGAGCGCACGCCCATCTATGAGGCCGTCGCGGACCGCATCGTGGATACGGACGGGAGGACCGTTGAGGAGATCGCAGACGAGATCGTTGCGCTCTCGGAGGGGTTGCAATGAGGGCTCTCGTCACAGGCGGGACGCGGGGGATCGGGCTGGAGGTCTGCCGCCTTCTCTCCGAGGAGGGCGTTTTTGTCACCGCGCTCTATTCCTCGGACGAGGAAGCGATGGAGAGGGCGAAAAGCACTCTTCCCGCAGTCAGCTTCGTGCGGGCAGACGTCTCGGACGAGCGGCAGGTGGAGGAGGTCATGCGCACGCTTCCCACCCTCGACTATCTCGTCAACAACGCAGGCATCGCACTCTTTTCTCAGGTGCAGGACACCTCGCTCTCCGACTGGGAGCGCGTCATGGCCGTCAACGCGGGCGGGACCTTTCTCTGCTGCAAGCATGCCGTCAAAAGGATGCTCTCCCGCGGCGGTGCCATCGTCAATACCTCCTCCGTCTGGGGGGAGAGAGGGGGAAGCTGTGAGAGCGCGTACTCTGCTTCCAAGGGCGCGGTCATTGCCTTCACGAAGGCCCTTGCAAGCGAGCTCGCCCCGTCAAGCATCACCGTCAACTGCGTCGCCCCGGGGGTGATCGACACCGCGATGAACGCCCGCCTTACCGAAAAGGAGCGCAAGGCTCTCGAGGTGGAAATCCCGCTCGGTCGCTTCGGAACGAGCGAGGAGGTCGCCCGCGCCGTCCTGTTCCTCCTCAAAAACAGGTACATCACGGGGCAGATCTTAGGCGTCAACGGCGGCTTCTGAGAAGGGGACGCTTCGCCTGTTTTGCTGTTAAATTTTGAAATTTCAGGTTTTGCATAGTACTATGTCACGCATAAATTCCATATTATGTCAGACACAATACTTAAAATCATCTTTTTTTAAAAAAAATTCTCCCAAAAAAGAGGATTTTTTTATTTTTCGGCGAAATAATGTGTGATGAAAAAAAACATACAAGATGTAAAGGAAAAGACCTACGAGAAGGAGCGGAGATTCCTCTCCCCGTACGCGACGCTCTCCGAAACGACGCGCGGCCGTCTCAGAGAGGAGCCCTCCTGCACGATGCGCACGGAGTTCCAGCGGGACAGAGACCGCATCATCTACTCCAAGGCGTTTCTGCGGCTCAAGAACAAGACGCAGGTCTTCTTTGCTCCCGACGGCGACCACTATATGTCCCGTCTGACGCACACACTCGACGTCTCTCAGATAGCCCGTTCCCTTGCACGCGGCCTCTCCCTCAACGAGGACCTTGCCGAGGCGATCGCGCTCGGGCATGACCTCGGCCACACTCCTTTCGGGCATGTGGGAGAAAGGGTACTCGACC
>CANQWI010000017.1 GCA_947627515.1 uncultured Clostridia bacterium
TCCATGGGTTTTAATGAGATCCGCTCGGCTTCGCCTCGGGATGAGGATCATACCCTTTGGCTCCCCCTCGAGGGGGAGCTGTCGCCAACGGCGACTGAGGGGTTTTGGAACCCTATCCCCCCTTCGGGGTACTTCCCCTATAAGGGGAAGCAAGGGATTCCCCCACCATAATTTTTAATTTTAAATTTTCAATTTTTAATTTTTTCTGTATTCCTCATACAGCCTTTGGAAGGCGGGGAGACTGCGCTCAATGACGGTGCGGGAGACGCAGTAGGAGATGCGGACGTACCCCCTCACGCCGAAGCTGTCGGACGGAACAAGCAGGAGCTCATAATCTTTTGCCCTTTCCGAAAAGGCGACCGCATCCTCCTCCAAAGCCCTCACGAAGAGGTAAAAGGCTCCCGCAGGCGGGACGCACTCGTACCCCATTTTTGTGAGAGAATCGTACAATAAGTCGCGATTTTTGCGGTATTCCTCCACATCGCAGCTCCTGCCGAGCGCGGCGGCGCACACCCTTTGGAAGAGGGCGGGAGCGCAGACGAACCCGAGGCTTCTCCCCGCGCCGCAGACGGCCGAGAAGATGTCCTCCGCGCGGCAGCACAGGGGACTCACGGCGATGTACCCGATGCGCTCCCCCGCCAGCGAGAGGGATTTTGAAAAGGAGTAGCACACGATCGTGTCGTGGTAATAATTCATGGGAAAGGGCACCTCCTCGCCGTAGGTGAGCTCGCGGTAGGGCTCATCGGCGATGAGAAAAACGGGCTCCCCCTTCTCGAGGCTCTTTCTTTCAAGAAGCAGGGCGAGCCTTTTGAGCTCCTCCTCGGAGACGACCGCGCCCGTGGGGTTGTTGGGGGAGTTGAGAATGACCGCCTTGGTGCGGCGGGTGATCGCTCTGTCGAGGGCGTTAAAATCGAGACGGAAATCCTTCCCGGACTGCGCGACGACGAGCCTTCCCCCCGCGCTCTCCACAAAGACTCTGTACTCGGGAAAGAAGGGTGCAATGACGGCAAACTCGTCCCCTTCCTCGCACAGGGCGTTGATCGTGACGGTGAGCGATGCAGAGGCACCGCAGGTCATGTACACGAGGCTCGCGGACATGGGTGCCCCGAATTTGCTCTGAATGTAGTCGGAGACGGCAGCGCGGACCTCGGGAAGCCCGGGCGCGGAGGTGTAGCCGTGCAGCCTTTCGGGAGGGACCTCGGCAATGAGACGCTTGATCTCGTCCTGCACGAACGCGGGCGTGGGGACGGACGGATTGCCGATGGAAAAGTCAAAGACCTTGTCCGCGCCGATGATTTTTTTGCGCTGATTGCCGTATTCGAAGAGCTCGCGGATCACGCTCCGCTCCTCGCCTAAATGCTGCATGGCTTTGTTGAACATGATTTTCTCCTGATTGTCCCGATGATTTCTTTTCGAAGGGGAAACCATCGAGAGGTTCGCAAATATTTATTTTTGTTGAGACTCCGTGGGGTTTGATGAGATCCGCTCGGCTTCGCCTACTTCGCACCAAGGGCGGCGCTCGTGCCGCGCTTAGTGCAAAGTAGCGTAGTCGAAGGGTCACCGCAGCAAGGAAATAAGGTGATGGTTCGACGGAACTCACCATGACCGATTTGGAATGAACCCCCACCCCTACCCCGCCCCCTTAGAAAGGGGGCAGGCAAGAGGAAAGACGTATTTTGGAATGGCCCGTAGTCAACAGGCCTTTTTCCTAAATCACTCCCCGCCGCAATTTTTAATTTTTAATTTTTAATTTTGAATTACCTTCTTCAAAAACTGTCCCGTGTAGCTCTTATCAACAGCAGCGACCTCCTCGGGGGAGCCGACGGTCACGATTTCGCCGCCGCCGTCGCCGCCCTCGGGCCCGAGGTCGATGATGTAGTCGCACACCTTGATCACATCTAAATTATGCTCAATGACGAGCACGGTGTTCCCGCCGTCGCGGAGCCTCATCAGAATGCGGATGAGCTTGTCCACATCGTAGCTGTGCAGGCCCGTCGTGGGCTCGTCCAAGATGTAAAACGTCCTGCCCGTCGACCGCTTTGCAAGCTCGGTCGCAAGCTTTACCCGCTGTGCCTCGCCGCCCGAGAGCGTCGTGGAGCTCTGCCCGAGCTTGATATACCCCAGCCCGACCTCATTGAGCGTGCTGATCTTATTGTAAATGGAAGGGATCGCCTTAAAGAACTCACACGCCTCCTCGACGGTCATGTCCAAAACGTCCGAAATGCTCTTGCCCTTGTATTTCACCTCGAGCGTCTCGCGGTTGTAGCGTTTGCCGCCGCACACCTCGCAGGGGACGTAAACATCTGGCAAAAAGTGCATTTCGATCTTCATGATGCCGTCGCCCTCGCAGTTTTCGCACCTGCCGCCCGCGACGTTGAAGGAGAACCGCCCCGCCTTGAACCCCATGGCCTTGGCGTCGGGCGTCGCCGCAAAGAGCTCGCGGATGGGGCCGAACACGCCCGTATATGTCGCAGGATTGGAGCGCGGCGTTCTTCCGATGGGCGATTGGTCGATGGCGATGACCTTATCAAAGTATTCAAGCCCCGCATATTCCCCGCTACTGCCGAGCGGCAGACGGGAGCCGTTGAGATTGTTGGAGAGAATGGGCAGAATGATCTCGTTGACGAGAGAGCTCTTTCCCGAGCCACTCACCCCCGTCACGCAGGTCATGAGGCCCGCGGGGATCTCGGCCGTGATGCCCTTTAAATTGTTTTGGCGGCAGTTTTCCACCCTGAGCCATCTGCCATCCGGCTTTTTCCGTGTCTTTGGAACGGGGATGCTCCTTCTTCCCGCAAGGTAGTCGCCCGTGATGGAGCGGGGCTCTGCCATGATGTCCTCTGCCGTGCCGCAGGCGACGACCTCTCCCCCGTGCACGCCCGCCCTGGGGCCGATGTCGACGATATAGTCCGCCGCCCGCATGGTGTCCTCGTCATGCTCGACGACGATGAGGGTATTCCCCAAATCGCGCAGCCCCTTGAGAGAATTTAAAAGCCGCTCGTTGTCCCGCTGGTGCAGGCCGATGGAGGGCTCGTCGAGGATATACAATACCCCCGTGAGCGCGGAGCCGATCTGTGTAGCGAGACGGATTCGCTGACTCTCCCCGCCCGAGAGCGTCGCCGCGCTCCTCGAGAGCGTGAGGTAGTCGAGGCCGACGCCGATAAGGAAGCTGATGCGGCTCTTGATCTCCTTTAAAATGACGTCCGCAATTGCATGCTGGGTGGGGGTGAGCTTCAATCCATCGAGAAATTGACGGAGGGCAGAGACGGGCAAATCGCACACATCTGCGATATTTTTGCCGCCGACGGTGACGGCGAGGGCCTCCTTTTTCAGCCGCTTCCCGTGGCAGACGGGGCAGTCGGTGGTGCGCATATACCGCTCGATGTCCCATTTCACGCCGACCGAGCTCGTCTGATTGTAGCGGCGTTCCAAATTGGTGACAAACCCCTCCCACGCGCTCTTGTAGTCGGAGGAGAAGGAGCGGGTCGCATAGTGCATGTCGATCTTCTCTCCCCCGTTGCCGTACATGAGCATGTCAAACACGCCCTCGGGCAGGTCCTTGACGGGGACGTCCATGGAAAAATGATAGTGCTTGGAGAGGGCCGAGAGATACATCTGCGTGACGGTGGAGCTGTCTAAATTCCAGCCGCTGATTTTGATCGCTCCCTCGCGGAGGGACTTGTTGCGGTCGGGACAGATGAGGTCGGGGTCCACCCTTTGACGGAAGCCGAGCCCCGTGCATTCCGGACAGGCGCCCCACGGCGTGTTAAAGGAGAAGAGACGTGGCTCGATCTCCTCGATGGAGATGCCGCAGTCGGGGCAGGAATAGCGGGAGGAGAGCAGCGTCTCCTCGCCCTCGCAGTCGATGATCACGAGCCCGTCCGAAAGCTTGAGCGCGGTCTCGAGGGACTCGGTGAGCCGTTTTAAAATGCCCTCCTTGACAACGAGACGGTCAATGACGACGGAGATGCTGTGCTTGATGTTCTTGTCGAGGACGATCTCCTCCTGCAGGTCATAGACGATGCCGTCGATCTTGACCCGCGCATAGCCGCTCTTGCGGAAGGATAAAAGTTCCTTCTTGTACTCCCCCTTTTTGCCGCGGACAACGGGGGCGTTGACAAGGATCTTACTCCCCGCGGGCATGGCCATGACGGTGTCGGCGATCTCGTCGACGGTCTGCCGCCGTATTTCCCTGCCGCAGTTGGGGCAATGCGGCGTCCCCGCACGGGCAAAGAGGAGACGGAGATAGTCGTAGATCTCCGTCACGGTGCCCACGGTGGAGCGGGGATTGTGGCTCGTCGTCTTCTGATCGATGGAGATGGCGGGAGAAAGGCCGTCGATGGACTCCACGTCGGGCTTTTCCATCATGCCGAGGAACTGGCGGGCGTAGGAGGAAAGGCTCTCCATGTACCTTCTCTGCCCCTCGGCAAAGATGGTGTCAAAGGCGAGGGTGCTTTTCCCGCTGCCCGAAAGGCCCGTGAAGACGGTGAGGGTGCCCCGCGGGATGTGAACGTCGATATTTTTTAAATTGTTGGCCTTCGCGCCGTGAACAAAAATTTCGTCTTGCATCGTCGTATCTGTGGAATATAAATTTGCTCCGTGGATTTTGATGAGATCCGCTCGGCTGCGCCTGCTTCGCACCAAGGGCGGTGCTCGTGCCGCGCTTAGTCACAAATAGAATGTGCGCGGGGCGGGATGAGGAGGCTCTCTCGGCTCCCCTCTCAGGGGAAAATTTTGCAGTTCTGTCAAGAGTTGATAACTCTTGACGCAAAATTTTCTTGGCATTTGCCCATATGCACGGGCAAATGCTGACCGAATGCGGGACTCTACCCGCATGAGAAGCTGTCGCATTATGCGACTGAGGGGTTCTGAAACCCCTTCGGCCAGAAGGCTACTTCCCCTATAAGGGGAAGCAAGAATAAGGTGATGGTTCGACAGGCTCACCATGACGTCATTGGAACGGCCCGTAGTCAACAGGCCTTTTTCCTAAATCTCGCCCCACCGCAATTTTTAATTTTTAATTTTAAATTTTCAATTTTTCACACCGTCTGCAACAAAACCTTCAGAATGCCCGCGACCTGCTTCCAATTGGAGGCACGGTAGCTGACCTCCGAGGCGCGGGAGAGGTTATGCTTGTCGACCATCAGAATGGCGCTTACCCCCTGCGCCTGTGCGGAGAGACAGGTGGTGAGGGAGTCGTCGATGAGGATGGGAATATTCTGCTCCCTGCAATAGCTGCCCTTTTCCTCAAAGGGAACGTCGGCGACGATCTCGTCATAGGGGATGCGCCGCTTCTCGAGCCAGTCGCGGGAGACCTTTTCTGGATTGACAAACCACTCCCGCTGCCGTGCCGTGAGCACAACGATCTCGTGCCCCGCCCTTTTGAGCGCGGTGAGGACCTCCCGTGCGCCCCTTCTCGCCTCCGCATCCGTGAAAACGGTGATCCCACCCTCGCGGATAAACTTGAGGACGTCGTCGATCCCCCAGTCGAACACATTGACGAGGGCATGGGCGTTTTCATCCTTGAGACGGAAGGGTAAATTGTAGCGTTCGATGTATCCGCTTGCCCGCGTCACACGGTCCACCACGGATAACGTATCATCCAAATCGACTGCGATTTTCATAGGTAACCCCGATCGATAGAATTTTAAATTAAAAATTGCGGTGAAGACCCAAATGCCCCGACCTCATTTTCTCAGGCGTTTTCTGAGGTCGTTGATGGTCTCGCGGAGCTCGATGGCGCGTTCGAAATCGAGAGCGTTCGAGGCGACCCTCATCAGAGCCTTCAGCTTCTCGATCTCCTCGGGAATGTCCTTGAGCTTGAGGTCTGCGCCCTTTTTTGTCTTGCCCGTGATGGAGAGCGTCGAGCCGATCTCCTTGACGATGGTCTTGGGCACGATCCCGTGTTTTTCGTTATATAACTGTTGAATTTTGCGGCGGCGGTTTGTCTCTGAGATGGCACGCTCCATCGAGCCCGTCATTTCATCCGCGTACATGATGACCCGCCCCTCTGCATTGCGTGCGGCGCGGCCGATGGTCTGCACGAGGGAAGTCTCACTGCGCAAAAAGCCCTCCTTGTCGGCGTCTAAGATCGCCACGAGCTTGACCTCGGGAAGGTCCAGTCCCTCCCTTAAAAGGTTGATCCCGCAGAGGACGTCGAATTCGCCGCTTCTGAGTCCGTTGATGATGTCGATGCGCTCCAGTGTGTCGATGTCAGAGTGCATGTAGCGGACCTTGACGCCCGCCTCCTTCATGTAATCGGTGAGAGACTCCGCCATGCGCTTGGTGAGCGTCGTGACGAGCACCCTGCCGCCGCCCTTTGTGACGGTATGGACCTCGGAGAGAAGGTCGTCGATCTGTCCCTTGGTGGGCCTGACCTCGACGGGCGGGTCGAGAAGGCCCGTCGGACGGATGAGCTGCTCGACGACGTTGCCCGCCTCGCCTAATTCATAGGGCGCGGGCGTCGCGGAAACGCAGATGAGCTGGGGGACGCGCTCGTCGAATTCCTCAAAGGTGAGCGGCCTGTTGTCGAATGCGGACCTCATGCGGAAGCCGTAGTCGACAAGATTGATCTTTCTCGCCCTGTCGCCGTTATACATCGCCCGTAGCTGGGGAATGGTCATGTGGCTCTCGTCGATAAAGACGAGAAAATTCTCGGGAAAGTAATCGAGTAGGGTAAACGAGGGCTGGCCGGGGGATCTGCCGTCAAAATAGCGGGAATAATTCTCGATCCCCGAGCAGTACCCGATCTCCCGCATCATCTCGAGATCATGCTCCGTCCGCTGCCGAAGCCGCTGTGCCTCGAGCAGTCGTCCCGCCTCCTCGAACGCCTTGACCTCCCCTTCGAGGTCCTGCTCGATCATGGAGAGCGCGGAGGAGAGCCTTTCGCTCCCCACTGCGTAGTGACTGGCGGGGAAAATGACAGCATGCTTGAGCTCGGAGAGCAGCTTGCCCGTGGTGGCGTCCTCCTCGTAAATGCGGTCGATCTCGTCGCCGAAAAATTCCACACGGATGGCGACCTCGGAGTTGGAGGCGGGGAAAATTTCCACAACATCCCCCCTGACGCGAAAGGTGGAGCGTTTGAAATCGATGTCGTTCCGCGCATAATGGATGTCGACAAGGCGGGATAAAAGCTCGTCCCGCTCCATTTGCTGCCCCGGGCGCATGGAGACGCCGAGACGGAAGAATTCCTCGGGCGCACCCAAGCCGTAGATGCAGGAGACGGACGAGACCACAATGACGTCGTCCCTTTCCCCCAAGGAACAGGTGGCGGCATTGCGGAGCTTGTCGATCTCGTCGTTCATCGAGAGGTCCTTTTCAATATAGGTATCCGTCGAGGGGATGTAGCTCTCGGGCTGATAGTAGTCGTAATAGGAGACAAAGTACTCCACCCTGTTTTCAGGGAAAAAGGCACGGAATTCATTGCACAGCTGGGCCGCAAGCGTCTTGTTGTGCGCGATCACGAGGGTCGGGCGGCCGACATTCTTGATAACGTTTGCCATCGTAAATGTCTTTCCGCTGCCCGTGACGCCGACAAGTACCTGCGTGCGGACGCCGTCGAGGACCCCCTCCGTGAGGCTTTTGATCGCCTCGGGCTGGTCCCCCGTCGGCTCGAACTGCGATTTTAGCTTGAATTCAAAATGCTGCATGGAAAATTGAAAATTTAAAATTAAAAATTAAAAATTGTGGTGGAAGATGTGGAAAATGCCTTGGCTCCCCTTGTAGGGGAAAATTTTGCAGTTCTGTCAAGAGTTGATAACTCTTGACGCAAAATTTTCTTGGCATTTGCCCATATGCTCGGGCAAATGCTGACCGAATGCGGGACTCTACCCGCATGAGAAGCTGTCGCTTCAGCGACTGAAGGGTTTTCAAACCCCTTTGGCCTGAAGGCCACTTCCCCTATAAGGGGCAGCAAGAACCCCTTTGGCCTGAAGGCCACTTTGTTTGCAGGGGGCAGCGAGGAGCCTCTTTACCCCAATATCAGCCGCAGGAGCATGCCGATGAGGGCGGTGATCACGGCGCCGATCGCGGCGACGCCCCAGCGGAACCACACGCTGCGCCTCAACTGGCTGTCCTGCCGACGGTAATTCATGCCGCGGGAAGAAAGGTGCAGAACGTACACCCGCTCTCCCTTTCTGTCCGAAAAAATAAGTTCAAAGTAGCCGTCGAGCCCGAGATCGCGTAGCACTTTCTCGAGCTTTTCTTCATCGAACTTCAGTTTTGGCGGCAGGAGCGCGAGGACGTCATACGGGGCGGCGATAATTCTCTCCCGTCCCGCGGAGAGGGTCAGAACGGCGTTCATCACCGCGTCCTCTCTCTTTGAAAGGGTATCGCTGATCATACGCCCCCCGCAAGGAGAGAGATCGCAAGCCCCGCGCCCGCAAACGCGCCCGCAAATGCACCGAGGAGCGTGAACGCAAGCAGATACAGCCTGCGCCGCAGTCCCTCGCTCCTTTCACGGCGCATGCTCTCGTCATACATCCGTCCCTCGGGCAAAGGGGTGAGGCAATACACCCCGTCCTCCGCATATTTGACGTCGATGTAGCCGTTTTCGCGGAGAAAGCGCAGCATGTGAGAGAGCCCCTCGCCGTCCGTTTTCAATCTTTGGGGGAAGCAGGAGAGAAGCTCGTTCTCCTCTACGATCCGATACCCCCCGTCGGCACAGAGAAGGGCAATGCGGGATAACAGAAGATGCGTGCGTTTGTCAAGCATTCTTCTATCATTATGACCCGATTGCCCGAAGTTATCCTATTTTCAGGGAAGCAGAGAGAGCAGGAAGTTGCCGTCATACAGCCCGCGGGAGATCGGGGCACTCCTTGCAAATTTGACAAAGCTCTCCGCAACGCCCGTAAGCGTCGAGGCAAAATCACCGAGCGAGGACGCAAGGTCTCCCCCGAGAAGGCCCTGAAGGAAGTTCCCCTGCGCGAGTGCGCCGAACACCGCCTGCACCCCGAGCACGATGCCGAGGAAGACGGCGGAGAACACGGCACCCATCAGGAGCGCGTCCACGGCCCCGACGATGCGGTTGGAATTCACCCGCTGTATGGACCAGTCGATGAGCCTTGAGAGGAACATGATGAGGACAAACAGGATGAGCGAGCTCACAAGCGTCACGGTGCCGCAGCCGACGATCGAGGCAAGCGACCCCTCCAGTCCGAACCAGCCGCCCACCATCGTCGAGAAGGAGAGTCCCCAATCCACCTGCGAGAAGAGGAGCAGGCTTCCGAAGAAGGCCCCGAACACGAGCAGAAGGATGAGAATGTAGTAGAAGAGCTTGAAGACGCCGAGCCTGCAGCCCGCACGCATCGTCACCATGAAGACCGCGATGAGGAAGAAATCGAGGGCGTATTTGGAGAGAAAATCCGTCCAGATCGGCGTGTTCAGAAGGGGAGCCTCCATAAACGCGTCCCCCGCGGCGAGCACGACCGCCCCGATCGAGGCAAAGAACATCAGAAAGCCCACGATCGCAGTCAGAGCACCGAAGATGTGGTCAAGCACCTTCGCCCCCGTGCGCGGAGGGAGGATACGGCCCGTCAGGACCGCCCTGCGCAGGAAGAATTCGGCAATGAGCGGCAGTGCGACGATCACGATAAAGAGCACAAGCCAGACCGCAAAGTACTGCGGCCCCTCCAGTGGCAGATAGGAGATCGCGATATCCAGCCCGAAGGCGATGAGGAGCTGCCAGCCGATCCATGTCAGGCGGGAGAATTTTCTGATCGCCCCATAGACGGCGCAGAGAAGCAGAAGCCCGCCCGCCACGCCGAGAATGATATACAGCATCATGGCGTCCGACCCGGATGCCTCCGCTAAAAGGTTGTTCATAGTTCCTCCTTTTCCGCTGCGATGTGCGGGAAAAGCTATTTTTTATTTATTAAAATTATCCTTGAGCGAGACGATCTCGGAGAGGATGTGCCTGCCGTTTTCCACAGCCGTCTTGTAATATCCCGTGCGCATGAGCTGGAAGGCCGTTCCGTCCTCCGCCTCCGCGAGATAGGGCTCCGCCTTTGCGTGAAAGATGTGCTCGGAGTCGAGGTTGATGCGCTCCGAAAAGTCCTGCCCGCTGTAGTCGGCGTCGCGGAGAAGATGGTCGTACTGCCTCAGCTCCGCATCCACGCAGGTCGCGGCGTTTACCCAGTGCAGAACGCCCTTTGCCTTGATGCCGCTCGTGTCGTTGCCCGATTTGCTCTCGGGGAAATAGGTGCATCTCACCTCGACGACGTTGCCCCTTTCATCGGTCACAGCCTCGTCTGCGCGGACGATGTAGGCACTCTTCAGCCTTGCATACCCGCCGAGCTTCAGGCGGTGGTACTTGGGCGGCGGGTCGAGAGAGAAGTCCGATTTCTCGATATAGAGCTCCTTCCCGAACACGATCCTCCGCTTCCCCGCATTCTCGTCGAGCTGATTTACTTCGAATTCGACCTCCTCCTCTCCCTCATAGTTGGTGAGGGTGAGCCTGATGGGGTCGACGACGGCCATCGCGCGGGGAGCATGCAGGTTGAGATAGTCCCTGACGACCGCCTCGAAATAGCCGATCTCGCACTCCGACTGCGCCTTGGTGACGCCCGCCCTTTGGCAAAAGTCCTTGATGGCCTCGGCGGGGATGCCGCGGTTTCTCAGTCCCGCAAGCGTGGGCATCCGCGGGTCGTCCCAGCCGTGCACCGAGCCCTCCTCGACAAGCTTTTTGAGGTACCGCTTGCTCATGACGAGGTTGGTGAGGTTGAGGCGGGCGAACTCGATCTGACGGGGCTTGGGAGAAAAGCCGAGGCTGTAGCCCACCCAGTCATAGAGGGGGCGATGGTCCTCAAACTCCAGCGTGCACAGGGAATGCGTCACGCCCTGCAGATAGTCGCAGATGGGATGGGCGTAGTCGTACATCGGGTAGATGCACCATTTGTCGCCCGTCCTGTGATGGGTCGCATGCAAAATTCTGTAAATGACGGGATCCCTGAGGTTGACGTTGGGAGAGGCCATATCGATCTTGGCGCGGAGGCACTTTTCCCCGTCCGCGTATTTCCCGTCCCGCATTTCACGGAAAAGCCTCAGATTCTCCTCAGGCGTGCGGTTTCTGTACGGACTCTCGGTGCCGGGCTCCGTGAGGGTGCCGCGGGTATTTTTGATCTCCTCGGGGGAGAGGTCGCAAACAAACGCCTTCCCTTCAGTGATCAGCCTCTCCGCATAGGCGTAGATGGTATCGAAGAAGTCGGAAGCGTAGACCTCCTTCTCCCAATGATAGCCGAGCCAGCGGATGTCCCGCCTGATCGCGTCGACGTACTCCGTCTTTTCCTTGGAGGGGTTGGTGTCGTCGAAGAAGAGATTGCATTTGCCGTTGTATTTCTCGGCAATGCCGAAGTTGACGAACATGGATTTCGCATGCCCGATGTGCAGATACCCGTTGGGCTCGGGGGGAAATCTTGTCTGAATGCTCTCCCGTCCCGCCGCGAGATCCTCCTCCACGATCTGTTCGATAAAATTGTCTGCCATAATTTCTCCGACAAATACAGTATTCCTTATGTTATTATATCATATATTTTACAAATTGCATAGTTTTTGCACAGGATTTTTTTACTAATTTAAAATTAAAAATGACAAATTTTCAATTTTTAATTTTATTTCTTGACCGACGGAAAAATTACCTGTATAATAGAGCATGAACAAAAAATTCGAGGTGCGATATGGACAACAGTGCGGTCACGATGGAGAAGCTCGTGGCATTGTGCAAGGCAAGGGGCATCATCTTCCCCGGCAGTGAGATCTACGGCGGCATGGGCAACACGTGGGACTACGGCCCCGTCGGCGTGGAGATCAAAAACAACATCAAGCGGGCATGGTGGAAGCGGTTCGTGCAGGAGAGCGACAACTCCTACGGCGTGGACGCGGCCATTCTGATGAATCCCCGTGTTTGGGAGGCGAGCGGGCACACCACCTCCTTTACCGATCCCAAGATGGACTGCAAAAAGTGCAAGACCCGTCACCGTGCGGACAACCTCATCGAGGCGCACTCTAAGGGCGCGGTCAATCCCGACCTCATGTCAAATGAGGAGATGGAGCAGTACATTCGGGAGCATCAGGTGCACTGCCCCGTCTGCGGCGGGTTCGACTGGACCCCCATCCGCACCTTTAACCTCATGTTCGAGACCTCGCGCGGGGTCACCGACGAGAGTCAAAACAAAATTTACCTGCGGCCCGAGACGGCACAGGGAGAATTTGTCAACTTCCTCAACGTGCAGAGGACGACGCGGGCGAAGGTCCCCTTCGGCATCGCGCAGATCGGCAAGGCCTTCCGCAATGAGATCACGCCCGGGAACTTTATCTTCCGCACCATCGAATTCGAGCAGATGGAGCACCAGTGGTTCTGCAGGGAGGGCACGGACGAGGAATATTATCAGGAATTCAAGCAGAAGGCTCTCAAATTCCTGCTCGATTTGGGCTTTAAGGAGGAGCATCTCCGCTTCCACGACCACGACAAGCTCGCCCACTATGCGAAGGAGGCGTGCGACATCCAGTATCTCTATCCCATGGGCTGGCAGGAGCTCAACGGCATCCACAACCGCACGGACTACGACCTAAGCCGCCATCAGGAGTACTCGGGCAAAAGCTTACAGTATGTGGACCCCGTGGACGGCTCGCGGTTCATCCCCTATGTCATCGAATACTCGATCGGCGCGGACAGACTCATGCTCGCCGTGCTTTCGGAGGCCTACGAGGAGGAGAAGCTCGAGGGCGGCGATGTGAGAAATGTTCTGCATTTCCACCCCGCGATCGCGGCCTACAAGGCGGCCATTTTGCCCCTTCAGAAGAATCTCGCGCCCAAGGCAAGAGAGGTCTGGAACTGCCTCAGAAAAAAATTCCCCGTGATCTACGACGAGGCGGGCTCCATCGGGAAGCGGTACCGCCGTCAGGACGAGATCGGCACCCCCTACTGCATCACGGTTGACTTCGAGACGCTGGAAAACGACACCGTCACCATCCGCGACCGCGATACGATGGAGCAGGTGCGCCTCGACGAGGAGGGCATCATCTCCTTCCTCACCGAAAAGGTCGTCTTTTAAAAAACGCCGCGCTTGATTTTTGGGCAGAGAGCGGAAAATGTCATACTTTTTTCTGACAATTTTGCGGAAATGGGTTGACGGAATCAAGGATTTTGATTATAATTGGGTTATTCCAAGGAAATCGGGGTACGTATGAGGCTTGCCATCACCATCACGTTTTATCTATATATCGCGCTGTCGGTGCTGGCAATTTTGCTGTATATCCCGAAGCTCATCCAGTTTCGCTACGCCTTTATGCGCCCGCCCTACAGGAGGGCAAAGGAGAAGCGGCGCATCTCCGTCGTCATTCCCGCCCGCAACGAGAGCGCAGTGATCGGCGACCTCCTTGCATCCATCCGCAAGCAGGATTACGACAGGGCGTATTTTGACGTCAACATCATTGTCAAGGAACCGAACGACCCGACGATCGAGCTTGCGCGTGGGATCGGGGCGAATGTCTTTGTCATTCCCTCGCAGAAGTGCAAGGGGGACGCGCTGGACGGGTATTTTAAGGCGATCAAGGAAAAAATCGCGGAATATGACGCGTTTGTCATTGTCGACGCCGACGCCGTGCTCGACAAATCGTACGTCTCGGAGCTCAACAACGCGCTCGAGCATGACTACGACATCTACCTCACCCGCAAGCTCGTCAAGAACTACCTCGGCGGCAAGCATGCACGGTCCGTCTTTACCAACTGCTCCGCGCTCACGTGGCCGATCATCGACGACCTCGGAAACAAATACCGCATGCTCAAGGACATGCCCCTCAACATGTGCGGGCAGGGCATGATGGTGCGCCGCTCCGTCGTGGAGCGCATCGGCGGCTGGCCGTACAGGACCCTCACCGAGGACTATGAGCTCAAGCTCGACTCCCTTCTGAAGGGCTTCCGCTCGATGTTTTACCCCTATGCCATCCTCTACACGGAGGAGGCGATCCATCACAAGGACAATTTCCAACGCCGCATCCGCTGGCTGACGGGCTACTCACAGTGCGACAAAAAGTACAAGCAGCAGATCGTGGAGCAGATCAAAAAGCGGGGCTCCTTCACCTCGGGAGAAATCGAATATTTCTTCGGGATCGTGCCCCTCATCCTCTTCCTCGTCTTTACGCTCGCGACGGTGGTGACGGGGACGGGCATCGCGGGCTACTGCGCCGTGAAGGGAGATACGCTCTGGTTCTGGGCGGTGATGCTTCTCATCGTGGCGCCCTTCTCGGTGATGTATGTCCTGCTTCTCGGCTACAGCGTGCTCGCGCTTTTGGCCTGTCCCGAGATGTTTGCCCCGCTCGGCTTTTGGGAAAAGACGGGCACCGTGCTCTTTAACCCCTTCTATCTGCTCGAATATGTGCCCATCTACATCATAAGCCGCAGATATGCGCGGAAAAACATCGACGCAGGCTGGGAACAGACCGCCCGCGTGGACTACGACAAGCCGCCCGAAGAATAGACAACTCTCCTCCGTCGATCGTGACGGGGGAATTTTTTTAAATTAAAAATTAAAAATTTAAAATTAAAAATTATGGTGGGGAAGAATTTAAGACGAAGGCGTTCCAAATCGGTCATGGTGAGCTCCGTCGAACCATCACCTTTTTTCTTGCTGCCCCTGTAGGGGAAGTGGCCTTCAGGCCAAAGGGGTTTTGGAGACGGGATGAGGAGGGGCAGAGGGAAGCTGAGAATAAGGCAAGGAATGATAAAGCGAACGCGGCGGGCAGACCCCGCCGCGCTCGCTTTATAAAAATTTTTTTCAATTATCGTACTCCAACGGACGGGAGTAGGCGGCCTCGTAGCAGTCTCTCCATTCGGCTTCGGCACGCACGCGCATGTCCTTCAGCCGCTCGGCGCGGGGAAGGGTCTCGTCGGCGTAGATCGCGGGCAGGATGTGGATATGTACCCGCTTCAGATGTCCCATTTTACTCCTTTTGAAGGTGCAGAAGATGGGCAACACGGGGACCTCATATTTCAACGCATAGTGGAAGGCACCGTCCTTCATGGGGCGGGGCTTCTGATAGTTCGTCCACATGACCTGCTCGGCGTAAAAGTTGACGATCTTCCCCTCCTTCAGTCGCTGCTCCATCTCGGCGTAGAGCTTGCGGGTGGCCTCGCGGTCCTTGGAAAACGGCCACATGCCGCCATGACGGATGATATGCCCGCCGAAGCCCTTCTTATTGTTCCACGGTGCCATCGTGTGGAAGGTGCGGAAGTGCCCGAGAGCCGTCCTTACAAGGAGGGTGTCGAGGTAGTTGAAGTGATTGCAGACGGAGATCGCGCCCGATTTTCCGATGGCCTTGAGGTTCTTTTTGCCGTGAACATGCACCCCGCCGTAGGCGATCCAAAAGAGCGGGCGGGTGAAGAGCTTTAAAAAAGTCCTCCAAAAGCCCGTGATGAGCCTGTCGAGACCTTTCTGCCTGTAGGCGAACGTGCCGTCAGGCATGACCCAGTGCCCGACGAGGGGGATGTAGCGGAAGTCAAAGCGGCGGTGCCGCTCAAGCACCGCCTGTATCCCGCGGATAATTTCGTTTTTTGTCCTCTTTCGTTTCATATCTCCCCGCCTTGATTTTATTGTATCCGAAACGGGCAGGCTTGTCAAGCGTTATAGGTCGTTTCTGCGGAGCTGTAGAGGTCGAATTCTCCGTCGAGGTCAAAATTGTCCCCGTCGTCAAAGGCGGCCAGCTTGCTGACGGACACCTCATAGGCCGTCATAGTGACCGTCTCCGTCTCGGAAAGACGCTTTTGGTATTCCCTGCTCTGGATGCGGCCCGAGAGCGCGATCCTGTCCCCCACCTTGAGCGTACGAACAAACCTTGCATTGCGCCCCCATGCGATGCAGGGGATGTAGTCGGACTTGTTGTAGGCGCGGTTGACGGCGATGAGAAGGTCGGCGATCTCGCGGTTAAAGGGAGTCGTGCGGTAGATGGGCGGCTTGCAGATATACCCCGAGAGCACGATGCTGTTGGGGTTGGAGGGCGTGGGGTCGACGAGCTCCCTGACAAAGACGGTCAGCATGAGACGGGACCTTCCTCCCTCCAGCTTGTTGTAGCTGCGGAACTGCCCGATGGCCGAGATGATGCTCCCTATTTTGAGATCGTTCCCCTTGATGAGCCGTTCGGAGACGGTGACGGGAAGAATGTCCGCCTGCCCCGAGAGCCGCAGGACCTTGACGTAGAATTCGTAGAACCCCTCGCCGTAGACCTCATGGGAAAAGGTCGCCTCGGTGACGATCTCCCCGCAAAAGTACACCCTGTTGTTCTTTTCCGTGCTGTGATCCATGATATATGTGTACCTCCAAGTGTTTCTTACAGAGTTTTTGAAAAATATCCCACTGCGTGCCCGTTCCCGGTGCCGCAGCATTTTTTAAATTTTTACGTTGCGTTCTCGGGGAGCTGCTTGCCCGTGGCGTCGATGGTGTAGCCGTCGCGGTAGATGAGCTCGCCGATGGGGACAAAGGTGAACCCCTTCGATTTGAGCGTGTCGATGATGATGGGAAGAGCCTCGGCGGTGTGCAGGCCGTTGTTGTGGCAGAGGATGATGGACCCGCTCTTTACCCGCGAGATCACCCTCTCCGCGATGTCGGAGGCAGAGAGATCCTTCCAGTCCAACGAATCGACGTCCCACTGGATGGGATACAGTCCCATCGCGTTGGAGGTGTCGATCACGAGGTCGTCATAGTCTCCGAAGGGGGGACGGAAGAGTTCCACGCTCTTTCCCGTGACGGCGGTGATCGCGTCGACGGAGGAACTGAGCTCTCCGCGGATCTCGCTCTCGGAGAGGCGGGACATGTACGAATGGGTCGCGCTGTGGGTGCCGATCTCATGCCCCGCATCCGAGACCTTTTTTAAATAGTCGGGGTGCTCCTTCGCCCAAAATTCGACGGTAAAGAAGGTCGCCCGCACCTTCCCCGCCGCGAGATTTTTCAGGATCTCATCGGTGTGCTCGACGCCCCATGCGCAGTCAAAGGAAATTGCGATCCGATTGTCCTCTCTCCCCACGCAGTAGATGGGCAGCGACCGCGCGGCACTCGAGTACACCTCGACGGCACCCGAGACGCCCGCAAGGAGGAGCGAGACCCCGACGGCAAGCGCAAGGGCGCAGGCAAGAAGCAGCGTTTTGAGTCTGACGGTGAAGAATTTCATCCGATCTCCTTATATCCTATCATAGAGTGCAGGTCGGAGATTGGAAAATTTTAAGAGTCTTTGTCGAATTCCGTCGAATTTCTCTCTCCCCCGCCGAATACTTATCTATACGCGGGGTCAAGGCAAAAAATGCGGAATATTTGCGACTTTTTTATCGATTCTACTGCGAGTAGAGTGGATTTTTCGGACGGTAGAGTCGCCCTCGCGAAGAGTAGGCGGGGAACGTGAAAGGATAGGTTGTAATTTTGCGTAGAATGAGGTAAGCTGTTTTCGGAAGCACAAGGAGGCTATTCCATGGCATTTGAAATTTTTACGGATTCCTCGGCCAATATCCCCGAGGAGCTGCTCAGGGAGCGTCATATCTCCGTTCTTTCGTACACTATGCTCGAGGGGGGCAGGGAGACCCTCTGCTATGATCCCGCCGTCCCCTTCCGCGAGGCAGCCAAGGCGCACTATGCAAAAATGCGCGCGGGGAGCGAGCTGCGCACCTCCCTCATCTCCAAGCAACGCGTTATCGAAGCCCTCACCCCCGTCCTCGAACGGGGCAGCGACGTTTTCTTTGTGACGATCGCCTCGGGCATCAGCGGCACCTTCCAGCAGGTCGCACTCGCCGCCAAGGAGCTCGAGGGCAGCTTTCCCGACCGCAAACTCGTTGTCTGCGACAGCGCAAACGCCTCGATGGGAGAGGGACTGCTTGTCCTCCGCGTTGCGGACCTTCGGGACATGGGCGAGAGCATCGACGCCTGTGCGGAGTGGTTCGAAAATAACCGCTACAAGCTCAACAGCTACCTGACCGTCGGCGATTTGAAATATCTCCGCAGGGGAGGCCGCATCTCCGCGGCTGCCGCCTTCGCAGGGGCACTTCTCAATATCAAGCCCATCATCAAGGCAGACGGGGAGAAGCAGGCCAAGCTCGTCGTCTGCGGCAAGGAGCGGGGCAGAAAAAAGGCCGTCTCGGCACTGCTTGCGGCGTTTGACCAGAACTGTATCGCCCCCGAGGGGCAGACCGTCGCCATCACCCACGCGGACTGCGAGGAGGAGGCGTTTGCCCTCAGAGACGCCCTCCTGGAGCGGGGCGTCAAGGAGGTGATCGTCGAATATTACGATATCTGCACGGGCACCCACGTCGGGCCCGACACGATCGCGATGTTCTTCTTTGGCAAGGACCGCCGCAGGGCCGCCGAGGCAGTGGAGCGGTCGAATGAAAAGCGGCCGCTGAGCCTCAGGCTGGGCACCAAAAACGACCACTGAGTATTTTGACAAAAGGACGTCGCAGCTGCGGCGTCTTTATTTTTCGTCGTCCTTGAAGCCGAAGGGGTGCTTATCGTATCCGCTTGTGAGAGTGAGCGCGTACACCTCCTTCGCTCCCGCCCGCTTGAGGACGGAGGCGAGCTCGCTCACGGTGGAGCCCGTCGTCAGCGTGTCGTCGATGATGAGGAGCCGCTTGCCCTTGACCCCCTTGCGGTCGGAGACGTGAAAGCAGCCCTCGACGTTCTTCTCCCGTTCCGCACGGCCGAGCGACTTTTGCAGACCCGTCTCGCGCGTCTTTTGGACGGCGTCGAGCATGGGAATACCGCTCTGCCGCGAGAGCTCCTCCGCAACGAGGCGGGCCTGGTTGTACCCGCGCTTTTTCTCGGCCCGCTGCGTCATGGGGACAAAGACAAGCGCGTCGGGCGCGAATTCATCGATGAGGGGAAGCATCAGCTCTGCCTGCGTGCGGTAAAAGTATTTGCGCCGCTTTGCCCGATACACGATCCGCGCACCCTCTCCCTCATGCAGAAGGGGCGACCGCGCCTTGTCAACCATGAGGCGTTTTTTCTTGCAGTCGAGGCAAAGCCCGGGCTCCCCCACCCTGCGGCCGCAGAGCGGACAGATATTTTTGTCGTTCCACGGGAGGGCGGCACGGCAACGCTCGCACACCCGCTCCCCGCCGAATACCTCCCTGCCGCACAAATCGCAGGTAAAGTTGTGCGTATCGTCGTATCTGCGGATCCCCTCTCCGATGCGTTGAAAAATGTTCATATTTCAAATATTTTTTACTGCGTGCCGAGCCCGTGTCTTGCGACGGGCTGTATGCCCTTGCGTTTTTCGGTGAGCTCTGCCTGCGACATGCCGCGCTCAGCGCGAAGCTTCCCAAGCCTTTTCCGATACATACCTATAAAGCAAACCGTTATGGTCTGAAATGCCCCGGTCGGGCCGAATCGGTTTGAAGCGAAGGGCGTCTTTCATACAAAAAACGGGGCCTGCTGCTCCGTTTCTTGGTCCAGATCAAAAATCGTCGTCCTTGTCGTCGTCCTCATCGTCCTCGTCGTCCTCATCGGAGAGTGAGAAAATTTCGTCGCCCGTGACATAGTCGAGATCCTCGTCCTCGTCGTGGTACTCCTCTTCCTCCTCCTCTTCCTCCTCGGGCTCGTCGAGGTCGGCGTTGAAGGCCTCGTCAAGCTTGCCCATTTCCTCATCGAGGTCGTCGGTGTCGTCGTCGAGATACTCCCGCCACTCATCGTCGTCCTCCTCGGGATCGGGCTCTTCGGTTTCGAGCTCGGCCTTCTTCTTGCATTCGTCGCACATCTTCTCGCCGACGCGCATCATGTTCTCTCCGCAGATGGGGCAGACCTCCATGGGGATGTCCTCCTCGTCGTCCTCATCCACATCGCTGACGATGCCTCGCATCTCGCGAAGGCATACATCGCAATACTCCTGTTTATCGGCGTCGATATAGTTGAGATCGCACCGCGGGCACTTCATATAATGCGCCATACTCCCCACCTCCCCGCGAACTTCTGTACTTCCTTTCCAGCGGGCTAATAAATTATATTAAGATTTAATTTTTTTGTAAACTGTTTTGCGCCGCTTTTTTAAAATTTTTTGCGGAAAATGAGAACATTTTTATAAATTTTTTCCTTCATGGGAGCTTTAGCCTGAAAAAGGCCTCCGCACACAAGCGGAGGCCTGAAATTTTCAGCTTATTCCTGCGGGGGAACTTCCTGCGTTTCCTCGGCGGGAGCTTCTGCAGTCTCCTCTTCGGAAAACTCTTCGGGAGCCTCTGCGGGAGCTTCCTCGGGAGCTTCGGCTTCTTCGAGGGCTTCCTCGGGCTCCTCTGAAGGCACTTCCTCGTCTTCCTCAAGCTCCTCTGAGGTCTCGGAGTAGACGTCGACGTTGCGGTCGTCCGTGGTATCGACGGCCATGCGCTCTTCCTTGGGCTCCTCGGTCCTGTTCTTTTTGAGAACGCCCGCCGTGACGATCGCACAGCAGCCGACAACGACCACTGCGATCGCGATCCCGATGAGGGCCCATGCCCAGCCTGCAAGGCCTTCCTCCGCGGGCTCCTCCTCTGTAGGCGGTGCCTGAATGGCGGTCACCCAATAATTTGCGACTCTCTCTTCGTCCGCTTCCGTCCATTCGCCGAGCTTGGTCACAAAGTAGGCATAGTAGCGATAGCTCGTCCCGTCCTCATCCTTGTAAGCGTCCTCGCCGAACAGCTCCTCCTCGTTGGAATCGATATAGCCCTCGTCGTTGTAGAAGGCGTAGAAGGCCGCCTTCTCCTCCTCCGAATAGAGCGCGGTCTCGCTCTTGCCGAGGTCGACGGCCTTCTTGATGTTGGCCTCGAACTGCTCGACGGAGTGAGTCATGAACGCATAGCGGATAGCCTTGGAGAGCTTGTCGTTGCCGTCGTTGCTGAGCTTCGCAATGAGGCCGACCGCCTTGTCCGAGCTCATGATGGAGTCATATTTCTCGGTAAATGCGGCAAGCTCCACATTGTCCATGAGTTCCCCGTCCGCATTTGCAAGGGAGACGGTGGAGATATAGTTGAAGGAGTTGGAGCCGACGTCGCTGTCCGCATCCGCAAAGAAGAGGTCGGTGCCGATGAGCTCGAAGGGATACCAGCTGTCCGCATGCTCGAGGTTGAGCACCTTGACGGGCTTATAGGGCTCCGTCACGAAATCCTCGTGGGGAAGATTCTGATAGTTGTGGGGATCGCCGTTGATCACGGCACGCTCGATCGAGCGGCCCGCGCCGTTGGAGCGGGTAAAGTACGCATAGTCGTACTCTTCATCCGTTGTGAGGTCGACGGATACGAGGGTCGCGCCGCTGACGCCGTTGGCGACCGCCTGCTTGCCCGTCAGTTCTCCGTTTTCGACATCCGCACGGTAGATGGTGTTGTTCTTGACATATAAGGCACGGTGCGCGTCCCCGTCACGGTAGAAGAGCGTATCCGCGGTGACGGTGCTCTCAAGGTTGACGGCACTTGCGATAAAGTCCTTATCCGCGCCCTCCTCATTGATCTTGACGGAGTCCCACGTCTTGATGTCCGCGGGGGCCTCGAGGAAGTAGAGACGGCCGTTGTCGTTGTCGCCGACCGTACCGCTTGCGGCGTTGTCGGGCTTATCAGTGTAGTACAAGCCGCCGTTCTCATAGGAGCGGAGGGTGTAGACATGGCCCTTGAACCCGGGCTCCGTCGCGGATTGATTGAACTTCGTCTTTTCGTCGTTGCTGCCTCTGCCGTCGAGAAGGAGACCGCCGAGGTTGGTGTAGGGCATCTCGCCGTTGAGTTCCTTGTTGATATAGTCCATATCCCAAGGCTCGTAGCTGTAGGGCCCCTCCGTCGCATCCGCTCTCACAAAGTAGACCTGATTGTAGGAAAACCGCTGAGAGTCCTTGTCGGAGTCGAGATTGTCGCTGACGGACATCGTGTAGTAGACGGTCGGATCGGTGAGATCCTGCTTGTTGAAGACATACGAGGTGGTGTTGTCCGCAAGCAGCGTCTTCTCCTGCTTGGAGGTGTTGTAGGAATAGAGATCGTTGCTCTCGACATACATCACATAGACGGTGTTGTCGACGGAGACGATGCGGTAGGGCGTCGTGTTGGAGGAAAGTGCGAAATAGCTCGTGACGTCGCTTCCGTCGAGCTTGGCACTCTTGAAGTACATGTAGCTCGTGTCCGTCTCGCCCGTGACGGGGTCGGGGACATCGTTGGGCGTCGTGTAGTACACTCTGTCGCCGTAGATGTAGAAGCCCGCGTCATACGTGCCCGCGACGACGATGGAGGGAATGACCCGCTCGGCGGTGTTTTTCTTCGCCTTGACGTCCTCTCTCTTGATGCGGTAAAGGGCACCCTTGATCGGCGTACCGTAGGTGTTGTCCGAGGTATAGGACTCGATCCCGTTGATGAAATAGTAGTAGTTCCCCTTTGCGACCACAAACCCGCCGTTGGATTCGATGGCGTCTCCCTCGGGAAGCCCCGAGAGCGGTTTGAATTCCTCGCCGCACGCGGCAAGCGAGAGGGTCCCTGCCGCCATGATCGCGGCGGCGGTAACTGCGATAAACTTTTTAAAACCTTTGCGCATAGGCCTTTTCCCTTCTTGTTTTGCATCGCTTGAGGTTCTAACGATACGCTTTTAATTATATACTATAGAAAGAGTTTTTGCAATCAAAAACTCCCTCAACTTGAACTTTTCTTGTAAAAAATTTTGATTCGACGGTGAAAAAATGGAAAAATTCGGGATTTTTGAGCTGCTCGACACCCTCTCTGCCATCCTTGGCGACGGCGAGGACGCCTCGTCCCCCGCAGAGGAAAAGTCCGCCCCCGCAGAGGAGCACACGGATCCGACAAGGCCGGACGCTGCGGACGCCGCATTTTTGCCGCCCGCCTATGACGCAAACGGGCAGGCGACCCTCTCCGCCTTTCTCGACAGGCACGACGCCATCGCCCGCCGCGTGGAGAAGAAAAAGGGGTGAAAATGATTCGAAGAATTTGTTTTTTCAAGGACAAAAACAAATTCTTCGAGCGAATAAGCTTTGTGCATCAATTGGGTTGGCCTCGGAAGCATTATATGCATGGACAATAAGCGCGAGGTAAGGGCACAGTTTGGAAGCACCCCCTCTCCTACCCCTCCCCCTCAGGTATGAGGGGGAGGGCGAGCTTACCGGCCCCTCTCCCCTCAAAAAAGGGGCGAGCTTGCCGGAGTCCGTAGGTTTTGATGAGATCCACTCGGCTTCGCCTACTTCGCACCAAGGGCGGTGCTCGTGCCGCGCTTAGTCACA
>CANQWI010000018.1 GCA_947627515.1 uncultured Clostridia bacterium
AGGGTAGGGATACAGCAGCACTAAACGGAGCCGTGCGTGTGCCATGAGGTAGCTTTGTGGGAGCCGGCTGCCGTGTTACCGCTCCGGTATGCAGCAACAAAAAAAGCCCTCACAGTTTTTTTTGAAAAGTACGCCCGCCCGACGGCCTTGCCGTCGGGCGGGCTTGAATTACATATTATCTTCCCGATCGTTCTCTTGATTGTCCTCTTGATTGTCCCATGCCGTCTTTTGCTCGAGAGCCACATTGGCGCCGAAGCTTCCCGTTTCAACGTCAAGAATTGATTTCTCGCCCACAAGCTTTTGTAAGTAATGGATATGGAGCACCTTGTATGAACAGGCGACTTTCGTAAAAAAGTAACTCAACCCGGCTACGACGCCGCCGATCAGCATCCATACGAACCAACACAGGAATCCGTTGGGCAACCGCATAACCCCATAACCATAGTAGCGGCTACCATAAACACAAGGGTCCACAATGGCCCAAATAAAGGTCACAAACATGATCATGATAAAGATGATCAAGGGCAGACTTTTGTACACCTTAAATACGTTGAGCTGTGACTGCAACTCGTCTTTCTTCTTTTCCATTTTTTAACTCCTATGATTTGATTTTTAGCACGTTCGTGCTAATCGAAGCAATTGTAACAAAGTCATCGTTATAAGTCAAGACTTTTTAGCACATTTTTGCTAAAATTAAAATATGGATAACATGACGATCAACGAACGTTTGAAGATGCTACGAACGGAGAATGATTTGACGCAGACAGAGCTTGCAAAGGAGCTTGGCATCGCGCAAACCACTGTTGCCGCATATGAAAGGTCTCATGACCCAAACATTTACAGTCTCATCGCCTATGCCGATTTCTTTGAGTGCTCGCTGGATTATCTGGCGGGGCGGGAGGAGGGAGCTCTCCCCTACGCACTTTCGGAGCAGGAGCGCGAGCTCATCCGATCCTTTCGTTCCCTGAAGCCGTCCGTCCGAGCCTTTGCCTTTGACCAGCTAAAGCTCCTCTCTGTATCACAGCTCAATCGATAACCTCTCGTCGGTCCATGGCGAGAGGGTTTTTTTAAATTAAAAATTTAAAATTAAAAATTAAAAATGGAGGTGAGACATATTCAGAACGACACCCCCTCCCCTACCCCTCCCCCTCAGGTATGAGGGGGAGGGGGTCCGTGGGGTTTGATGAGATCCACTCGCTACGCTACTTCGCACCAAGGGCGGTGCTCGGAATGAGGAAAGGGGAACAACCCACCTCGCTGCCCCTGTAGGGGAAGTGGCCCGCAAGGGCCGAAAGGGTTCCAAAACCCCTCAGCCACGGCAAGGACGGCCGTGACAGCTCCCCTATAAGGGGAGCCAAGGGACGTTGCCCATCCCCTACCCCCCTCCTGAGGAGGGGGCATAAGTCCGCTCGCCCCGCGTCATTCTGAGAAACAGAGTAGGAACGAAGTCAAACAAACTAACCCGCCCCGCCCGCACGTTCTTTATGGCGTCGAAGGGCGGCACGAGCGGCACAGCCGCGAAGTTAGAATCTCGCGGGGCGATTGCAGACCATTCTGAATCACGTCATCCTGAGCCGCCGCTGTCAAAAGCGGCGTGTCGAAGGATCACCGCATTATAATAAGGTGATGGTTCGACGGGGCTCACCATGACGTGATTGGGAACGGTGCCGCACACATATGCGGCGAGATGCTTCGGATCAGCTCATCGGACTGCGTACATCTTTCCTTCTCAGCATGACGCCGCTACCCCACGGAGTTCCAGCAAGCTCGCCCTCCCCCTTTTTGAGGGGGAGGGGCAGGGGAGGGGGTGGTTCAAAACAATAAGGTGATGGTTCGACAGGCTCACCATGACGTATTTGGAATGCTTCCGTAGACAACAAGCCTTCATTCTCACTCTCCCACCTCAATTTTTAATTTATAATTTTCAATTTTTAATTACAAAAAAGCCCTCTCCCGAGGGAGAGGGCGAAATATTCAATTTTAGTCCAATTTTTCGAGAAGCTTGAAGTCAATGCCCTTTTCGCCGATCTTGATGATCTTCACCTTGACCGTGTCGCCGACGGAGAGCACGTCGTCCACCTTCTCCACGCGCTTGTCGGAGAGCTTGGAGATGTGGATCATGCCGTCCTTGCCGGGGGCGAATTCCACCCATGCGCCGATCTCGGAGCGGATGCGCACAACGCGGCCGATGAACATGTCGCCGACCTCGGGGTCATGGACGATGCTCTCGACAATGGCCTTGGCCTTGAGCGCGGCCTCGCTGTCGCCATAGGAAGCGATGCAGACGGTGCCGTCCTCTTCGATATCGATTTTGGTGCCCGTCTCGGCAATGATGGAGTTGATGACCTTGCCCTGCTTGCCGACGACGTCGCCGATCTTCTCGGGATCGATCTGGAAGAAGATGATGCGGGGCGCATACTTGGAAAGTTCGGGGCTGACCTCGGGCACGCATTCGAGCATTTTCCCGAGAATGAACTGCCTTCCCTCGTTGGCCTGTTCGATGGCGGTGTGCATGATCTCCTCGGAAATGCCCTTGATCTTGATATCCATCTGAATGGCGGTGATGCCCTTGGTGGTACCCGCGACCTTGAAGTCCATATCGCCGAGGAAGTCCTCGAGCCCTTGGATATCCGTCATGACGCGGAACTCACCCGTTTCCTGATTCTTGATGAGGCCCATTGCGACGCCCGCGACGGGAGCCTTGATGGGAACGCCCGCATCCATGAGAGCCATAGTCGAGCCGCAGACGGAGGCCATGGAAGAGGAACCGTTGGAGGACAAAATGTCGTTGACGACACGGATGGCGTAGGGGAATTCCTCCTTGGAGGGAATGACGGGCTCGAGGGCGCGTTCTGCGAGTGCGCCGTGGCCGATCTCACGCCTGCCGGGGCTGCGCAGAGCCTTTGCCTCGCCCGTGCAGTAGCCGGGGAAATTGTACTGGTGCATGTACCGCTTCTCGGTCTCATCGTCGAGGCCCTCCAATTTCTGCGCCGCCGCAAGCATGTCGAGCGTGCAGGTCGTGAGGGTCTGCGTCTGGCCTCTCGTGAACACGGCCGAGCCATGCGCACGGGGCAAAACGCTACGTTCGCACCAGATGGGACGGATGTCCTTGAGGCCGCGGCCGTCGGGACGGATGCCCTTGTCAAAGATCTTCGCGCGGACCTTCTCCTTGGTCAGATAGTAGATGGAATCGTTGATCTCGCGGGTGTTTTCGGGATAAATGTCCTTGAAGTGCTCCAAAACCTCCGCGCCGACCTGATCCTGACGGGCCTGACGCTCCTGACGGTCGAAGGTATCGAGAGCCCAGTCGAGCTTTTCTGAAGCATACTCACGCACGGCGGCGTCGATGTCCTCGGGGATGTGGTAAAGCTCGATCGCCCGCTTCTCCTTGCCGACGGCGGGGACGATCTCGTTCTCGATCTGAAGGCAAATTTTTGCGATCTCGGCTTGTCCGAACATGATGGCGCCGACCATTTCGTCATTGGTGACCTCGTTTGCACCCGCTTCGATCATGAGAATGGCGTCCTTGGTGCCTGCGAGGTTGAGGTGAATGGCGCTCCTCTCACGTTGGGCGGCATCGGGGTTGATGACATATTCCCCGTCAACGAGGCCGACGACGACGGAGCCCGTGGGGCCTGCCCAAGGGATGTCGGAAATGGCAAGCGCAATGGAGGAGCCGATCATGGCGAGGGGCTCGGGTGCGACGTCGGGTTCGACGGAGAGCGCGGTCGCGGTGACGACGACGTCGTTGAAGAGGCCCTTCGGAAAGAGCGGACGGAGGGGCCTGTCGATGAGGCGGGCGGTTAAAATGGCCTTGTCGGACGCTCTGCCCTCCCTCCTCTTGAAGCCGCCCGGGATCTTGCCGACGGCGTACATCTTTTCCTCATAGTCCACCTGAAGGGGGAAGAAGTCGATGCCGTCGCGGGGAGTCTCGGACATGCAGACGTTGACCATGACGGCCGTCTCGCCGCAGCGAACGACGCAGGAGCCGTTGGTCTGTTCGGCATACTTGCCTGTCTCGACGGTGACCTCTTTGCCGCCGATCGAGAGCTTGAATTCTCTGTAGTTGGGTGTCATTTGATACTTTTCTCCTTATAAGTCCTATTCTTTGCCCCACAGTCCCATGACGGCGGGAGCGATTTTCCGATATGAATGCTCCGGCTTACTGCGCGGAGCAAAACCGCGCTTTGCCCCCCATTCAACAGCTGTCCTTCGTCCTCAATCACGGCGCGTGGCGGGGTCCCCCCGCCTAAGCGCACTCAATTTGGTACCCTACGGGAACCTTATTGTCCATGCAAATAACGCTTCCGCGGCCAACCTCGATTGATGAACAGGGAATGTTCGCTCGAATGTTTTGTTTTCGCCCTTGAAAACAAAACATTCGAAACAAAAATAAGGACGGCAAAAAACCGCCCTTTCGGTCCGTTATTTACGAAGTCCGAGCTGTTCGACAATGGTTCTGTAGCGTTCGATGTCCTTCGCCTTGAGGTAATCAAGAAGCCCGCGACGCTTGCCGACCATCTTCAGAAGTCCGCGGCGGGAGTGATTGTCCTGCTTGTGGAGCTTGAGGTGCTCGTTGAGGTGATTGATGCGCTCGGTGAGGAGTGCGATCTGGACTTCGGGCGAACCCGTGTCCCCCTCACTGCGGGCATACTTTGCGATGATTTCCTGCTTTTCCATTTGCGTTTATCCTCCTATGGAATGTGTTGCGTGACGCCAAGAATAGCGTGGAGAGCGCAATTCCTCGCGTACGTCAACAATAGAATACCATATTTATAGGCTGATGTCAAAGGATTTTGCCCCCTCAGATGGGTAAAAATAAAAATTTGCCCCGCGTCGCACGCTGAGGGGGTAAAAATTGCGGTGGAGCGTAATTTGGAATGACACCCCCTCCCCTACCCCTCCCCCTCAAGTATGAGGGGGAGGGCGAGCTTATTGGAGTCCGTGGGTTTTGATGAGATCCGCTCGGCTTCGCCTCGGGATGAGGAGATGGGGTCTCGGGATGAGGGTCTTACCCTTGGCTCCCCCTTAAGGGGGAGCTGTCACGCGCCCTTGCGTGACAGAGGGGGTGTCATTCTCACTCCCCCACCGCAATTTTTCATTTTTAATTTTTAATTTTTAATTTTAAAAGCCGTCACGTGTAGTGGCGGCTTTCCCTGTTCCGTGGATGAATTTGTTACTTTCTGCTACAAGCCCTGCCCTGCGGGTAGAGGGGCAATTCAAAGAATCCCGAGCAGACCTCCTGCGAGTACTCCTGTGCGGGCGGGATGGCGCAATAGCCGTAGCTGGGAACGAGCAGCTCCACCTGCATCGCGACCTTTAAAATGACCGTGACACATGCATTGACGTTAAAGGAGCCCGTCGCGGGGTCAAACGTCCCGTCGGGGGAGACGCAGGAGGCGACGCTCGTCACCGTGTAGGGCATGATGGATGCGGGCGGGACATACATGAGAACGTCCTCGCCGAGGACAAGGCTGCTCGTCGCCGTCCCCTCCACGCCGTTTGCGTCGATATAGACGACCTCGACGGGGATGGTCACCGTTGCCTGCACGCGGGCGAGGCACCCCTCGGGCTGACGCTCGACATTGAGGTTCGACACGATCCCCGTGCCCGTCGTGGAGCGTGCGCTTACAAACGTGAGCGGATATGTAGGATTTGCCGGGGTGGGATCCGTGAGGGGAAGATTGTAATTTTCGAGACGGGTCTGGATGATCCCCGCATCGAAGATCTTCTCCGCCTGAATGCACACCTTTTCGTTGAGACCGACGAGAGGGTTTCCCGTAATCGTCCCCGGGCAGTGATCAGATTGGAAATTTGAAAAAAATGACATTTGTTTCCTCCGTAAACCGTATTCGGTCTACTCTATTGTATGTGAAAGCGGACATATGTGTGACCGCCCGCACCGCGCAGTACGGCGATTTAAAATAAAAAATACGCTTGAGGGTCAGAGATAGACCCTTTGCGACGGGTAAAGGGCGCGGGTGCCGTTGCGGGCAAAAAAGCTCTCCTCCGACCCGCAGAGGAGCGTCCTGCTCTCTCCCCCCTTCACCCTGTACGCGTTGCCGCAGCTCTGCGGGAGCCTCAAGACCTGCCCTGCGCGGGGCTCCTCCGTAAGGGCGTTCTCCCTTGCAAGAAGGCATACGGGGATGCGGAAGGTATCGGCGATGTCAAAGAGGGTCTGCCCCTTTTTCGCAGTGTAATAAAGCGGCACGCTGAGCTTCAATTCCATGCGATATTCTATGCGTTTTCTCATATTTATGTGACAAAATTCATACAATACGGCATGAACCTGTACCGCACGGCGGCGATCGTGACGATCTTCTCCGCACTCGAGCACGGCCTCGGATTTTTATATCGCATCATCCTCTCCCGCACCCTCGGGAGCGAGGGGCTCGGGGTGTATCAGGTGGCACTCACGGTGTTTGCCGTCTTTTTGACGGTCTCATCGTCGGGGCTTCCCATCACCCTCTCCCGCGTCCTCTCAAAGCACAGGGCGCACCGCTACAAGCGAGGAGAGCATGCCGCCACGACCGCGGCCATCCTCCTCACGCTCAGCTTCAGTCTTCCCCTCACAGTCCTGCTCTTTCTCCTGAAAAAGCCCTTCTCCTCCGTCTTTTCGGACCAAAGATGCGCGGACCTTTTTTACATCTTCCTCTTCGGACTCTCCTTCACCTCCGTCTATGCGATCATCCGCGGGAGCTTTTGGGGGAACAAACGCTTTTTCGCCTACTCCCTCATCGAGCTCATCGAGGAGCTCGTGATGATCGTTGTCGGAGTGCTCCTGCTCGTTGTGTTCCGCACGGGTGCCGCGGACGTCAACAAGGCGGGCATCGCGGTGCTTGTGAGCTATCTGTGCTCCTTTGCGATCGCGTCCGTCTATTTCTTTGCGCGGGGCGGGCGGCTTGCCTCTCCGAAGGGAGAGCTGCTCCCCCTTCTCAAGGCCTCCCTGCCCGTGACGGCGATGCGGACCTCCTCGTCGCTGATGAGCTCCCTCGTGTCCGTGCTCTTTCCCATGCGGCTGATGGCGGCGGGGTACTCCTCCGCACGGGCGATGAGCGAGTACGGCGTCATTTACGGAATGGTGATGCCCGTCCTTATGATCCCCTCCTCTCTCATCGGCTCCATCGCCCTTGTGCTCGTGCCCGAGCTCTCCGAGAGCTACTATAGGGGGGATGGCGAGAAGGTCTCCGCACTCGTTGAAAAGGCACTCAACTCCACCCTTCTCATCGCCTGCATGCTTCTGCCCTTTTTTATGGCCTGCGGGGAGGGCGTGGGCGTTTTGCTCTATTCGAATGCGACAAGCGGGCAGCTCATCGAGAAAAGTGCGCTCATGCTCCTGCCGATGAGCCTCACGATGATCTCGACCAGCCTTTTGAACTCCCTCGGCTGTGAAAAACACACCCTCCTCATCTTCACCCTCGGCTCCCTTGCGATGCTGATCTCCGTGTGGGTCCTGCCGCGCTTTTTGGGAAGCGGGGCCCTCGTCGCGGGGATGTGCCTCGATTATCTCCTCTGCGCCGTCTGCTCTCTGCTTCTTCTCGGGAAAAAGACGGGAAGGCTCCGCTCGGGCAGATACGCCTGCAGGCTCGCCCTTTTCTTTGCCCCCGTCTGCGTGCTCGCCGTGCTGCTGCGCATGCTGCTGATGCGCTTTTTGAGCTATCTTCCCGCGCTCGCGCTCACTCTTTTCTCCATTCTCATCTTGGAGCTTGTCGTCATGAGGCTCGGCAAGCTCTTCGACCTCCGCGCCTTTATCGGCGGGTTTTTGCCCAAGAAAAAAGCGGGGGATACTCTCCCCCGCGCAAATGCAGTCAAATCTTAATTTTTCTCCGTCTCGTTCCTCTCGTCCTGCCCGTCCTGCTCTTGGTCTTCCTCAGCCTGCTCCTCGGGTGCGTCGGGTGCGTCGACCTTTTCCTCCCTTTCTCTTCTGAGCCCCAGCATTGCGAGGCTCTTTTTGATGAGGTCAAAAAGGAAGGGGTCTCTGAGGAGGAGCAAGACGACAAAGTAGACCGCCGCCCCCATGCCGATGAGTAGTATGAGGCTCCAGAGCGTGACGGGCAGGAAATACTTCACCCCGAAGAGCACGCCGCACATCGCCCCGCCCGCGAGCCAATACCGCCACGAGCAGAGAAAAACGGGCCCGAGCGGGAACTGCTTTGTCCTCCATATGTATAAAAAGCCCGTGAGCGTGACGGCAAACTCCGCGACCACCGACGCGATCGCCGCCCCCACCGAGGCAAGGAACGGGATGAGGATGAGGTTCATCGCAAAGTTGACGACCGCCCCCACGACGACGGTGAGCGTCAGGATGTTCTCCTTTCCGATCGGGACAAAATACTGCATGCCGTTGACGTTGGAGAGCCCGATCATGACGAGAAGAATGCTGAAGATGGGCAGGAGCACGGCGCATTTCCCGTACCCCTCCCCATAGTAGACGGGGGTAAAGACGCTCGCGATCGAGATGAAGCCCAGCATGAGCGGGATCGCCGCCATCCAGACGTAGCGATAAGAGTTGTAGATATAGTACCTGACCCTCTCGGTGTCCCCCGCCTTGTAGGTGCTGGCGATGCGGGGGATCATGACGATGCCGAGCGCGGTCACGGCGCTGAGGGCGATCTTGACGATCTTTTCCGCCTGCTCATAGTAGCCGTTCTCGTTGTAGCCGTCCGAAAACCAGCCGAGCATGGATTTGTCGAGCACCGTATAGACCTGCGTCGCCACCGTCGGCAAAAAGAGCATGAGCACCGATCTGATGTCGTGAAAGGGCCGTATCCCCTTTACCCTGACGAGATATTTGGGAAGATACAGCCAAAGGGAGAGATTCCCGAGGACGGTGAAGGCGGTCATGAACAGCACATAGAGATAGAGGTCGCCGTCGTTTTTTACAAAGAGAAAGATCGCGCCGACGCTGAGCAGCCTGAAAAGGATACTGCGGAACGCCGTCTTGCCGAACTCCTCGAGCCCCTGCATGAACCATGAGATGTCAAAGACGACATTGAGGACGTTCAGCGCAAGAATGACCGTGACGACGATGTTCTCCCGCGCAAACAGAAGGGCGTAGACGGCATAGGCGGCAAGCGTCACCGACGTCGTCATAAAGCGGAGCAGGAAAATTTCCCAAAAGGCACGGCTGCGCCCCTCCTTGTCCTCCTGCAGATAGCCGATGGCACGCTGGCCGTAGGTGGAGGTGCCGAGCACGGCGACAAGCACAAAATAGGCCGCCATCGAGTCGGCATAACTGTAGAGCCCGATGCTCTCGGGCAGAAAAATACGCGAAATATATGGCGTCACCACAAGCGGAGACACCAGCATCGTCACCTGATAGATGAGATTGTAGATGAAATTTTTCTTGAGACTTTTGTTCGCCATGAGAGATCAGCCCCTCTCGGGAACGGCGGCTCTTCTTGCCGCCCTTACACGTCCTCCTTGCGTGCACAGGCCCGCATTCAGGACAAGCAGGAAGGGGTCAAAGTGATATTCGAGCATATGATGGTCTACCATGCTCGTCAATGCCAAAAAGAAGAGGATAATGGGCAGGATGCAGTCGCCTTTTTTGAGGCTGCTTTTCGAGATGAGGGTAAACACCGTGCAGACAAATACGAGCATCACGACGCCGAAGCGGAGCGCAATGGAGAGCCAGCCGCAATCCACAAAATAGTAGCCGAGCTCCGCATCCCATTCGTCTGTCGAAAAGCCCCAGCCCTGCATCACGACCCTTTTCCCGAAGAGCGAGAAGCCGTAATCGCGGAAGGCCATGTTCCCATAGTAAAGTCTGCCCGAGAGCAGGTCGTTGAGCCAGGCAAGAAAGCTGTTTCCGGGCGCGTAGACGGCATGCAGGACGATCGACAGGATACAGAAGATGGGGATCGCGCTCCACAGGCACACCTTGACGGCGCGGAGGGAGAAGAGTCTCGGGAAATACCCAACGGCAAGCATCACCCATGCGGTGCAGAAGATCAGCGCAAAGTCCAGCCTCGCCACGCAAAAAAGCATGATAAAGGCCGAGACGGCCATCCAGAAGAGAAAATTCCGGAAATTATACCTCTTTCCCTTGAGATAGGCGTGGGCAAGCTCGATATAGAAGACGGTCGCGGCAAAGTCGGTCGCATAGACGTTCCCGAACGCATACCTCGGCCTTCCCGCCGAAATGGAGACAAAGTTCTCGATGATGCCGCAAAGGCTCATACAGAAGAGGGTTAGGCAGACCGTGGCCGCCGTGTAGAAAAAAGCGCGGACAACGCTCCTCAGCGGGACTCCGTGGACGCCGATCACAAGGATGGCAAGGTCCACGAGCTCAAAGCTGCGGCCGGAGACGGTGATCGCGAGGATGAGACAGGCAAAGAGACAGTATGCGAGAAAGGTGCGGCCCGTAAAGCGGTCCTGCGTGAAAAGCTTGACGAAAATGGGCAACCACAGCAGGATGCGGAGAATGTATCTGAAGAAGATCCCGTCCGCATTGAGATAAACGACAAACGTCGAGCTTGAAAGCAGTACCCGCACGAGCATGAGGATATAAGAGACCAAAAACAGCCTCCTCCCCCATTCTGTTGTGCGGCCCGCTCCGAACATTCCGTCCCTCCCTACAGTGTCTTCAACGCTTCGAACGCGCTCAGGATCACATCGTCCATGTCGTAATATTTATACTGCCCGAGACGGCCGCCGAAGAGGACGTTTTTCTCCTTCTCCGCCAAATCGCGGTATTTCGCATATAAGTCGCTGTTTTTTTGGTCGTTGACGGGATAATACGGCTCGTCCCCGAGCTTCCATGCCGAGGAATATTCACGGGAAATGACCGTCTTGGGCTGGGTGCCGAATTCGAAATGCTTGTGCTCGATGATGCGGGTATAGGGCACCTCCGCGGCCGTGTAGTTGACGACCGCATTGCCCTGATAGTTGGGCATATCGAGGACCTCCGTCTCGAAGCGCACCGAGCGGTACTCAAGCGGCCCGTAGCAGTAGTCAAAGTACCTGTCGATCGCGCCCGTGTAAATGATCTTATCTGCCTCCGCACAAAGCACCTCTCTCTGCGCAAAAAAGTCGCATTCAAGCCTCACCTCGACGCCCTCGAGCATTTTCTCGATCATCTGCGTGTAGCCGCCGATCGGGATGCCCTGATAGCGGTCGTTGAAATAGTTGTTGTCAAACGTAAAGCGCACGGGCAGGCGGCGAATGATGAAGGCGGGAAGCTCGGTGCACTTTTTCCCCCACTGCTTCTCGGTGTAGCCCTTGACGAGCTTCTCGTAGATGGTCCTGCCGACGAGATTCACGGCCTGCTCCTCGAGATTTTTGGGCTCCTCCACATAGGCTGCGCCCCGCTCCTCAGCGATCCTCGCCTCGGCCTCCGCGGGCGTGAAGACGTCCGGCCAAAGCTTCGTGAAGGTGTTCATGTTGAAGGGCAGGTTGTAGCATTCATCATGATACCTTGCGACGGGGCAGTTGATGTAATTATTAAATTCCGCAAACCTGTTGACATACTCCCACACCGCTCTGTCATGGGTGTGAAAGATGTGTGCGCCGTAGCGGTGAACGTTGATGCCCTCAATATTCTCGGTGTAGATATTTCCGCCGATATGTGCGCGTTTTTCGATGACGAGGCACTTTTTGCCCCGCTTTGTGAGCTCATGGGCGCACACCGCGCCGTAGAGCCCGCTACCGACGATCAGATAGTCATACTTCTTCATATTGCTTCTCCTTGTAAGAGATGTTTTAAATATTTTTGTGAAAGTGCAAGCGAGACCTTCCTCGCAAACATGCAGGGCGAGGAAAGAAGCTCGGGAAGGTCCTTCTCCGTAAAGGTGTACGGACGCCCGCGCACCCAGTCGATACGGCGCATATTTGCAAGATTCATCGCGGGGTCGGTATCGTCATTTTTATCGGCGATCTTCAAGAGATAGATGCTCTCTTTGAACTCCGAATTGAATGCGATCGTCTGTTTATACAGTTCGTCCGCGCAATATGTCCTCCGCATGCGCCGCAGGATCTCGTCCCTGCGGGCGACGAGAAAGGCTGCGAATGCGTATGTCAGGCTCGCCCAGTTGGAACCCCCGACCCACTGCACATTATCATGCTTTCTTCGGTCGATATGAAAAAGCCGCTGAAGTCCCCTTGCGATTTTCATGAAAAGCGATCCGAGCCCGCTCCTTCCGACCTCGGGAAAGAAATATCTGACGCGCTCCTGCGCCTTCTCGTTCCAATCCCTTCCGCAAAAAGTCAAAAATTCTTTGCCGCGGTTTGCCTCGAAAAAAGCATGCACCTCATCCTGCGTCTTGATACAGATATCCTGTCCCGAGAGCAGGTGACAGTAGCTCCATTCTCCCCTTTGAACGGCGGCCTCCATGAGGGCGAGCTCGATCCTGATTTGCGAGACGCCGCCCCAAGTCACGCGGATGCGGTCCTTGAGGATATGCAGTTCTGCATGCATGACGGCAGCACTGATGGCCGTCGGGTCGAATTCCTTCCACTTGCGGTCGGCATGCAAAAAGATGATACTCCTCTCATCATCGATCGTACGGAGAAGATTTTCAAGTGCCCGCATATCTTTATGGGCTATGATAAGAAAAGCATGCTTTGACATAAAATCCGCTTACGGTTTGGGCCATATGTGCAGTGCCCTCTTGATTTTATCTGCCGCAATGCGCCATTTCGACACACCGACAAGATGTGTGGACAAGCTCTTGACCTTGCATCTGTTTTTTTTCACGTATACGCTGAAAAGCCGCTCGGCAAGGTACCCATAGAGCCGTTTTTCCTGCGTCGTATAGCCCGTCATATCCACCTTGGGCTCCAATGCAAAGAGAATAGAAAACAGCCACTCGCAATAGCTGTCCAAAGTCTGTTTTTTGCAAATGAACATGTTGAGGAGATAGCTTCTGTCCCCCGCGAGCACTTCATCATAGGCATCGAGATAATCGGGGCAGACCTCCCCGATCGTCTCCCGCAGCAGGTCAAGATCCTTTTCATGTACATCATGGAGAATGTGTTCCCGCACCGAACAGGGAGACCGATATTGCTTTGTGGCAATGAATTCGTACTCTCCGAGAAGCTTTTCCGCCTTCTTCTCCCCAACATATTTTTTGGGAGAGGAAGAGAACTTATTTACCGTCAAAAATCTTCTGTAATGCGCGAGACCGACGGTGTCGTTCTCATGATCGTTCTTCCAGATCCAATAGACCGCCGTAAGCTCGCAATAGCAGGGATTTTTTTCGGAAATATTCTCCCCCGTGTCGTCGGTCAGCGTGCAAAAATGTTCCCCTTTCGCCGCGTTGACCTGAATATATTCATACTGTGCGGGCAATATGCTGTCGCACGGCTTGTGTGTTACGACATAGATCTTCATCTCTTTTTATGCTCTTGATAGACGGCATAGTAGGGGGTATGTTTTACGGCGCGGCGGTGCCCAAGCGCAGAGATCCACTTGCGCGGAAGCAGCTTTTTCAACGTCCTTTTCCAAAGAGGCACGTTCTTCTTGTCGTTCCACGAGCCGTAGCAGTGGTGCTCCGCATACCCGCCGCCGCTCTTTTTGTTCGTCTGATACCGTTCGAACCAGTCCTTGGGATATATCTCGATCCCGGAGGACAGGGACTGGTGCTTGCCGTTCAAGAGAAAATCGGAGAAATGGTCGAGAAAATACTTCGTGATCCAGTCGTTGCTGACCGTAAAGTCTCCCTTCTCCTCAAAATCGCGTTCCAAGATCTCCCGCCACTCAAGCATGAGCGGGTTTTTTGCTTCTGTGCCGAAGAGGGCGGTGCCGACAGAGGAATCAAAAATGAAGCCCATGAACATTTTGCAGTCGAGAAACTCATTGAGCGGCTTCATGATCTCTACGTCCGTATCGACATACACGCCGCCGAACTCATAGAGGACGGTGAAGCGGAAGTAATCGCTTAAAAAGCCGTATTTTCTCCTCTCGAGGCAGGCCTTGACGAACGGACTGCCGTCCAAATATGACGCAAAATCAGTGTCTGTCCAAAGCCTTATCTCCCAATCGGGATGAAGCTGACGCCAACCCTCAATATATTCTTTTTGTTCCTGCGGCATTTCGGCATTGCCGAGCCAGCAGGCGTGAATGATTTTCGGGATCATAGGATTCCCTCTATCCTCTCTAACAAAGCTCTTGCCTGTTTTTGATAGCTGTATCTCTCCATGATCTCCCGTTTTGCATCAATCTTCTGCGGGGGCTCCCGAAGGAGAGAGATGAGCTCCTCCTCGCTCCCGAAGTACTTTACGGGAAGCCCCTCATATACCTCGCGGAAGACGGGGATATCCGAGACGATGGGCTGAGTCCCGAGCACGAGTGCCTCGAGCGGGGGCAGGCCGAAGCCCTCGTATTTTGAGGGAAGAACAAGGTATTTTGCGCGGGCGATCTCAGAGAAGAGCTCCTCGTCCCCAAGCCTCCCAGTAAAGATCACGTTGCGGTAGGCACTCTCATCGAGCTTGAGTCCCGTCAGAAAATTATCCTTTTCGCCGATGATCCTGAGGACGGTCTGCCCGCCGAGCTTGGAAAAAGCTGAAAGCAACGTCGTGAGCCCCTTGTGAGGCTTGACGTTGCCGACAAAGACGATCCGATCCTCCTTCTGAGCACATTCATGCGCGTTCGCATAGGAGAATACCTCTTCCGAGATGCCGTTGTAGTTTACAAAGCACTTCTTTGCAAGCCTTCCGTAGTAATGCTCACAGCGTTCCAGTGTAAAGCGAGAGACGCAGGCAATGCGTTTGGATCTCTTCATGCAACGCTTCAACAGCGTTTTTTTGATCAATTTATCCGTAAAGCCCCGCGTCGTCTCCTTGACGTCAAGGAAGGCAAGGTCGTGCATGATCGTGTAGACGGGGAGCTTTACGCCGAATGGAATGAGAAAATTCGGGATAAGGAGAACGTCGCATGTTCGGTTGAGTTCCTTTGGAAAGGACCTCAGTCCCGCAACAGAATAGGGATCCGTGTCGTTTTCAACGACCGTGGCATGGTATTTTTTGAGTTTTTCCCCCTTCCCGATCAAAAAAAAGGAATGCGCCGAAAAATCCAGTGCGCCGAGGAGCCCCTCGCAAACTCTGCCGATCCCCGACATTCCGATATATCTGCAATCGATCGCGATCCTCATGGTCAATAGCTGATGATCAGCACGCGGCATTTGCCGGTGACGGTGTAGCGATGGGAGGTGAGAAGCCATGTTTCGCCCTCCCTGATGTGGGTGCGGCCCTCCTCGCCGTCCATTTCCCCCTCGCCCTCGAGGACGAGCGCGGTGCCGATATTTGCGGTGGGATCGAGCAGGGTATACTCGCCCGAGGCGTTATATTCCGAAACGGTGAGGTGGCCGAGCACGCCGAGCATTTTCCGCGCCCTGCTGTTTGCGGAGGAGACGCTTCTGCCGGTGGGGACGGGCATACGGCGCAGGTTGAGAACATCCATTGCCTTTTTGATATGAAGGGGTCTGAGCCGCCCGTTGTCGTCCAGTCTCCCGTAGTCGTAGAGGCGGTAGGTGGCGTCGGAAGTCTGCTGGATCTCGCAGATGAGGCAGCCCGCGCCGATGGCATGGACAGTGCCTGCGGGGATATAGAAGACCTCCCCCTTCTGCACGTAGATTTTATTCAAAAGCGTCTCGATGGTGCCCTTTTTGATGGAGGCGCGGACCTCGCGGCCCGTGACGTCGCGGTTAAAGCCGAGGTAGATATACGCGCCCTCATCCGCGCCGAGGATGTACCACATCTCGTTCTTGCCGCCGTCGTTCTCGTGCTTGCGGGCGTACCGTTCTCCGGGATGCACCTGAATGGATAAATTCTCCCTCGCGTCGATATATTTCACCATGACGGGAAGTTGTCTGTGCTTCTGGCCGTACTCGCCCGCATGCTCCCAGCCGATGGCGTCAAAGAGCTCGGTGAGCTCCCTCCCCGCATACTCTCCGCTGTCGACGAGGGACTGTCCGCTCGGGTGGGTGGAGACCTCCCAGCTCTCGGCGACCTTTGCAAGGTCCCCCGTATCCTTGTGCAGGACGTCCCTTATCTTGAGCCCGCCCCACACCATTGTCTTGTAAACCGATTTCAGTCGGATCATTTTATACCTCAAAGCCTGTCAAGCGCATGAGATCCCGTTGAATGGCCCGCATACGCGTCTCCGCGCTCTCGGGATCCCCGCTCGTACCGATGTAAAATTTGATTTTTGGCTCCGTGCCCGACGGACGGACGCAGCACCAGCCGTTTTCGAGCTCGAACCGCAGGACGTTGCTCCGCGGCAGACCGCTCTCCCCCTTCAGATAATCCATAAAAGAGATCACGCGACTCTCACCGAGTGCGGAGGGAGGGGCCTTTCGGATGGCCTGCATGGCCTGCTCGATGCGCTCGGCACCGTCCGCGCCCGCCGCCGTCTCCGTCCTGAGCTCCTCTGAAAAGTAGCCGTACCTTTCGTACATCGACGCCATGACGTCGGGAAGGGTGAGGCCCTGCTCCGCATAATAGGCCGCCGCCTCCGCGAGCAGCATGACGGCCGCAACGGCGTCCTTGTCTCTTGCATACGTCCCCGCAAGACAGCCGTAGCTCTCCTCGAAGCCGAATTCGAATTTATATGCGCCCGCACGTCCGTCGATCCTGCCGCCGAGCCTCTCGCTTGCACATTCAAATTTATGGATCTGCTCTCCGATATATTTGAACCCCGTGAGCGTCGCTATGACGGTGAGGCCGTACTCCCTTGCGATGGGAAGGGCCATCTCGGAGGAGACGACGGTCGTGACGAGCGCACCGTCCCCCTTTTCCGAAAGAAGTTCCTTTTCCCTTCTGCGGGAGAGCACATACTCGGCAAGCAGCAGGCCGCTCATATTTCCCGTAAAGCGCACATACTCGCCCGCCCTGTTTTTTGCGTACACCCCCAGTCTGTCTGCGTCGGGGTCGGTGGCGAGGACAAGGTCGGCGTCCTTCTCCCTTGCGAGCGCAAGGGCGAGGGTAAAGGCTGCGGGGTCCTCGGGGTTGGGATAGGCAAGCGTCGTAAAGTCGGGATCGGGAAGCTCCTGCTCGGGCACGACATAGACGTTTTCAAAGCCGAGTTCCCTGAGAAGCCTCCGCACGGGCACATTCCCCGTCCCGTGAAGAGGAGTGTAGACGATCTTAAGTTTTTTCCCCTGCGCCCTGACGGCCTCCGCGGAGAGAGAGAGCGTCTTGACAGCGTCAAGATATGCCCTGTCCGTCTCCTCGGAGAGGGTGACAAGCAGCCCGCGGCGTCTTGCCTCCTCCTCGGAGATGCGGCGAATGTCCTCGTAGGCGGTCCTGCCCACACGGTCGATGATGCATTTGTCATGCGGGGGAACGATCTGCCCGCCGTCCGACCAGTACACTTTGTACCCGTTGTAGGCGGGGGGATTGTGGCTTGCCGTAATGACGATCCCCGCCGTCGCATGATAATAGCGCACCGCAAAGGAGAGCTCGGGCGTCGGGCGCAGGCCCTCGAAGAGAAAAACCCTGATGCCGTTGGCCGCAAGGATGCAGGCGGAGGCGCGGGCAAATTCCTCGGACATGTGCCGCGAATCGTAGGCAATGACCGCGCTGCCCCCCTCAACCGTCTCGTTGATATAGTCCGCAAGGCCCTGCGTGGCACGCCCGACCGTATAGAGATTCATGCGGTTGGGGCCTGCCCCGAGAATGCCGCGGAGCCCGCCCGTGCCGAAGGAGAGCTCACGGTAAAAGCGGTCCGCGATCTCCTCCTCGGAGAGGCTTAAAAGCTCCCTTTTTGTTGCTTCATCGAAGACGGGGCTCTCAAGCCACCGCCTGTATTCGCCGAGATCCATCAGAGCAAATCCTCTCTGCCCCGTTCGCGGAGCTCGTCCACGACTCTTTTCACGTCCTGCGCTCTTGACCTGGGGCAGACGAGCACGGCGTCGGGCGTCTCGACGACGACAAGGCCGTCAAGCCCGAGGAGCGCGACCGTTCTGCTCTTGGCATAGACGGTCGTATCCCTTGTATCGAGAAGCACGCCGTCCCCCACGACGATATTGCCGTCCTCATCCTCCCGTCTGACCGCGGAGAGCATATCCCAGCTCCCGACGTCGCTCCAGCCGAATTCTCCCGTCACGACAAGGATGTCGCGGCTCCTTTCGAGGATGCCGTAGTCGACGGAGACAGAGGAAATTTTTGAATACGCCTCCCTCAGGACACTCTCCTCCGAGGGGGTACCGACGGCCTCCCCAAGCTCCTCGAGATAGTGATAGAGCTCGGGAAGAAGTGTCCTGTAGTGCTCGAGAATGGTCGAGGCCTTCCAGACGAACATGCCGCTGTTCCAGACATAGTCGCCGCTTTTCAGATACTCCTCCGCCTGCGCGTAGGGGGGCTTTTCGACAAAGCGGATCGCCTTTTTGACAAGTCCGTCCCCTTGCTCCATGCGGATGTAGCCGTAGCCCGTCGCGGGGAAGGTGGGTCGGATGCCGACCGTGACGAGCTCCCCCGTCTCCTCTGCGGCGCGGACCGCGAGCCTGAGGGTGCGGGCAAAGCTCTCCTCGTCCCTGATAAAGGCGTCGGAGGGGGTGACGATCATGACGCCGTCCCCCTTGCGCTTGATGAGCTCCACCGCCGCATAGCCGATGCAGGCCGCCGTGTTGCGGGAGGCGGGCTCGGGAAAGATGTTTTTGAGGGGAATGCGGCCCTTCACCGCCTCGCGCATGGGCGCAAGCTGCTGCTCGTTGGTGGCGATGTAGATATTTTCGGGCAGGGCAATGCGGCTGAGGCGTGAAATGGCTTCATCCACCATCACGTCCTTCCCGCTGAGATTTAAAAGCTGCTTCGGCGTGTGCTGACGGGAGAGAGGCCAAAACCTCGTCCCGCCGCCGCCCGCCATGATAATGCCATAGATTTCCATAAGAGATGATCCGATTTTCAGAGCGTCGCAAGGAGCGACCTGATATTTCTTCGGTAGGCCTCCTCCGAGAAGAGCGTCTCCGCCCGTTCACGGGAGGCCTGCGCATAGCGGACGTAGAGGGCGGGATCCGAGACAATTTTGTCGATGGCCTGCGCATAGGCCTCGGCGTTGCCGTTTTCCACCTCCTCCCCCGTAACGCCCTTGAGGGAGACATAGTTGACGCCCGAGCCCTCGACCGTGAAGGTGACGGAGGGCTTGCCCATCATCATCGCCTCGGCAAGGGCGATCCCGAATGCCTCGTTCTTGGTGATCGAGGGGAAACAGAAGACGTCGCAGGCGCAGAGAAAGGCCTTGCGCTCCTCCTCGTCCATCCTGCCGAGAAAGGAGACCTTGGTGTCGTTCTCCGCAAGACGCTTCAGAGATTCGGTGAGCGGACCCTCGCCGCCGATGCAAACGGCATAGGAATCGGGCAGATACCCGCTCGCACGGATGAGATACTCCATCCCCTTGTAGGGGACGTGCCTGCCGAGCGCAAAGAGAAGGGTGCGGCCGCGGAAGGCAGACTTCAGCTCCTCCGCACGGGCGAGCGTCTCCGCACTGCACTCCGTGCGCTCTCTTGCGGCGCAGTTGGGGACGACGGTGCACTTTTCACGGTATGCGGAAAGGTACTTCGATCCCTCGATATAGTCGGGGCTTGTGGCGACGATCCTCTCCGCACGAGTCAGAAGCCGCCTGTTCTGCCCCTCGAAAAGCCTCTTCAAAAGCTTCTGCTTGGTGATGTCGAGATGCCAGTATAGAACGAGCTTGACCTCGGGCCGCTTTTTGAGGCATTTCAGGAGCGCATGTGCCGCAAATGGATTGGGATAGTGAAAGACAACGACGTCGGGCTCAAACGTCGCAAATTCCTTCTTAAGAAGGCTTCCGTAGGAAAAGGAGAGCGACTGCGAGGAGATTTTGGCAAAGCAGCCCGCCCGCGTGACGGGAACGCCGTCCGTCTCGTCCGTCACATCCCCCTTCTCATGGTTGAAGCAGAATACCCGCTGCTCGTTGTCCTCCTTGAGCGCGTTCACGCAGTCCCGCGCAGTCTGCTCGATCCCGCCGATATGCGGAAAGTAATAGTTCGGAATGTGTAGAATTTTCATAATTATTTTGCGCCGTCTCGTTTCAGGACGCCGATGATAGTCTTAAAAATGATTTTGATGTCGAGTCCGACGGAGCAGTGGTCCACATAGTAGAGCTCCAACCTTTGCCGCTCGCCGCTCTCGTAGGTGCAGTTGCTCCTGCCGTTCGCCGCCCACATGCCGATCATGCCGGGACGTATGGAGACGAGCTTTTCGGCATTCTCGCCGTATTTGCTCTCAAGCTCCTCCCGCATCAGAGGACGCGGCCCGATCACGGAAATTTTCCCGACAAAGATCGCGAAGATATTGGGGAGCTCGTCAAGGCTTGTTCTCCTGAGAAACCTCCCGATCTTGGTGACGCGAGGGTCGTTGTCGAGCTTGTACTCTTGCCTGTACTGCTCGAGCTCCTCGGGCGTAAGCATGTCCTCAAGGCGGTCCGCATTCCTCTTCATGCTGCGGAATTTGGGGATATAAATCGTTTTCCCGTTCCTGCCCACCCGCTCATGGCGGTAGAAGACGGGACCGAGATCGCTCAGCTTCACGACGAGCGCGAGGATGAGATACAGCCACGAAAAAAGGATGAGAAAGAGTCCCGAGGCGAGGATGTCGAACGCACGCTTTGTGAAGCGGTAGCAAAGCCAACGAAAACCGCTCTTTTTGCGCGGAGGTCTCTCTTCCTTCGCCTTGTCGTCTGCGACCTTATCCATGTCCTCTTCCCGCAAAGTATTTCCGCTCCCATATAAACAGGGAATGGGATTTTTTACATTATACCGCAAGCAGGAGGGAAAGTCAATCGATTTTTCGTCATCGAATCGCATGACACGCGAGAAAAGCGCCCGCTTCCGTCTCCCCCTCATTTTTGACCGAAAAACGCAGAAAATTTCCTCGATTCTCTTGCGAAATACGTCTGTTTGTGCTACAATATCCCCGAAAACAAGGAGGCAAACATGAAACTTTCGGAATCTCAGCGCAGCGCATGGCGCGTCAGGGTGGATTACACCGACATGACGGACAAATATCTCGGGGAAAGAGGCGTCTCCCCCAAGACCATCGAAGAAAACAAAAAGCTCGCAAGGGTGGCGCACGCCTATGTGAACGAGAACAGGGGCAAAGACGAGCTCTTTATGGGCTGGACGGAGCTCCCCTACAACCAGGAGGAGATCGTCGAGGACATCCTCAAAACGGCCAAGGACATTCGCAGAAAATTTGAGTACTTTGTCGTGCTCGGCATCGGCGGGTCCGCGCTCGGCCCCATCATGGCCTTCAACGCCCTCTGCCATCTTCACTACAACGACCTGCCCCGCTCCAAGCGGCACGGCCCCAAATTCTATGTGGAGGACAATGTCGACCCCGTCCGCATGAAGGAGCTCCTCGACGTCATTGACATCAAAAAAACCTGCTTCAACGTCATTTCGAAGTCGGGCGCGACGAGCGAGACCATGGCGCAGTACCTCATCGTCTCCGACCTTCTGAAACAGGCAGGCGAGGACGTCAAGGAGCATGTCGTCTTTACGACGGACGCCTCGCGGGGAAATCTCGTCAAGATCTCCAAGGAACTCGGCGGCGTGAAGAGCTTTGTGCTCGGCGACGGCGTGGGCGGAAGGTTCTCCGAGCTTTCCCCCGTGGGGCTGCTCCCCGCGGCGGTCCTCGGCATCGATATCAAGCTGCTTTTAAAGGGTGCAGCCTACATGGATAGGCTGTGCAAAACCCCCGATCTCAAGAAAAATCCCGCACTTATCTGCGCGTTACTGCAATTTCTCGCGATGAAGGACGGAAAAAATATCGGCGTGCTCATGCCCTACTCGGACAACTTGAAATACGTCTCCGACTGGTACGCCCAGCTCTGGGCAGAGAGCCTCGGCAAGAACGAGACGCTTTCGGGCGAGAAATGCAACGTCGGCCAGACCCCTGTCAAGGCACTCGGCGTCACCGACCAGCACTCGCAGGTCCAGCTCTACACCGAGGGCCCCTATGACAAGGTCGTCACCTTCCTCTCCGTCGGCTCGTATAAGGAAAAGTACCCCATTCCCCACGGCTGTGAGAGCATCCCCGACGTGAGCTTTTTGGGCGGCCACACGATGGAGGAGCTCATTCAGGCAGAGAACAAAGCCACGGCCTTTGCACTCACCAAGGCGGGGCGGCTCAACTACACGATTTATCTACCCGTCGTCAATGAATTCACGCTCGGACAGCTCCTCTTCCTCTTCGAGCTCCAGACGGCATACGCGGGCGCGATGCTGAATATCAACACCTTCAACCAGCCCGGCGTTGAGGCGGGCAAAAAGGCCACCTTCGCCCTTCTCGGCAAGCCCGGCTACGACGGTCAGAAGGCCGAGCTCGACAGTGCCGCTCCCGACGAAAATTACATTGTTTGAGCAAAAAATCCTTCACTTATTGTCGAAAAAGCGGGTCCTCCCCGCTTTTTTATTGCCCCGCAGGGGTACCGTTATTTTGGCCCCTTGGGGCGGCTGCGTCAAGGTAAGCAGAGAAGCAACACCACAATTTTTAATTTTTAATTTTTAATTTTAAATTCAGAATTCCCTTGCTGCCCCTTTTAGGGGAAGTGGCCTTCAGGCCAAAGGGGTTTTCGGAACCCCTCAGTCACGCAAGGACAGCGTGACAGCTTCTCATGCGGGTAGAGTCCCGCATTCGGTCAGTATTTGCCCGTGCATATGGG